>CAXTPP010000065.1:0-19292 GCA_964246185.1 uncultured Acetobacteraceae bacterium
GGCGGGGGTAGCCGCCGGGATGCGCCGGGTCAACGGGTGGCCGGCGGCTGCCATCCTGCTGTAACGTCGTTCCGTAACTCCCGGAGCGCCGAATGTCCGCCATCGACCACATCCGCCGCTACCAGGGCGAGCTGGCCAGCTTCCGCCAGGACCTGCACGCCCATCCGGAGCTGGGGCTGGCGGAGCACCGCACGGCGGAGCGCGTGGCGGCGGCGCTCGAGTCGCTGGGGATCGAGGTGCACCGCGGGGTCGGCGGCACCGGCGTGGTGGGCGTGCTGCGCGCCGGCGGCGGCCGTGGCAGCGGGCGTCGCATCGGGCTGCGCGCGGACATGGACGCGCTGCCGATCCTGGAGGCGAACGACCTGCCCTACCGCAGCGCCACCCCCGGCGTGATGCACGCCTGCGGCCATGACGGCCACACCACCATGCTGCTGGGCGCGGCGCGCTACCTGGCCGAGACCCGCGCCTTCGACGGCGTCGTCCACTTCATCTTCCAGCCCGGCGAGGAAGGCCTCGGCGGCGCGCTGGCCATGCTGGGGGACGGCCTGTTCGAGCGCTTCCCGTGCGACGCCGTGTTCGGCATGCACAACCGGCCCGGCATGGCGGTCGGCCGGTATGCCATCTGCCCCGGCCTCGCCATGGCCGGCGGCGCGTTCTTCGACATCCGCGTCGAGGGCCGCGGCTCCCACGCCGCCCACCCGGAAAGCAGCATCGACCCGGTGCTGGCCGCCTGCCATATCGGCGCGGCGCTGCAATCGGTGGTGTCCCGCAACATCGCCCCCACCGAGACGGCCGTGCTGAGCGTCACCAGGATCGCGGCCGGGGACGCCTACAACGTGGTGCCGCAGTCGGCGGCGATGTCGGGCACCGCGCGGGCGTTCGACGATGCCGTGATGGACCGCATCGAGGAGCGGCTGCGGCGGGTGGCGGAGGGCGTGGCCGCCGGGTTCGGCGCAGTGGCGACGGTGGATTTCCGCCGTATCTTCGCCCCGCTCGACAACCATCCCGTCCATGCCGCCGAATACGCCGACGCGGCGGTGGACCTGGTGGGCGAGGCGGCGGTGAACCGACGCAAGGGGCCGACCATGGGCTCGGAGGATTTCGCCTACATGATGCAGCGGGTGCCCGGCGCGTACATCCTGGTCGGCAACGGCGAGGGCGCAGCGCCGCACCACCCGCGCTACGACTTCAACGACGCGGCGATCCCGTTCGGCGCCGGGCTGTACGCCCGCATCGTGGAGCAGCGCCTGCCGCAAGCCGGCTAGCCGTGCCTGGCCCGGATTTCCAGCCGCATGGCGGTCAGCGGCATCCGGTCCGCCGCGCAATCCTCGCCGCCGCCGACCGGGCCGACGATGCCCGGGCCGACGATGCCCAGCCCGGCGAAGTGGCCGGACGCCTGGCACTCGAACGGCGCGGCGTCGGCCAGCCGCAGCTGGAACCCGAGCAGCGGCAGCCGCAGCCCACGGCTGCCGCAGAACGTGCCGGCGGGAAACCATGGCGTGCGCCAGTCAGCGCCCATGATGCCCTGGTACTCGAGCCCAGCCGCCGCCATCCCCGGCGGCAGCGTGACGCAGAAGCCCTCAATGCAGGACTGGCCGCCCAGGTCGCCGAGCCATTCGCCGGCGGCACCCGTTCGGTCGCCCTGGCCCTCCAGGTGGATCAGCAGGGTCGCCCCGGCGGCCGGCGGCGCAGGGCCAGGGCCGGAGCCAGGGCCGGGCAGGGCGCGGAACTGTACTTCCGGCATGGCCTCGGCAGTGCCGGCGCGATACAGGGTCAGCACCGCGCCGGCCTGGCCCTCCACGACCAGCACGTGGGCGGCGGCGGTGTGCCGGGACAGCCAGCCGCCTTCCGGCACCGTGGACACGAAGGCGCGGCCCGGGCTGCCGGGCGTCGCCACCGGCTCCAGCCGGGCGCAGGGCAGCGGCGGCCCGGCGTCATCCGCCGCATCGCCCGCGCCGCGGAACCCGATCGCGTACAGCCCCGGCTTGAAGATCAGCAAGGTCGCGCTGGCGACGATGCCCCGCTGGTCCTGCATCTGGTCCTGCGGTTGGGGCGGAGCGGCGGGCTTGGGCGGTTCGTCGTTCATCGGCCAGGCGTCCCGGTCCATGGTGCGGCACAACATGCGGCCGGCAGGCTGCTAGGCGTCCGACAGCACATGGACGGCGCGGCTGGCGATCATGTCCTTCACCTTGCCGGCGTACTCCGCCATGTGCGGCGACCTGGCGTGGGCCTTGAGCGCGTCCATGGTCTGCCATTTCTCGATGACGGCGAAGGTCTCGTCGCCCAGCTTGGCCTGCATCCCGCCCGCGCCTTCCGCGTCGATCACAGGGCCATACTCAATGCAGCCTGGCTCGGCGCGGACCGCCGGCACGTTGGCGTGGAACGCGTCCAGGATGGCGGCGCGCTGGCCGGGCTTGGCGGTGATGAGGGCGACGACGTGGATCATGGCGGACGCTCCGGTTGCTTGGCCCGGAGCCTAGCCGCCCCGGCGCGGAGCCGCCAGTTCGCCGCGGCTAGCCCGGCGCGTGCAGGGCGTGGGCCAGGCCGTGGTCGCCCGCCGAATAGGCATCGCAGGCCTGGCTCAGCAGATCGGCCGCCACATCCATCTGCGGGATGGGCGCGCTCAGGCAGCGCCGTGCTTCCCGGAATTCGATGCTGTCCAAACGACGCTCCTGTTCCCAGTGCGGCGACGATGCGCTGGGCGGGTTAGCAGGAGATTAGGCGCTCAAGCTGAATTCGAGTCGCGCAACGCTCCGGTGACCCAGGTTGCCGGTCCGGCAGGGCGGGCCTAGATGAGGGCCAAGGGGAACAACATGGCGGTTGAGCATCTCGACGTCCTGATCATCGGCGCTGGCCTGTCCGGCATCGGCGCCGGCTGCCACCTGACCAGGAAGCTGCCCGGCAAGAGCTTCGCGCTGCTGGAAGCGCGCGACACCATCGGCGGCACATGGGACCTGTTCCGCTATCCCGGCATCCGCTCCGATTCGGACATGCACACGCTCGGCTACTCGTTCCGGCCCTGGGACGCGGACAAGGCGATCGCGGACGGCCCCGCCATCCTGAACTACGTCCGCGACACCGCGGCGGCCTACGGCATCGACCGCAAGATACGCTTCGGCCACCGGGTCAAGAGCGTGTCCTGGTCCACGCCGGACGCGGCCTGGACCGTCGAGGCCGAGCATGGCCCGCAGAGCGAGCCCGTCCGGTTCACCTGCAGCTTCCTGTTCGCCTGCGCCGGGTACTACGACTACGCCGGCGGCCACGCGCCGGAGTTCGCCGGCTCGGCGGACTTCAGGGGCAGCATCGTCCACCCGCAGTTCTGGCCGGACGACCTGGACTACGCCGGCAAGCGCGTCGTGGTGATCGGCAGCGGTGCCACCGCCGTCACCCTGGTTCCGAAGCTGGCCGAGACCGCCGCGCATGTCACCATGCTGCAGCGCTCGCCCAGCTACATCGCCTCCCGCCCGAGCGAGGACGCGCTGGCCAACAGGCTGCGCCGCTATCTGCCGGCCAAGCTGGCCTACCGGCTGACCCGGTGGCGCAACGTGGCGATGAGCCTGTTCTTCGTCCGCCTGGCGCGCCGCAAGCCGGCCAAGTTCAAGGGGATGCTGATCGGCGGCGTGAGCAGCCTGCTCGGCAAGGACTACGACGTGGCGACGCACTTCACGCCGAGCTACGACCCTTGGACGCAGCGCCTGTGCCTCGCGCCGGACGCCGATTTCTTTCACGCGATCAAGGACGGCAAGGCGGAGATCGTCACCGATCAGGTCGACGCGTTCACCGCCGACGGCCTGCGGCTGCGCTCCGGGGTGGAGCTGCCGGCCGAGGTGGTGGTGACCGCGACGGGGCTGAAGATGGTGTTGCTGGGCAACATCAAGGTCACGGTGGACGGCGTGGCGGCGGACCTGGCCAAGGCGATGAGCTACAAGGGCTGCATGTTCAGCGGGGTGCCCAACCTCGCCGCCGTGTTCGGCTACACCAACGCGTCCTGGACGCTCAAGGCGGACCTCACCTGCGAGTACGTGTGTCGGGTGCTGAAGCACATGGACCGGCACGGCTATGCCCAAGGCCTGCCCACCAAGGACGGGGCGGTCGCGGAGCTGCCGTTCCTGAACCTGACCTCGGGCTACGTGCAGCGCGCCGCCGACCTGCTGCCGCGGCAGGGAGCGACCGGCCCGTGGCGGACGCCGCAGCACTACCCGACGGACGTGCTGGCGTTGCGGCTCGGCAAGGTGGACGACGGGACGTTGAAGTTCACCCGGCGGACGCCGTCGGCAGCGGCCGCGATGGCGGACAGGGTCGCGGAGCGGGTTTAGCCCCAGCATCAAGCCTCACCGTTCAGGGTGACAGCCGCACTCCCGAGGCAGTTCGCCGACTGGTTCGCCGGACGGGGCTGGCAACCCCGTGCCCACCAGCTTGGCATGCTGGCCGCCGCCGAAGCGGGCGACACCGCCCTGCTGATCGCGCCGACCGGCGGCGGCAAGACGCTGGCCGGCTTCCTGCCCTCGCTCGTGGAACTGGCGGCCGATCCGCGCCCGGGCATCCATACCCTGTATGTCTCGCCGCTCAAGGCGCTCGGCACCGACGTGGCCCGCAACCTGACCGCGCCGGTGGCGGAAATGGGTTTGCCGGTCACGGTCGAGACCCGCTCCGGCGACACGCCGCAGTCCCGCCGCGCCCGGCAGAAAGAGCACCCGCCCAACATCCTGCTCACCACGCCGGAGAGCCTGGCGCTGCTGATCAGCCAGACCACCGCACCGGAGATGTTCGGCAGGCTGCGCTGCGTGGTGGTCGACGAGGTGCACGCGCTGGCCGGCACCAAGCGGGGCGACCAGCTGGCGTTGTGCCTGGCGCGGCTGGCGCGGCTGGCGCCGGGGGCGCGCCGGGTCGGGCTGTCGGCCACCGTGGCGTATCCGGACGCCATCGCCGCCTATGTCGGCTGCGGGGCGCCGGTGCGGCTGGTGGAGGTGGCGGAGGGTGCGCCGCCCGCGCTGGAGATCCGGCTGGGCGAGGCGCGGGTGCCGTGGTCCGGCCGCATGGGGCTGGCCTCCGCCGCAGTGATCCTGGAGCGCATCCAGGCGGCGGGCATGAGCATCGTGTTCGTCAACACCCGGGCGCAGGGCGAGCTGCTGTTCCAGGCGCTGTGGCGGCTGAACGAGGCGACGCTGCCGATCGCGCTGCACCACGGCAGCCTGGACATCAACCAGCGCCGCCGGGTCGAGGCGGCGATGGCGCGCGGCGAGCTGCGCGCGGTGGTGGCCACGTCCTCGCTGGATTTGGGCATCGACTGGGGCGGGGTGGACCAGGTGATCCAGGTGGGCGCGCCGAAGGGGGTTTCGCGGCTGCTGCAACGGGTCGGGCGGTCCAACCACCGCATGGACGAGGCGAGCCGCGCCATCCTGGTGCCGGCCAACCGGTTCGAGGTGCTGGAGTGCGAGGCGGCGGTGCAGGGCGTGGCGGCGCGCGAGCTGGACGGCGAGCCGCCGCGGCCGGGCGGGCTGGACGTGCTGGCGCAGCATGTCCTGCTCATGGCCTGCGCCGCGCCGTTCCTGCCGGACGAGCTGTTCGCCGAGGTCACCGCCGCCGCGCCATACGCCGACCTTAGCCGCGGCACGTTCGAGGACGTGCTGCGCTTCGTGGAGGATGGCGGCTACGCGCTGTCCGCCTACGAGCGCTACCGCAAGCTGTTCCGCGACGCGGACGGCCGGGTGGAGGTGCGCTCGGCCCGCATCGCCCGCATCGCGCGCATGAACATCGGCACCATCGTCGAGATGCCGCTGCTGAAGGTGCGGTTGGCCGGGCAGCGCGGCGGCGCTTTGGGCGAGATCGAGGAGAGCTTCGTCAACATGATGGTGCCGGGCGACACCTTCGTGTTCGCCGGCCGGCTGCTGCGCTACCTGCGCATCCGCGAGACCACGGTGGAGTGCGCCGAGGGCGGGCGCGGCGACCCGATGGTGCCCGCCTACGCCGGCGGCAAGTACCCGCTCACCTCCAACCTGGCCGCCCGGGTGCGCGCCATGCTGCACGACCCGTCCAGCTGGGCCGCCTTCCCGGAGGCGGTGCGGGACTGGCTAGCGCTGCAGCAGGCGCGATCGAGCCTGCCGGGGGCGGACGACCTGCTGGTGGAGGTGTTTCCGCGCAACGGCCGCTGGTACACCGTCGCCTACTGCTTCGAGGGTCGCAACGCGCACCAGACGCTGGGCATGTTGCTGACCCGGCGTATGGAGCGGGCCGGCGCGGCGCCACTCGGCTTCGTCGCCACCGACTACGTGATCTCGGTGTGGTCCGCCCACGAGCCCGGCGACATGGCCGAGCTGTTCCAGCAGGACATGCTGGGCGACGACCTGGAAGCCTGGATGGCGGAAAGCTCGCTGCTGCGCCGCACCTTCCGCAACGTGGCGGTGATCGCCGGCCTGGTGGATCGGGCGCAGCCGGGGGCGGACCGCACCCGGCGGCAGGTGACGGTCAACACGGACCTGATCTACGACGTGCTGCGCCGCCACCAGCCCGACCACATCCTGCTGCGCGCCACCCGCGCGGACGCGGCGCACGGGCTTACGGACGTGGGGCGCATCGCGGAGATGCTGGCGCGCGTCGAGGGCAAGGTGCGCACGGTGCGGCTGGACCGCGTCTCGCCCCTGGCGGTGCCGGTGCTGCTGGACATCGGCCGCGAGTTCGTCCGCACCTCGGACGACGAGGACGCGCTGCTGGCGGAGACGGAAGCGCTGATCGCCGAGGCGACGGGGGAGGCTGCGACGTCTTCCGAGCCGATGCGGGTGCATCCGGTGCATCGCGCCAATTTGACGAAGATGGTGCGGCGGGACAAGGCGCGCGGAGCACCGCAGGAAGACCTGTCATGGCCGGACCTGATCCGGCCATCCACGCCGTTGCAGCAAAACCGAATTCAAGCCGGCAAGCATCAGAATCGACCCCACCGCGTGGATACCCGGGTCAAGTCTGGGCATGACGGTGGAGGGATGCCATGACCACCGCCATCCACCTCGCCGGGCATGGCCTGACGCTCGACCCGGCGGGCGCGCTGTGGTGGCCGGAGCGCCGGCTGCTCGCCGTGGCCGACCTGCACCTGGAGAAAGGCTCCGCCTGCGCCGCCCGCGGCCACCTGGTGCCGCCATGGGACACCGGGGCCACGTTGGACCGGCTGGCGGCGCTGCTGCGGCGGTACGCGCCGCGCACCGTGCTGGCGCTGGGCGACAGCTTCCACGACACGGCCGGGCCAGGCCGCATGATGCGGGCGGACGCGGCGCGGCTGCACGCGATGGCCTCCGCGCACGAATTCGTCTGGCTGCTCGGCAACCACGACCCAGCGCCGCCCGAGGGGATGCCCGGCGTCACGGCCGAGTGGTGGGAGGCGGACGGCATCGTGTTCCGGCATGAGGCCGGCGGGCTGGGTCCGGAGGTGTGTGGCCACCATCACCCCAAGGCCAGCATCGCCACCCGGGCGCAAACCATCACCCGGCCCTGCTTCGTGGCGTCGCCGCAGCGGCTGATGCTGCCGGCGTTCGGGGCGTTCACCGGGGGGCTTGACGTGCGGCATCCGGCGATCGCCCGGCTGTTCCCCGGCGGGGCGCGCGCGTTCCTGCTGGGGCGGGACCGGCTGTTCGCGTTCACGCTTGGCCAGGCGGCGGCGATACCGGCGGCCTGCTAGCGGCTGCAACATTGCCGCCGTCGCTCCGGCACCACACATTGCCATGAATGAGCTTCACTGACCGCAAAGCTGCCCCGCGTAACGCGCATGTATCAATCGTGTGGTTCCGGCAGGACCTCCGCCTGGCCGACAACCCGGCGCTGCGGGCCGCCGCGGCTGCGGGCGCGGTGCTGCCGGTCTATGTGCTGGACGAGGGTGCGGCCGAAGACTGGGGCATGGGCGGCGCGCACCGCTGGTGGCTGCACAACAGCCTGGCGTCGCTCAGCCAGGATTTGCGCAAGCTCGGCGTCGGGCTGGTGCTGCGGCGGGGCGATGCGGCCAGCGTCATCCCAGCCCTGGCGGCCGAGGTTGGCGCGGCGGCGGTGCACGCGGGCAGCATGGCGGAGCCGTGGGCGCGCCGCCAGGAGGCTGCGGTGTCCGCCGCGCTGCCGGAGGGCGTGGCGCTGCAGCTGCACCGGGCCGCCACGATGTATGAGATCGGTTCCGTCCGCACCAAGACCGGCGGCGCTTACGGCGTCTATACCCCGTTCGCCAACGCCTGCCGCGCCAAGGGCGCCCCACCGCTGCCCGAGCCAGCGCCGGAGCGCCTGACCGGAGCCGAGGCAGCGTCCGACGCGCTCGATGCGTGGCAGCTGCTGCCGACCCGCCCTGATTGGGCCGCCGGGTTCCGCGAGACGTGGCAGCCCGGCGAGGCCGGGGCGCACGCGCGCATGGAGCTGTTCATGGCGGCCAAGCTCGGCAACTACGCCGAGGGGCGCAACACGCCGGGCGAGGACCTCACCTCCATGCTGTCGCCGCACATGCACTGGGGCGAGCTGTCGCCGGCGCAGGTCTGGCACGCGGCGGTGGCCCAAGGCGGCAAGCTGGACGTGTTCCAGTCCGAGCTGCTGTGGCACGAGTTCAGCGCCAACGTGCTGTGGCATAACCCGCACGTGCCGGACGCGCCGCTGCGCCCCGAGTTCGGCCGCATCGCCTGGCGGGACGACCCGGCGGGACTGCGCGCCTGGCAGCGCGGCCAGACCGGCGTGCCGATCGTGGACGCCGGGATGCGGCAGCTCTGGCATTGCGGCTGGATGCACAACCGGGTGCGGATGATCGCCGGGTCGTTCCTGGTGAAGCACCTGCTGATCTCCTGGGTGGATGGCGAACGCTGGTTCTGGGACACGCTGGTCGATGGTGACCTGGCGGTGAACGCGGCCTCCTGGCAGTGGGTGGCAGGGTCGGGCATCGACGCCTCGCCGTTCTTCCGCGTGTTCAACCCGGTGACGCAGGGCGGGAAGTTCGACGCGGGCGGGCAGTACGTGCGCCGTTGGGTGCCGGAGCTGGCCGCCCTGCCGGATCGCTGGTTGCACGCGCCCTGGACCGCCCCGGCGGACGTGCTGGCGAAGGCGGGCGTGACGCTGGGCCGGAGCTACCCGAAGCCGGTCGTGGCGTTGGACGAGGGACGCGAGCGGGCGCTCTCGGCATTCAAGGCGATTCGGCAGGCCGCATGATCATTCCCCTGGGCCAACCGCTGCGGGTGGTGGGGGACGTGCACGGGGATTCCCGCGCCTTCGCGTTCGCGGCCGAAACTGACCGGTTCGTGGTGCAGCTGGGGGACCTCACCGACAGCGGCCCGGACAGCGCTGGCGCGCTGGAGATGGCGCTGCGCCTGGTGGAGGAGGGGCGCGGCGTATTCCTGCTCGGCAATCACGACCGCAAGCTGGGGCGCGCCCTGGGTGGCCAGCCGGTCCGCATCGACCACGCGCTGGAGACGACGCTGGCCTCCCTGGCGCCGCGGCTGCGGGAACGGGCGCTGGGTGCAATCGAGCGCGCGCCGGCCTGGATCGTGGACGGCCGCCGAGTGTTCGTGCATGGCGGGTTCCACACCGCGATGCTGGACCAAACGCCGCCGCCGGGCCTGGGCCGGGTGGACACGGCGCTGTCCCGCGCGCTGTTCGGCCAGACCACGGGGCGCACCCAGCCGGACGGCTACCCGGAGCGGGTGCTGCGCTGGGTGGACCGGATTCCGGACGGTGTGACGGTGTACTGCGGCCATGACCGCCGCAGCACGGACGGGCGGCCCTACATCCGGTCTGGCAGCGAGGGCGGCCGGGCGGTGTTCCTGGACACGGGCGCCGGCAAGGGCGGCCACCTGTCCTGGATCGACCTGCCGGCCGGCTGAAAGCATGAAAATTTCGCGCGCGGGCGATCCCGCCGCCGGCTCAGCCGTTGCCTACCGGCCACCGGAGACCCAGCGGCAACATGGGGCGGCAACATGGGGGGACACAGCATGAGCGGCAGCGCCTTGGCATCGCAGATCAAGGAACATATGGCGATCGTCGGCAGCGACGGCGGGCACGTCGGCACGGTGGACAAGCTGGACGAGGATCGGATCAAGCTGACCAAGCAGGACGATCCCGGCGGCCGCGCGCTGCACCACCACTACCTGCCGGTCAGCGCGGTGGCCGCGGTGAAGGATGGCGAGGTGCGGCTCAACATGGACGCGCACCGCGCCCGGGAGCTGGCGACCATGACTGGCGCGTCGGAATCCACGCACCGAATGGGGAGCATGGGGGCGGTCTAAATCCGGCTGGCAATAGGCCTCAGTCGAGCGCCTGCGGGTCTGTCTCCTCCAGGAACGCCGTCACCTCGTGGATGAACTGCATCCGGTTCTTCTCCATGATGACGGTGTGGGTGCCTTGGCCAAGCTGCACCCAGCGTTTGTAGGGCGTGTGGGTCAGTTGCGCGAAGTATGCCTCGGTCTGGTAGGTCGGCAGGTCGGCATCCCACTCGGCGTGCATCAACAGTGTGGGCACGCGGATCTCGGACGGCTGGTAAAGCGGCTTGCCGGCCAGCCAGTAGTCCCGGCTGTCCTGCGCGACGCCGTTGGGAGCGCGCAGCACCGGAGGAGTTTCCGCAGCGCCGACCGGGTCGGTGGCGAAGGTCGCGTCCGCCCACTGGTCGAACCAGCCGGGCGGAATCACCGATGCCTTCTGGTCTTCCGGCACCCCCATCAGCCAGCGCGCCCGCGCCGCGTCCCGCGCGACGGTGCGGTAGGCGCCAAGCGGCGGCGCGTCGGGCGGGACGGTGTCCTTGCTCAGCCATTGCGGCGCATACAGCACCAGTCGCGCCACCTTGTCGTTGTGGGTGGTGGTGTAGAGCCCCATGATGGAGGTTCCCCAGGACCAGCCCATCAGGTTGATCCGCGGCACGCCACGCTGTTGCAGGATGAAATCGACCGTGGCGCCCACGTCCCGCGCGGCGTCCGCGGTGGAGACGATGGGCGTGCCCTGACCCGGCGGCCCGTCCATCGCGGCGGGGCGGGTGGAACGGCTGTAGCCCCGCACATCGACCAGCCACACGTCCCATCCCCGCGCGGCCAGGATGTCCATCATCGACTGGCCGGCGAGGGGCAGGTCGAACGAGGTCTCCGCCGGGTAGGTCGCGCCGTGGACGAACAGCAGGATGCGCTCGGGCGCGAAGGCGGTGGTGTTGGCCAGGTGCTTCTCGCGGACGTAGAGCTGGATGCCGGGGTCGGAGGGGACGGTGTATTCCGTCATCTGCACGTCTGCAGCTGCTGCGCCGCCGGTCCAGGCGACGAGAAGGACAAGCGCCCCGAGCCATTTCAAGTTCACAGAGTCTTCTCCCAATTACGCCGGCTTCAGGCGTTTCGTTGGCAGGACGCTAGGACGGTTCGGGCAGGCGGGCCAGGAGCGGTTAGCGCTACAACCCGGTGGTGCGATAGAGCGCGGCGAGGGGGGCGGCGAAGCCGATGCTGTCCAGCGCGAGCACATCCATCTTGCCGATAGCCAGTGGTTCAGCCGGCCAGTTGCCGTCCGCGTCACGGCGCAGCAGCTCGGTCTCAATGCGGGAGGAGCGCAGGAGCAGGATTTCCTGCAAGCTTGGGATGGTGGTGTAGGTCCACACGTTAGCCTGTGTTTCAGTTTCGTTGGAGGATGAAAGAACCTCCACAAGGATAAGAGGCTCATCCATCATCGAGCCAGATTTTGTGGATGCATCTCTCACTCCCAAATCTGGAACACGGAAGTTCATCTTCGCCCTCACATGCGGCACAATGCCGGGAGCGTCGACCACCTCGCAAGGGCTGCCAATTTCGAGGAGGTGATGGCCGAGCAGTCGCGACAGCTCGGCCAAGATACGGCCGTGCATCTGATTGGCAGGTGCCATCTCGACCGTTTCACCATCTACAAGCTGCCATCGGTGCGGCGATGGCGCATCCCAGACAAGGAACTCGTCGCGGCTCATGCGCCTAGGCAGCAAGCGAGACATCTCGTTCATGCCGCTAGGCTATCACCCTCGCGCTCACCGCGCCAACGCTAACAGCGCGTCCACGTCCACATGCGCCTCTACGTGCGCGGCCAGCCGGTCGAGCACCGCCTCCACCTCCGCCTCGTGCTGGCGCGGGGCCGGCTCCGCTCCGAGGCGGCGCAGCCAGGCGGCCCGTTGCGCGTCGTGCGAGAACAGCCCGTGCACGTAGCACCCGGCCACCAGCCCGTCCGCCGACACCGCACCGTCCGGGCTGCCGTCCGCCCGGCGCAGCAGCGGCGGCGCGTCGCCTGCCGTGCGCCCGACATGCATCTCGAACCCGGCGAACCCGACGCCGCCCAGCTCGCCGCTCACTGCCACCAGCCGCTTGTCGCCGCCCAGCACCGTGTCCACCGGCAGCAGCCCGAGGCCCGGCGCCGTGCCGGGCGGCCCTTCGACGCCGTCCGGGTCGGCGATGCTGCGGCCCAGCATCTGGTAGCCGCCGCACAGCCCTAGGATGCGCCCGCCGCGGCGGCGGTGGGCGCGCAGGTCGATGTCCCAGCCCTCCGCGCGCAGGGCGGCCAGGTCGGCGATGGTGGCCTTGGAGCCGGGCAGGACCACCAGGTCGCACACCGGCAGCGCCGCGCCGCGGCGGACCAGGTGCAGGTCCACGCTGGGTTCGGCGGCCAGCGGGTCGAGGTCGTCGAAGTTGCTGATCCAGGGCAGCACGGGGACCGCGACCCGCAGCTTCGCGCCGGGCCTGCGGGCGAAGGCAAGGTCCACCGCATCCTCCGCCGGCAGGCGGTGCGCGTCGGCGAAGAACGGCACCAAACCCAGTGCGTCCCAGCCGGTGCGGGCCGCTATGGTGTCCATGCCGGCGGCGAACAGCGCCGGGTCGCCCCGCATGCGGTTGACGATGAAGCCCTGCACCATGGCGCGGTCCGCCGGGTCCAGCACCGCGTGGGTGCCGACGAGGCTGGCGATGACGCCGCCGCGGTCGATGTCGCCCACCACGACCACGGGCACGCTGGCAGCGCGGGCGAAGCCCATGTTGGCGATGTCGCCTGCCCGCAGGTTGACCTCGGAGGCGCTGCCCGCGCCTTCCACCAGCACGATGTCCGCCTCGGCCTGCATGCGTGCGAAGCTGTCGAGCACGTGGAGCATGAGGCTGGGCTTCATCGCCTGGTACTCGCGGGCGCGCGCCTGGCCGATCACGCGGCCTTGCACGACGATCTGGCTGCCGACCTCGCTCTGCGGCTTCAGCAGCACCGGGTTCATGTGGACGGAAGGTGCCACGCCGGCGGCGCGGGCTTGCAGGGCTTGGGCGCGGCCTATCTCCCCGCCGTCCGGGGTGACGGCGGCGTTGTTGGACATGTTCTGTGGCTTGAACGGCCGCACCCGTAGGCCACGCCTATGCAGGGCGCGGGCGAGGGCGGCAACCAGCAAGGATTTGCCTACGCTGGAGCCGGTGCCTTGGAGCATGATGGCGGGAGTGGACTTCAAAGAATTAGGCTGAGGTGATGCCGGATCGCCTCGACAGCCTCATCCGGCAAGAGCTTGGTCACATCCAGCACCAGCAACTCGGGAACGTCGGGCTTCTGAATGGTGTCGCATTCGGTGAAACTGCGAAGCACTGCCGGGTCCGTCAGCTTCCTGCCGATCCTGTCCGGGGCTTGCAACCGCCGTTCGTTCTCCGTCAACTCCGCTTCGAGAACGACTGGAACGAGCCTTGCCCCGCGCCGCATCGCAAGACCCGTGACGTGGGACCAAGCCGCCTGTTCGTGCGGCGCGCCCGCGCAGAGCGCGTTGGTCATGACGAAAACCTCCTCCCGAGGGCGAGCCGCCAAGGCGTCGTAGGCGGCGCGCCGGATTTCCTCGTAGAGCGGCCACCGGCCGGGGTCGCCAATCCCGGCGCAGGCGATCGCGACATCGTGCAGGAGGTGGTTGTGGATGAACCGCGCTCCGAGCCGACGCGCCAGCTTCTCGCCGATCGCCTTCTTGCCGACGCCCGGCCAGCCATTCAGGTGCACGATCACTGCACGTTCCTCTCAGTGCCCTTTCGGACGCCTGTGTGCGGTGGCGGTTAGAGCCGGATTTCCGCTTGGATGGCGTCGGCCGTCGTCCGCACGGAACCATCGTTCCGAACCACCAGCCCAACACCCTCCAGAACCGTCACGTCGTCATGCACCCGGCGGTACTGCCGCCCCAGCGATCGGGCGAGCGCATTGATCGAAGGTTCAGGGTTCGCATGCAGGTGCCGCAACAGGCGATACCGCTCCCCCGTCATCACCGATGCCAGGCCTTCCCAGCTTTGGAAAGACAGCACCCGCTCATGCACAGGCTCGCCGCGGTCCGCCCGTTCGACCGCATCCAGGAATGCGGCGGCGTCATCCTCAGCCGTGCCGCCCACGACGATCTTCATGTCTTCATTCATAACCTGCCCCTTCTAAGCTGGCGCACGTCGGCCAGGAAATCCGCCAGCATTTGGCGGAAGCTGGTGAACGCATATGCTTCCTCCCGCTCGTTACAATGCCGGTGATCGCCCTTGCCGGCCTCGTTGTCATACCCAACCAGTCGGCGCCCACCGTCGCCGTAGAATAAGGAGTACTTGAACAGGTGAGCGGAGCCAGGAACGGCGGCGGGCACCTGCCAGAGCTTTAATTCCAGAACCGCACCGTCATCATAGCGACGCTTGCGGTGCAGGATCAGCGTAGCGTCAGCCATGCAGAATAGGATGACACGGCCCGCCTATGTCGTCAAATGACATAAGGCTGGGAACGGGCGTCAGAACTCGATCCCCTCCTGCGCCTTCACCCCGGCGGCGAAATGGTGCTTCACCGCGCCCATCTCCGTCACCAGGTCCGCCGCCGCCAGCAGGGCAGGACGGGCGTTGCGGCCCGTCGCCACCACGTGCAGCCCCGGCGGGCGGGCGGCCAGGGCGGCCAGCACTGCATCCTCCGCCAGGTAGTCGTACCGCAGCGCGATGTTCAGCTCGTCCAGCACCAGCAGGCCGAGGCCGGGGCGCGCCATCAGCGCCATCGCCTGCCGCCAGGCGCGTTCCGCCGCTGCCACGTCGCGCGCGCGGTCCTGGGTTTCCCAGGTGAAGCCCTCGCCCATGGTATGCCACTCCACCATGGCGCCGAACCGCTCGAATGCCGTGCGCTCCCCCGTGCTCCACGCGCCCTTGATGAACTGCACCACGCCGACCGGGCGGCCGCGGCCCAGCATCCGCAAAGCGAGGCCGAACGCGGCGGTGCTCTTGCCCTTGCCGGGGCCGGTGTGGACCATCAGCAGGCCGCGCTCGGTCACGGTCTTGCCGGCGACCTCGGCGTCCTGCACCGCTTTGCGCCGGGCCATCTTGTCGCGGTGGCGGTCGGTCTCGCTCATTTCACCACCATGGGCAGGCCCGCCACCATCAACAGCACCCGGTCCGCCCGCGCCGCCACCTGCGCGTGCAGCACCCCGGCCATGTCCCGGAAACGCCGGGCCAGCGCGTTGTCCGGCACGATGCCCAGGCCCACCTCGTTCGACACCAGCACCGTCGGCTGGCTGCGGGCGTCCAGGGCGCGGAGCAGGGCGGGCCAGTCCGGTTCCTGGTCCGCCAGCACAAGGTTGCCCAGCCACAGTGTCAGGCAATCGACCAGCGCCGGGGCGTCGCACGCGAGGGCCGCGGGCAGCTCCGTCGGCGCTTCCACCGTGTCCCAGCCGGCGGGGCGGCGGGCGCGGTGGGCGGCGATGCGCTCCGCCATCTCCGAGTCGAACGCCTGGCCGGTGGCGACGTAGCGCCAGGGCGGCGGGTGCGCCTGCACCAGCGCCTCGGCATGGCGGCTCTTGCCGGAGCGCGCGCCGCCGAGGACGAAGGTGATTTGACCGGACACGCCGCGGCTCATACACAAAAGGCGATGGTCCCTCCACCCGGAGGGTTAAAAGGGAACGCGGTTCGACGCCGCGGCTGCCCCCGCAACTGTGAGCGGAGAGCTGACCCGGCACACGCCACTGGACCGCACGGTCTGGGAAGGCCGCCGGGGCAGCGCCTGATCCGCGAGCCAGGAGACCTGCCATTGCCGGCGCAACTCTCGCCCCGGCGCTGCCACTGCGACGCCGGGCGGGGTGCACCGGGGTTGGCGGCCATGCGAGGCCGACCGCCGGGGCTTTGCCTCGGGGGCAGTGGGTGCCCGTGCCTGCCACGGAGCTTGCCGCATGAATCCTGTCCTGCACGTCTGCACCACCTGCCGCGCCGGCCGTTCCCTGGCGGAGGGCGAAGCAGCCCCCGGCCGCGCCATGCACGCGGCGCTCGCCGCCCACCCGGACGCTGGTGCGGTGGAGCTGCGCGAGGTGCAGTGCCTGTCCGTGTGCAGCGACGGGTGCGCCGCCGCCATCTCCATGCCCGGCAAGTGGACCTACCTGCTGGGCCGGCTGCAGCCGGAGCTGGCCGGGGACTTGCTGGCCTATGCGCGCAGCTACGCCGGCCATCCGACCGGCACGGTGCTGCCGTCCAGGCGGGCTGCGTCGCTGGCGCGGATGGTGATGGGGCGGCTGCCGGCATGAAGGTGCCGTGCACGGTCATCACCGGGTTCCTCGGCGCGGGCAAGACGACGTTGGTGCGCCACGTGCTGGCCCATGCCGGCGGGCGGCGCATCGCGGTGCTGGTCAACGAGTTCGGCTCGCTCGGCATCGACGGCGACTCGCTGCGCTCCTGCGGCATCCCCGGCTGCGCGGATGTGGACATCGTGGAGCTGGCCAACGGCTGCCTGTGCTGCACGGTGGCGGACGAGTTCATCCCGGCGATGCTGGCGCTGCTGGACCGGCCGAACCCGCCGGAGCACATCCTGATCGAGACCTCCGGCCTCGCCCTGCCGAAGCCGCTGCTCAAGGCGTTCGGCTGGCCGGACATCCGCGCCCGGGTCACGGTGGACGGGGTGGTCGCCGTGGTGGACGGCCCCGCCGTCGCCGCCGGCCGCTTCGCCGACGACCCGGCGGCTGTGGCGGCGCAGCGGGCCGCCGACGAGACCCTGGACCACGACAACCCGCTGGCCGAGGTGTACGGCGACCAGGTGGCCGCTGCCGACCTGGTGGTGCTGAACAAGGCCGACCTGCTGGACCCGGCGGCCCTGGCCCGGCTGCGTGCAAACGTCGCCGCCAGCCTGCCGCGCCCCGCCGCCCTCGTGACGGCGGCCGAGGGCCGGGTCGATCTGGCGGTGCTGCTCGGGCTGGACGCTGCGGCGGAGGACGACCTGGCCGCCCGCCCCTCCTGCCACGACGCGGAGGATGGCGCGCACGAGCACGACGACTTCGCCAGCTTCGTGGTGCCGATGGGCGAGACGGCCGAGCCGGACGCCCTGCTGCGCCGCCTGGCCACGGTGGCCGGGGCGCATGACGTGCTGCGCATCAAGGGCTTCGTCCCGGTGGCGGGCCGGCCGATGCGGCTGGCGGTGCAGGGCGTCGGCACCCGCTTCCGCCAGCACTATGACCGCGCCTGGACGCCCGGCGAGGCGCGCGCCGGCCATTTGGTGGTGATCGGCCAAGCCGGGATGGACCAAGCTGCAATTATCGCGGCGCTTGCCTGATGCACTTGCTGGTCCGCGAGGCGCACTCTCTGGACGAAGCCGCGCCCGCCGTCGATCTGGGCCACGCGCCGGCGGATTTGGTGGTGCTGTCGTTCTCGGACGCCGACCTGTCCGCGCTGGCAGCCGCCCAAGCAGCGGGATCGTCGCTGCGCCTGGCCCCGCTCGGCAAGCTGCGCCACCCGCTTTCGGTGGATTTGTACCTGGAACAGACCGTGGCGCACGCGCGCTGCGTCGTCGTGCGGTTGCTGGGCGGGGTGGAGTATTGGCGTTACGGCGTGGAGGAGGTGGCGGCGCTGTGTCGCGCCCGTGCGATCCCGCTCGCGGTGCTGCCCGGGGACGGGCGGGATGACCCGGCGCTGCTGGCGCTCTCCACTGTCGCACCGGAGTCCTACGGCAGGTTGCTGGCGTGCTTCCGCCAAGGCGGGCGGGCCAACATGGGCCGGGCGCTCGCGTTGATGGCGCACCTGGCCGGGCTGGCGGCCGACAAGTCCGGAACGGCGGAGATCGTTCCACAGCATGGCGTGCATTCGCTCGATCTGGATGCAAGGCCGCTGGCGGCCGTGGTGTTCTACCGCTCCCACCTGCTGTCGGAGGACATCGCACCGGTCGAGGCGCTGGCGGAAGCGTTGCGGACGCGCGGGCTGGCAGTGGGGGCGATCTACGCGGCCAGCCTGAAAGCCCCTGAGACGGCAACCTTCGTGGCGCGGACCTTGGCAGCTTGGCGGCCGGCGGTGGTGCTGAACGCGACCGGGTTTTCCTCCCGGTCCGCGGACCCCTCACCCCAAGGGAGAGGGCTGGGTGAAGGGGGCCACACGACGGAAAGCTCCCCCCTAGACTTCCCCAACGCCCCCGTCCTCCAGCTCATCCTGGCCGGCATCTCCCGCGAAACCTGGCTTGCCTCCACCCGCGGCCTCACGCCTGCCGACCTCGCCATGCAGGTCGTGCTGCCGGAGCTGGACGGCCGGCTGCTCACGGCTGCCATCTCCTTCAAGGCGGTGCTGGACGGACGCGCCTTCCACGCGCCCGACCTGGACGGCATTGCGCTCGCCGCCGACCGCGCGGCCGGCTGGGCCAGGCTGCGCGCCACCCCGGCCGCGGACCGCCGGGTCGCGGTGGTGCTCAGCGACTACCCCGGCGTCGGCGGGCAGCGCGGCCATGCGGTGGGGCTGGACGGGTTCGCCAGCCTGTCCGCCATCACGGCGCTGCTGGCCGGGGCAGGCTACGCGGCCGTCCCCGCCAGCACCGCCAGCCTGGTCGAGGCGCTGTGCCGCGCCGCGCCCACGCCGTTCCTGCCGCTGGCCGAGTACCGCCGCCGCTTCGCCACCCTGCCGCCCGCCCTGCAAGCCGCCGCCCTGGACGCCTGGGGCGACCCGGCGGACGATCCCGCCGTGGCAGACGGCCGGTTCACCCTGCGCCATGTCCGGCTCGGCCACCTCACCGCCATGCTGCAGCCGGACCGGGGCGACCGGGGCGACCGCCGCGCCGCCTACCACGACGCGGACCTGCCGCCGCGGCATGGCTACATCGCGTTCTATCTCTCGTTGCAGGGCACGCACGCGCTGGTTCACCTTGGCACCCATGGCTCGCTGGAATGGCTGCCAGGCAAGGCTGCGGCCCTGTCCGCCGCGTGCTGGCCGCGCGCGCTGACCGGCGGGCTGCCGGTGATCTATCCGTTCATCGTCAACAACCCCGGCGAGGCCGCCGCCGCCAAGCGCCGCCTGGGCGCGGTCACCATCGGCCACCTCACCCCGCCGCTGCGCGCCGCCGGGCTGCACGGCGAGGGCGCGGCGCTGGAACGGATGATCGACGAG
>CAXTPP010000066.1:0-18954 GCA_964246185.1 uncultured Acetobacteraceae bacterium
CGCTCCCGGAGTGGCGGCGCGCCGGCCATACGGCATCGCCGCCCTACTTGCCAACCGCCGCCGCCGCCGCGACAACGGCCCTTGAGGGTGGCCGTCAGGCAAGGCCAGAGGCTCTGCCTCTGGACTCCGCCAAAGGCCCTCGGCCTTCGGCGGGTCTGGGCGGAGCCCGGCCTTGCCTTCCAGCCGGGGAGCAGGCGATGCAGCGTTACCAGGATTGGCAGGAACTACCTCCGGAGGCGCGGGCGGCGACGCTTGCGCTGGGCAACTTCGACGGCGTGCACCGCGGCCATGCCCACGTCCTGGCCAGCGCCCATGCCGCCCGGCCGGACGCCCCGCTCGCGGTGCTGACGTTCGAGCCGCACCCGCGCGAGCTGTTTCGCCCGGACGATCCGCCGTTCCGCCTGACCCTGCCCGCCGCCCGCGCCGACGCGCTGGCCCAGCTGGGCGTGCGCCACGTCATCGAGGTGGCGTTCGACCGCGCGTTCAGCCTGCTCACCGCGGACCAGTTCGTGACGGACGTGCTGCAGGGCGCGCTGGGGGCGGTCCACCTGGCATGCGGGCCGGACTTCGCCTTCGGCCATCGCCGCGGCGGCGGGCTTGCCATGCTGACGGAACGTGCGGAGGCCTACGGCATGGGCCTGACGGTGGTGCCGCCGCTGGTGGACGCGCAGGGTGCGATCAGCTCCACCCGCATCCGCCGCGCCTTGCAGGACGGCTATCCCGAACGTGCCGCCGCCGACCTCGGCCGCCCCTGGAGCATCCGCGGGACCGTGGCGCACGGCGACGCGCGCGGCCGCACCATCGGCTTTCCCACCGCCAACATCGCCCTCGGCCGCCAGCTGGAGCCGGCCCGCGGCGTGTACGCCGTGACGGCCGTGGTTGATGGCCGGGTGGTGGCCGGCGTCGCCAACATCGGACGCCGCCCGACCGTGGCGGAGGGAGCGCTCAGCCGGGTGGAGGCGCACCTGTTCGACTACGAGGGAGACCTGTACGGGCGGGAACTGGATGTTTCGCTCCATGCGTTCCTCCGGGCGGAGCGCCGGTTCGGCGGATTGGAGGAACTGCGGCGGCAGATCGCGGTGGATGCCGCGGAAGCGCGCAGGCTGCTTGGCGCCTGAGGTTGAAGCTTGGCCGGGCCAACGCCACTTCGCTGGGATGGGCATGGCCACCGGCCTGGCCTATGATCATGGGCTGAAGCTTGTCCGCAGGGTGTCGTCCGCCCTGCCAGGAGGAATAGATGGGTGGTCTGAGCATCTGGCATTGGATGATCGTTCTCGTGGTCGTCCTTTTGCTGTTCGGCAGCGGCAAGGTCAGCAACCTGATGGGCGACTTTGCCAAGGGCATCAAGTCGTTCAAGAAGAACATGGCCGAGGACGACGCCTCCATGGAGGCGACGGCCGAGCGCCCGTCCGGCACCATCGCCGCCCCGGGTTCGGCCAATCCGGCGCCGCCTGCGGCCACCGTCCGCGAGACGACCGTCCACCATAGCTGACGGGCTGCGAGGGGTTTAGCCAAGAACGGGGCTTTGCCCCAAACCTCGCCATAGGACGGTCGTCCTCTGGACACCTTCATATAGAGGGTCAAGGGAGTGACTATTCCCTTGCGGGCGCAGGGCAGCGTCCTGCTGAACGGCGCAATCCCTGGCCCATGTCGCAATAGACTAGGCAAGCCGGTTCAATAGGGCGATTCAACACAACCCGTAGTGGCCGCGGTCGAGTTACCCACAAGTTTCTGCATCTTGAGGCTGGCTCTCTGCCTTTCGGAGGATTACCGTATCTTGCGGTCATCGCACGGAGGGACACCAGCCATGGATTGGACGGACGATGTCATCGAGCGGCTGAAGGCGCTTTGGACGGAGGGGCACTCCACGGCGGAGATCGGCCGCCGGATGGGAATCTCCAAGAACGCGGTGGTCGGCAAGGCGCACAGGCTCATGCTGCTGGCCAGGCCGTCCCCGATCCATCGCGCCGCCGCTGGCGAGGCTGCCAATCCGGTGGCGCGCCGGGTCACAGGTCCCACCCTGGCGCCCATGCCGGCGGTTCGGGACTGCGAGCCGCCGCGGGTCGCGCCGCCCGTGGCACGGCCTTCCGTCGCTCCACCGCCCGTTGCACAGCCTGCCGCCGCGCCGGCCTTGCGCGCCGTTGCGCGGCCCGGCAGGGGCAGGCTGGTGGAGTGCTGCTGGCCGATCGGAGAACCGGGGACGCGCTCTTTTCGTTTCTGCGACGCCGATTCGGTGCCTGGCAAGCCATATTGCCCGACCCACGCCGCCCTGGCTTACGTGAAGGTCAGGGATCGCCGGGAAGACGCGGCTTGATGGATTGACCACGTCGGCCAACGCGCAACTCGTTGCATGAGCGGTGGCAGACCGGGTGAGGGCTTGCCCAGGGGCGGGGTGGCTTGTAGCTAAGCCGGATGGCGCCCCAATTCCAACCGACCCTCGCCGCTCCGCGCCGGCAGGCTGCAGCCCTCGATGCGGAGTCCGTCCGTTCCGCCTACCGCAGGTGGGCCTCGGTGTACGACATGGTGTTCGGGGGCGTCTCCGGCTGGGGACGCCGGCGGGCGGTGGACGCTGTCAACGCCATGCCGGGCCGCGACGTGCTGGAAGTCGGCGTCGGCACCGGCCTCGCCCTGCCGCACTACCTGCCGCACAAGCGGGTCACCGGCATCGACCTGTCGGCCGAGATGCTGGACCGCGCCCGCCGCCGGGTCGAGCGCGAGACGCTCGCCAACGTCGCGGCGCTGAACGAGCTTGACGCGGAGGCGACGGGCTTCCTGGACGACCAGTTCGACATCGCCGTCGCCATGTTCGTGGCCTCCGTGGTGCCGAACCCGCGCCGCCTGCTGGCCGAGATGCGCCGGGTGGTGAAGCCCGGCGGCACGCTGCTGTTCGTGAACCACTTCGCCGCCACCAGCGGGCCGCGGCTGGCCATCGAACGCGCCATGGCGCCGGCCGGCCGCAAGCTCGGCTGGCACCCGGACTTCAAGACCGAGGCCCTGCTGCCGCCGGAGGACATGGCCCGGGCCATCAGCTCGACGGTTCCCCCGCTGGGGCTTTTCACCCTGGTCCGCCTCCCCAACTGAATGGAAACCGCGGCCCGGCCTTGATCTGGCGGGGCCGCTCGGATACGTCCCCCGAGAGGTCCGCCTCTTGGGGAGCAGTCCTTGTTGGGAAATCGAGGCAAATGAAGCATATCCGGCGCACGCTCGCGCTTCTTTCCTTGGCAGCCGCCGCCCTCGCCGCCCAGCCCGCGGCGGCACAGACTCCCCGCCCGTGGGAGATCGGCATGCAGACGGCGCACAGCCCCGTCGAGACCAACATCCAGAGCCTGCACCTGCTGGTCAACGTGCTGATGATCGGCGTCGTGGTGTTCGTGGCCACGCTGCTGCTGTTCGTGATGTGGAAGTACAGCGCCAAGCGGCACCCGGTCGCCAGCCGCATCAGCCACAACACGCTGCTCGAGGTCGCATGGACCGTGCTGCCGGTGCTGATCCTGGTGGTGATCGCGATCCCGTCGTTCCGCTTGGTGTATTTCGAGGACCGCACGCGCGACGCCGACATGACGCTCAAGGTCACCGGGCACCAGTGGTACTGGGAGTTCGGCTACCCTGACAGCGACAACATGCACTTCGACAGCTACATGGTCGCCAACGAGGACATCAGGCCGGACCAGGGGCAGATTCGCCGGCTTTCGGTGGATAACCCTCTCGTGGTGCCGGCTGGCAAGAACATCCGCATCCTGACGACGGGCGCCGACGTGATCCACAGCTTCTTCATCCCGTCGCTCGGCGTGCAGCGCTACGCCATCCCGGGCCACACGATCGAGACGTGGATGAAGGTGGACCAGCCGGGCGACTATTATGGCGAATGCAACCAGATCTGTGGCACCAACCACAGCGCCATGCCGATCCACGTCCATGCCGTGACCCCGGGAGAGTACGCGACCTGGGTCGAGCAGGCCAAGACCAAGTTCGCCAGCGATGCCGGCCTGGGCACGCAGCACTACGCGGCGGTTGCCGCGCCGTAACACCAGACCACATGGTCATCTGCCCACCCGAGGCAGCGCAGGAGACTCCGGACGATGTCTGCCACCACCCATGAGCACGCGCATGACGAGCATCACGGCCACGCGCCGGGCTTCGTGCAGCGCTGGCTGTTCTCGACCAACCACAAGGACATCGGCACGCTCTACCTGATCTTCGCAATCATCGCGGGGATCACCGGCGGCATCCTTTCCATCATCATGCGCGCGCAGCTCTCGGCGCCGGGCAACACCATCGTCACGACTGGCCAGGCCTGGAACACTCTGGTGACGGCGCACGGCTTGATCATGATCTTCTTCACGGTCATGCCGGCGATGATCGGCGGGTTCGGCAACTGGTTCGTGCCGCTGATGATCGGCGCGCCGGACATGGCGTTCCCGCGCCTGAACAACATCTCGTTCTGGCTGCTGGTCCCGGCGTTCATGCTCATCCTGGCCGGCCTGTTCAACGGCGCCGGCTCCGGCTGGACGCTGTACCCACCGCTGTCCGCCACCCAGGACATCGGCATGGACTACACCCTGTTCGCGCTGCACCTGGCGGGCATCTCCTCGCTGCTCGGCGCGATCAACTTCATCACCACCATCTTCAACATGCGCACCCCCGGCATGACGCTGCACAAGATGCCGCTATTCGTGTGGTCGATGCTGGTCACCGCGTTCCTGCTGCTGCTGGCCATCCCGGTGCTGGCCGGCGCGATCACCATGCTGATCACCGACCGCAACTTCGGCACCTCGTTCTTCGACCCTAAGGGCGGCGGCGACCCGGTGCTGTTCCAGCACCTGTTCTGGTTCTTCGGCCACCCCGAGGTCTACATCATGATCCTGCCGGGCTTCGGCATGATCAGCCACATCATCTCGACCTTTTCCAAGAAGCCAGTGTTCGGCTACCTGGGCATGGCCTACGCAATGGTGGCGATCGGCGTCGTGGGCTTCGTCGTGTGGGCACACCACATGTTCGTCTCCGGCATCAGCGTCGATACCCGCGCCTACTTCATGGCGGCGACGATGATCATCGCGGTGCCGACGGGCATCAAGATTTTCTCCTGGATCGCCACCATGTGGGGCGGTTCGATCGAGATGAACACGCCCATGCTATGGGCCGTGGGCTTCATCTTCCTGTTCACCGTCGGTGGTGTGACGGGCGTGGTGCTATCCAACGCCGGCATCGACCAGATCCTGCACAACAGCTATTACGTGGTGGCGCACTTCCACTACGTGCTGTCACTGGGCGCGGTGTTCTCGATCTTCGCCGGGTTCTATTACTGGATCGGCAAGATGAGCGGGCACCAGTACCCGGAGTTCTGGGGCAAGGTGCATTTCTGGGTCACGTTCGTCGGCGTGAACCTGACCTTCTTCCCGATGCACTTCCTGGGACTGGCCGGAATGCCGCGCCGCTACCCGGACTATCCGGACGCCTTCGCCGGCTGGAATCATGTGGCCTCGATCGGCTCCTACATCGGCGCTGCCTCGGTCGTGATCTTCCTGTACGTGCTGTTCCGCACCTTCACCTCGAAGGTCCCGGTCCCGGCCAACTACTGGGGCGAGGGCGCCACGACGCTCGAGTGGACGGTCAGCTCGCCGCCGCCGTTCCATACCTTCGAAGAGCTGCCGCGCGTCCGATGAACGAAGCCGTCATGCTGCCCGCCGGCTACACGGCGGGCAGCGCAGAGTGGCAGGACTGGCTGGCCCTGCTGAAGCCGCGGGTGGTGACGCTCGTGGTGTTCACCGGGGCGGTCGGGATGCTGCTGGCGCCGGGTCACCTGCACCCGGTGCTGGCCGTGACCACCGTGCTCTGCATCGCGGTGGCGGCAGGCGCTGCGGGAGCCGTCAACCAGTGGTATGACCGTGACATAGACGCCGTGATGCACCGCACCCGCGGGCGACCGGTGCCGATGGGCAAGATCGCACCCGGCGAGGCGCTGGGCTTCGGCATCGTGCTGTCGATCGCGTCGGTGACCTTGCTGGCCTTGGCGACCAATGCGATGGCGGCGGCTTGGCTGGCGCTCTCGATCGGCTTCTACGTGTTCGTCTACACGATATGGCTGAAGCGCCGGACGCCGCAGAACATCGTCATCGGCGGAGCTGCCGGCGCTTTCCCGCCGATCATCGGCTGGGTCGCGGTCACCGGGCATGTCAGCGCCATGCCGCTGCTGCTGTTCGCCATCGTGTTCCTATGGACGCCGCCGCATTTCTGGTCGTTGGCGCTGTATGCCTGCAAGGATTACGCCCGGGCCGGCGTGCCGATGCTGCCGGTGATCGCGGGCGCCAAGCACACGCGGCTGCAAATCCTGCTCTACACGCTGGTTCTCGCGCCGTTCTCCATGCTGCCCTGGGCGCTGGGCTTGGCTGGTGCAGTGTACGGCCTCACCGCTGGCGTGCTCGGGCTGGGTTTTCTCGTGAGCGCGGTGCTGGTCTGGCGCGACAAGCAGGATGCCGCAGGCATCAGCCTGACCAACGACGCCCCGGCCCGCGCCGCCTTCCGTTACTCCCTGGCCTACCTGGCGCTGCTGTTCGCGGCCGTCGCCGTCGATCACTTCGTTGGCTGACGAGTTCCCGCCGCCGCTGTCCCCGGCGCAGGCGGCTGAGCTGCGGCGTCGCCAGCGCGGCCGCAACATCGCCTTGCTGATCGCGCTCGTGGCCGTGGCCGCGCTGTTCTACGCCATCTCCATCGTGAAGCTGGGCGGCTCATGACCCGCAACACCGCCATCGCCGCCGGGTTAGGCGCGTTCATCGCGGGCATGACCGGGCTGGCCTTCGCCTCCGTGCCGCTCTACCGCATGTTCTGCGCCGCGACCGGCTATGACGGCACGCCGCAGATCGGGCCACAGGCCTCGCCGGGCGCGGTGTCCCGCTCCATCACCGTGGCGATGAACGCGGACACCAGCCCGCAACTGCCCTGGGCGTTCGCCCCGGAGGCACGCCGGGTCACGATGCGGATCGGCGAGGAGCAACTGGCGTTCTATGACGGCAAGAACCTGTCCGACCACACTATCACCGGGCATGCGTTGTACAACGTGACGCCGGACGTGGCCGGGCGGTACTTCCACAAGACCGAGTGCTTCTGCTTCACCTCGCAGACGCTTGCGTCGGGCGAGAAGGTGCAGTTCCCGGTCACCTTCTGGGTCGATCCCGCGATCCTGCAGGACCCTGAGACGCGGGACATCCACACCATCACGCTGTCCTACACCTTCTTCCCGTCGCTGGAGGAAGCCGCCCGGTCAGGTGCGCTGGCGAAGGCCGGGCCGCATACCGGCAACACGGCCGCGCCCCGCATCCTCGAACCAGGCTCCGCCAAGGGGTGACGTGGCTGTCATCACAGGTTATTGTGCCGATCCAGCGCCGCCCCATTCGATAGGTTTCGCCCATGGACACAAATGTCGCCGCCGCACCCGTCACGACGGGCGGCATGAAGCAGCCTTACCACCTGGTGAACCCGAGCCCGTGGCCAATCACCGGGTCGCTCGGCGCTGGCCTGACCGTGCTCGGCATCGTCCATGCCGCGCATTACGGGACCTACCTGTTCCTGGCGCTCGGCTTGTTCGTCGTCGTCGCCACCATGGCGTTCTGGTGGCTGGACGTGCTGAAGGAAAGCAGCACGCCGGGCCTGCACTCCCCCGTAGTGCGGCTGGGGCTGCGCTACGGCATGACGCTGTTCATCACCAGCGAGGTGATGTTCTTCGTCGGCTTCTTCTGGGCGTTCTTCCACTACGCCCTATTCCCGGAGCACGTGCTGGACGCCATCGGCCCGGCGCTGTGGCCACCCGCCGGCATCGAGACGTTCAACCCGTTCAACCTGCCGCTGCTCAACACGATGATCCTGCTGCTGTCCGGCTGCACCGTGACCTGGGCGCATCATGCTTTGATCGAGAACGACCGGCGCGGCCTGGTCATGGCGCTCGGCCTCACCATCCTGCTCGGCATGTCGTTCACCGGGTTCCAGGCGCTGGAATACTCCGACGCGCCGTTCAAGTTCGAGGGCGGCGGCGTCTATCCGGCGGTGTTCTTCCTCGCCACCGGGTTCCACGGCTTCCACGTCATCATCGGCACCTGCTTCCTCGTGGTTTGCTGGTTCCGCTCGCGCGCCGGGCAGTTCACCCCGCAGCGCCATTTCGGGTTCGAGGCCGCCGCCTGGTACTGGCACTTCGTGGACGTGGTGTGGCTGTTCCTGTTCGTCGCGGTCTATCTGTGGGGCGCGGGCGTCACGGTAGCGGAGTAGCGTGGACGGCGTACCACCGGGCCTGCTGCAGGTCTCGCTCCGCTGCCTTTGCCCCCGGTGCGGCGAAGGCAAGCTGTTCACCGGCCTCCTCACCGTGCGGGACAGGTGTGCCGTCTGCGGCCTGAACCTCGCCGAGGCCGACACCGGGGACGGCGCGGCGGCCTTCATCATCCTGATCGAGGGGTCGGTGCTCGTGGCGCTCGCCTTCTGGGTGGAGTTCCGGTTCAACCCGCCGCTCTGGGTGCACGCCATCCTGTGGCCGGCGCTGGCGATCCCCGCCACCATCCTGCTCATGCGCCCGATCAAGGCCTTCCTGGTCGCCCAGCAGTTCCGTCAGCGCGCCCGGGAGATGGGAGCGGAGTGAGGGCCACTGCCTGGCCGCCCGCCGCCTCGCGTTTAAGGCCGCTGCTGGTTCCGCTGCTGGCGACATCGCTCATGCTGGCCACCTTGATCGGCCTCGGCACGTGGCAGCTGCAGCGCCGGGCCTGGAAGCTGGCGATCCTCGCGGAGATTGACCGGGCGGAGGTGTCGCCCGCCATCCCGCTGCCGCCGCGCCCGCTGCCGTTCACCAAGGTCAGCGTCACCGGCCACCTGCGCGACGACGTCCATGCCCTCTATGGCGACGACGTAAGGGATGCGCCCGGCGGTCCCGTGCGGGGCGCGCAGTTGATCGAGCCGTTGGAGCGTCCGGGCCAGCAACCGCTGCTGGTTGAGCGCGGCTGGGTCCCGGACGGCAGCCTCGGCGCACCCGGCGGCGACGTCACCGTCACCGGCTACATCCGCGCGCCCGACGGCCCGGGCGCGTTCAGCCCTGCCGACGACCTGGCCGCGCGGCACTTCTACACGCTCGACCCGGCCAAGATCGGCGACGCCCTCGGCCTGCCCGGCGTGGCCCCGTTCACCCTCGTGGCGCTGGGCGCGGATGCGCCGGGCGTCCTGCCAGCGCCTGCCACGGCGTTGCCGCGCCCGCCCAACGACCATCTCAACTACGCGCTGACCTGGTTCGGCCTCGCCCTCTCGCTGCTGGCCGTGTTCGGCGCCTATGCCCGAAAGGCGCTGCACCGATGAACGCCCGGCCCGGCCTCGCCTACGCCCGCCTGCAGGACCGCTTCACCCGGATCGCCACCCTCGGCGAGGCGATGAGCGTGCTGGGATGGGACGCCTCCGCCATGATGCCCGAAGGCGGCGGCGCGGCCCGCGGCGACCAACTGGCCGTGCTGGCCGGGTTGTCCCACGGCCAGCTGACCGCGCCCGCCGTGGCCGACGACCTGGCCGAGGCGGACGCGCCGGCCGACCCGTGGCAGCAAGCCAACCTCCGCCTGATGCGCCGCGCCTACACCCGCGCCACCGCGCTGCCGTCCGACCTGGTGGAAGCCGTCGCCCGCGCCAACTCGGCGTGCGAGAAGACCTGGCGCGAGGCACGCCGCACCTCCGACTTCGCCCTGGTGGCCCCTGCCCTGGCTGAGGTCGTGCGCCTGGCCCGGCACACCGCCGACGCCATGGCGGCCGTGCTGGGCTTGTCGCCGTACGACGCGCTGATGGACGGCTTCCAACCCGGCATGGGCACCGCCGACGTGACGCCGGTGTTCGCCCGCTACGAGGCGTTCCTGGCCGACGCGCTGCCCCGGGCGGAGGAGCGGCAGGCCCGCGCGCCAGCCCCGCTGCCGCTGCCCGGCAGGTTCCCGGCGGAGGCGCAGGAGACGCTGTGCCGCCGCCTGTCCGCCCGCGCCGGCCTGGAGTTCAGCCACGCCCGGCTGGACCGCTCCGTCCACCCGTTCTGCGGCGGCACCCCCACCGACATCCGCATCACCACGCGCTACGACGAGACCGACCCGGCGCAGGCCATCATGGGCGTGCTGCACGAGACGGGTCATGCCCTGTACGAGCGCGGCCTGCCTACGGCCCAGGCCCGCCAGCCGGTCGGCGAGGCGGCCGGCATGGCGGCGCACGAGAGCCAGTCGCTGATCGTGGAGATGCAGGCCTGCCGCTCGGATGCCTACCTGTCCTGGCTCGGCCCCGAGCTGCACGCGGCCTTCGGCGGTGACCCGGCGCCCTACCGCGGCGCGAACCTGTCCCGCCTGTGGCGCCGGGTCGGGCGCGGCCTCATCCGGGTGGATGCCGACGAGATGACCTACCCGGCCCATGTGATCCTGCGCTTCCGGCTGGAGCAGGCGCTGATCGCCGGGTCGCTGCCGGTGGCGGACCTGCCTGGGGTATGGAACGAGGGCATGGCGCAGCTGCTCGGCGTCGTTCCGCCGAACGACGCGCAGGGGTGCTTGCAGGACATCCACTGGTATGACGGCGCGTTCGGCTATTTCCCGGCCTACACGCTGGGGGCCATGGCGGCGGCGCAGCTCATCGCCGCCGCGCGCCGCGCCGTGCCCGACCTGGACAGCGCGTTGGCCGAGGGCAGCCACGGCCCGTTGCTGGCCTGGCTGCGCGCCAACGTGCACGGCCAAGGCAGCCGGCTCGGTTTCAACGACTTGCTGCGCGCCGCGACCGGCAAGCCGCTCGACCCGGCGGATTTCGAGGCCCACCTCACGGCGCGCTACCTGGCGTAACGGGTTCAGGTGCTGAGTTTGCAGGGCTCTGCCCTGCACCCGCAAGGGAATAGCCATTTCCTTGACCCTTCATATAAAGGTGTCCAGGGGACGAATGTCCTATGGCGGGGCTTGGGGCAGAGCCCTGTCTGGCTTTCTATACCCTGCTAAGGCGCCATCAAGCCGGCGGCGGCCGCTGGCAGTCGGTTGGCTTCATGACCCCCGACCCGGAGGCGGGTGGCGCGGTGCTGGAGTAGGTGCAGTCGCGCACGATGCCGTCGTCGCGGAACATCACAGTCAGGCTGACAGCCTGCGGGTCCGGGCGGGTCCCGTTCGCGGCGGCGCCTGCCAGCCCCAGGCCGGATCCGATGAGGCCAACGTAGGGGACGAACGTGCCGATCACCCCGGAGGCGGCAGTTGCGCCACCCATCAGGTTTTGCCCGCCGGGCTCGCCCGTCTTCGCCTCGTAGACCCAGGCCTCGCCGAGCGCGCTCCGCTCGGTGCGGCTGGGTTGCCCCATGGCGGCCAGCACGTCGGCACGCGACGAGCGGCCGACCACGACGGAGGATATCTTGGCGCTGTCCAGCACGGGGGAGGACGCCTTCTGCGAACATGAGGCGCTCGCCAGCAGCATTTGCGCCCCGAACGCCAGCCTCGCAGCCACGGTCGCACGGTGCGGTCGTGCCGGCAGCTCAGCTCTGGCTGTCATACCGGGTTCAAGGTTCGAGGAAGCAACGGAACGGAAAATACATGTAAGGGCGGTGGATATCTGGCGGAAACCTGCAATCCTGAGTTTCCGCATGTTTTTCTAATCCGACACAGTTTACCGCACAGCAGAAATCAACAGTGTTGGAGACGTTGCCTGGCCCTGGCTCCTGGTGGCGGCAAACACCTGTTCGCCGCCATTCCCGGTCAGCCTATACAAGGCGTACATGCAGCGGAATGCCTAATCATCTGACTTCCCAGCCTCGCCGTTCCATCTTTGTCCGCTCATGCGTAGCAGAAGGCCAATTTGTCAGCTCCGGCCTAGTGGTCCGATGCCAACGCGCACTTCAGCGCGTTGGCTGAATTGGCCCACCAAATCAAGCTAGTGCCTTGACACATGCCGAACCCTCACGGTGCGTCAGGGCACTCGTTGGTCAGGGCTGGATGCGCGCCGAATAGGTGCCCGCGCACCACCCGTTTCAGTATCAGAAGCCGGTCGGGCCGACCGAGCCGACCCAGCGGCTTACCTTCGTAGGATCCTTCTCGTCCATGTAGAAGAAATGGGTCATCGTTGGTCGGACTGATGGAACGGCCGTGTCGTCGAAGGTCATCCGGACCTTGCCATGGAAAACCTTGAGCAACGGGCTGTCGAGGTATTCGAGCACGTCGTGGTGGGCGGTGAAGCCCTTGTCGATGAAATCGCGCAGATTCTGCCGGATCGCCTCCCGCCCGTGCCAGTCTGCGACACCCAGGTTGCAGACTGCGTCCTCAGCGAAGCAATCGAAGCCCTGCCCAAAGGTCTTGTCGTCGATCTCCTCCCACATGGCCAGCAGCCAGGCCGGCGGGTCGGTCTTGGTGAAGGTGATGGTGCTCATGGTCGTCTCCTTGGTTGAACGCGTGTCGTCGGAAATCATCCGGCCGTGCTGTCAGCGACGTGGATGCCGAGCCGGGTGGCGACGCGCCGTGCCGTCGCCTCCCGCCGAGTGGTCATGTGCTGCACCGCTCGCCTGGCTTCCGCCAGGATCGCCGGGGGCGCGGTCGCGGGCGTGCCGCTGTTGAAGGGTGGTTCGGGCGCGTAAACCATATGCAACTGGATCGTCTGAGCCGCTGCTTCCCCGCGGAGTTTGGCGGCAAGGCGCAGAGCGCCGTCGATCCCGGCGGTGACGCCAGCTGCGAACACCCAGTTGCCGTCTACGACGACCCGCTCGTTCACCGGTATCGCCCCGAAGAAAGGCAATAGATGGAACGACGCCCAATGTGTCGTTGCCCGGCGCCCTTGCAACAGCCCAGCTGCGCCGCACAGCAGAGCGCCGGTGCAGACGGAGAGGACGCTGCGGGCGTTGGTCGCCTGCTGACGAATCCAGTCGAGTACGGCCTCATCCTCCATCAGCGCCTCCTGCCCGAAGCCGCCGGGCACATGCAGCACATCCAAGCGCGGGGCATCGGCCAGCGCCGCATTGGGCGTCAGGCACAGCCTCTTTGAGTCCCGAACTGGGTCGGCTGTCTTGCCGTAGATGCGGTAGGTCGAGTTTGGAATTCGCGATAGCACTTCGAACGGCCCGGTGAGGTCAATCTGGTCGAGGTCCTCGAACAGAAGAGAACCGATCTCGAGATGTTTGTCGGGCGGGATCATGGCTATGCTCCTTGCCTGGTTAGCTTGACACGGAAGATGGGTCTGACAGAGTTGGCTAAAATGCCAAATAACCCTCGAATCCCGCCAAAGCTGCCCCGGCCTGTCGAGCTGCTCGCCTTCCCCCAGGTCCAGATACTTGACGTGGCCGGGCCGTTGCAGGTTTTCGCTACGGCGAACGACATCGCGGGCGGCGATGTTCCGCCCTATGCAATCCGCGTCGTGTCTCAGGCGGGCGGCGCCGTTGCCTCCTCTTCGGGGATGGGGCTGCTGGCCCACCCGCTTCCGCCGCACGACGTCGCGTTGGACACGCTGATCGTCGCCGGGGGTCCCGGGATCGAGGCGGCGGCGGCAGATGCAGCACTCGTTGACTGGGTGCGAGGACGTGCGAACCAAGCACGTCGGTTCGCCTCCGTTTGCACCGGAGCGGTCCTGCTGGCGACATCCGGTTTGCTGGATGGGCGCCGGGCTGCGACTCACTGGTCGCTTTGCGCCGAACTGGCCCAGCGCTTCCCGTCCGTGCAGGTCCAGCCCGACCCAATCTTCCTGCACGATGGCCCGGCCTGGACCTCGGCCGGTGTCACCGCCGGCATCGACCTGGCCCTGGCATTGGTGGAGGAGGACCTCGGCCGTATGGTTGCGCTGGCGGTGGCGCGCTATCTAGTCGTGTTTCTGAAGCGGCCCGGGGGACAAGCCCAGTTCAGCGCCGCGCTGGCCCTACAGGACGACGGCAGGTTCGACACGCTGCACGGCTGGATCGGCGCGCACCTGTCCGGCGACCTCTCCCTGCCGCTGCTGGCCGACCAAGCCGGAATGAGCGAGCGCAGTTTTAGCCGGCACTATTTGGAGGCGACCGGTCAAACCCCCGCCCGTGCCGTCGAAACGCTCCGTGTCGAGGCGGCTCGCAGCCTGCTGTTGGACTCGCCGTTGCCGATGAAGCGCGTGGCACAACGCTGCGGGTTTGGCTCGGAAGAGACAATGCGGCGCAGCTTTCTTCGGCTGCTCGCAGCAACCCCGCAAGAGTATCGCGCTCGGTTCGGGTCTTGATGGCCGGAAGAGGGAAACCCAGATCCCCGATCTCACCGGCGCTCACTCCGCTTGCGTAGGATGAAAAGCGGCCAAACCGGCACGCTGTCCCTTCACGCAGGGTCTAGGGAATCGATCTGGCATCAAGTGCGGAAAGGTGGCGAACTCTCAGCCGACGCTTTGGTGACACGAGCTGAACGCCGGCTTTTGACCTGTCGTTGTCATGTCTTGGCCCCGAGCGGCTCATCGGTTCCCCCGACAGCCGACCGGCCCGCCACAACCGGCAGGCAGAGCGCACCAAAGCCCGCAGGCGGATCATCCGCGCGGTCGAGGACGCCATCCAGTGCCATGCCAAGAACGACGGCGAGGTCGAGAGACTGCATGTCGAGTTCCGCGAGCACCTAGACCGGCTGGACCGCCTCGGCGACATTACCGGCCAGCCGGTCGCGGACGCCACCAACGGCATCTGCCGCGGCCTTGACCTAGACAAGCGGCCCGGCGCCCACCCCTGGATATGCCATACGCCGTGGCAGCGCGCATGCCTAGGCCAAGGCGCTGCCGGGCACGCCGGCGGCCAGCTTGACCTTCCTGACGCCGCCGCGGGCCTGCATCGGCGAAAGTCCACTAGCCAACCCGGAAGAAACGACGATGCCGCAGGATCGGCAGCGCTTCAGCAGCGCCTGAGAGGTCCGATCGTCGGCATTCCATCGCCGACCGGAAATTAGCGCGCCCCGCCACGGCGGATGCCGGGCGAGGCTCAGGTCGGTGCGGGATCAAGCAGATGCCCGGATAGCCCTTAGTTCGGCACCAGCACGGCGTTCACGACGTGGATGATCCCGTTGGATTGCAGCACGTTCGGGATGGTCACCTGTGCCATGCCGCTCTTTGCGCCCTTGATGTCGATCTTGCCGCCGTGCATCGACAGCTCCAGCGGCTCGCCTTGCACGGTCGTCAGCATCGCCTTGCCGTGGCCGTCGGTAATCATTTTCATCAAGTCTGCCGCGTTGTACTGGCCAGGCACGACGTGGTAGGTGAGCACCGCCACCAGCATCGCCTTGTTCTCGGGCTTCAGCAGCGTATCGACCGTGCCGGGCGGCAGCTTGGCGAAGGCCTCGTTGGTCGGCGCGAAGACGGTGAACGGCCCCGGCCCTGACAGGGTATCCACCAGGCCGGCCGCCTTCACCGCGGCGACCAGCGTCGTGTGGTCCTTGGAGTTGACGGCGTTCTGGACGATGTTTTTGGTTGGGTACATCGGCGCGCCGCCCACCGTGACGGTCCCGGTCTGCGCATGGGCGGCAGGCAGCGCCATGAGCGGGGATGCCAACACGGCAAGCATGCAGGCAGTCGTACGGATGCGCTTCATAGGTGTTTCCTTCGTTCCCACGCTCTCGCCGAGCATGCAGGAGACATACTGAAGGCTCGGCACTACGGATGCGGCAGAAAGCAGGGCTCTGCCCTGCACCCGAAAGGGAATAATCATTCCCTTTACCCTGTAGATAAAGGTGGACAGAGGACGACCGTCCTCTGGCGGGGTGCGGGGCAGAGCCCCGCTCAGTTTCAGTCGGCATGCTCCATCGACGCGCGGGCGCGGCCTCGCCCGAACCGCCGCGCGGTCCCCTCGCGCAGCGTCTGGAACGTCACGTACAGCATCGGGATCAGGAATATGCCGATGCTGGACGAGGCGATCATGCCGGCGAACACGGGCGTGCCCACGTCGCGCCGGCTGATTTGCGCGGCGCCATGGGCGATCACCAGCGGCACCAGGCCGAGGATGAACGCGACCGAGGTCATCATCACCGCGCGGAACCGGGTGCGCGCGCCGAGCACGGCCGCCTCGCGGATGCTGTCGCCAGCCTCGCGCCGGTCCTTGGCGAACTCGACGATCAGGATGCCGTTCTTGGCCGCCAGCGCGATCAGCACCACCAGGCCGATCTGGGCATAGAGGTCGAGCGCCAGCCCGCTGACCATGAGGCCGATGAAGGAGCCGAACACGCCGACCGAGACGGACAGCAGCACCGGGATCGGGATGACCCAGCTCTCGTAGAGCGCCACCAGGAACAGGTAGGCGAACAGGATCGCCACGGCCAGGATGAACCCGGTCTGGCCGGACGCGGCGACCTCCTGGTAGGCCGTGCCGGTCCACTCGAAGGCGTAGCCGACCGGCAGGTTCTGGTGGGACACCTGCGCCATCGCCTGCAGCGCGGTGCCGGAGGAGCCGCCCGGGGCCGGCCCGCCGTTGACGGTGATGGAGCGGTAGTTGTTGTAGCGGGTGATCACCTGCGGCCCGAGCACGATCCTCGCCTCCGCGATCGAGCGCAGCGGCACGACCTGGCCGGTCTTGTTGCGGATGTAAATCTTCCAGAGGTCCTCGATCTTGCTGCGGTCCTGCGCCTCGCCCTCGATGTTCACCTGCCAGACCCGGCCGAACAGGTTGAAGTCGTTGATGTAGATGCCGCCCAGCGTGGCTTGCAGCGCCGTGAACACGTCCGTGATGGACAGCCCCAGCGCCTGCGCCTTCTCCCGGTCGATGTCGAGGAACAGCGAGGGGTTGGTGGCGGTGAAGGTGGAGAACACCCGGGCCAGCCGCGGGTCCGCGTTGGCGGCGGCCAGCAGCCCGTTCATCACCTGGCCGAGCACGACGGCGTCCTGGCCTTCGAGCGCCTCCAGCTGGTATTCGAAGCCGCCCGTGGTGGACAGGCCGATGATCGGCGGCAGGTTGAACGGGAACACGGTGGCGGCCCGCACCTGCTGCCCGGCGCCGAACATGCGGCCGATCAGCGCCTGCGCCGACGTGGCCACCGCCGTGCGGTCCGCGAACGGCTTGAGCTTGATGAACATGAACGCCGAGTTGCTCTCCTGCGCGCTGTCCAGCAGCGAGAAGCCGACGATGGCGAAGGTGTCCCGCACGCCCGGCAGGTTCTTGGCGATGTCCTCGACCTGGCGCACCACGTTGCCGGTGCGCGCGACCGATGCGCCGTCCGGCAGCTGGATGGAGACGAAGAACCCGCCCTGGTCCTCGGACGGCAGGAACCCGGTGGGCGTGAACCGCGCGAGCCCGAAGATGCCGGCGCCGAACACCAGCGCCAGCAGCACGCCGACCGCCGCCAGCCGCAAGGTTTTGCCGACGAGATAGGCGTAGCCGTCGCGCACGCCGTCGATGCCGCGCCCGACCCGCGCCATGATGCCGCGCTTCGGCCCGCTGTGGCGGAGGAACACGGCGCACAGCGCGGGCGACAGCGTCAGCGCGTTCAGCGCCGAGATCAGCACCGAGACGCTGATGGTGACCGCGAACTGGCGGAACAGCTGGCCCGAGATGCCGGGGATGAACGCGATCGGCACGAACACGGACAGCAGCACGAGGGTGATGGCGATGATCGGCGCGGTGATCTGCGTCATCGCCACCTTGGTCGCCTGCGCCGGGGACCATTGCGGGTTCTCCTCCATCACCCGCTCGACGTTCTCGACCACGACGATCGCGTCGTCCACCACGATGCCGATGGCGAGCACGAGCGCCAGCAGGGAGACGGTGTTGGCCGAGTATCCCAGCGCCAGCAGCCCGGCGAACGCGCCGATGAGGCTGACCGGCACGGCGATGGTGGGGATCAGCGTGGCGCGCAGGTTGCCCAGGAACAGGAACACCACGATGATGACCAGCACGAAGGCTTCGGCCAGCGTCTTCAGCACCTCCCGGATGGTGTCGGTGACGAAGGTCGTGCTGTCGTAGGTGACCTGGAAGTGCAGCCCATCCGGGAACCGGGCGCTCAGCGCCTGCAGCTTGCTGTTGACGGCGTGGGCGGTGTTCACCGCGTTGGCGCCGGGGGCGAGGTAGATCGCCACCGCGACCGAGGGCTTGCCGTCCAGCCGGCTCTCGCTGTCCTGGTTCTGCGCGCCGAGCTCCAGCCGGGCCACGTCCCTCACCCGCAGCACGGAGCCGTCCGGGTTGGCGCGCAGCACGATGGCGCCGAACTGGTCGGTCGTGGTGAGCCGTCCCTGGGTTTGCAGGTTGAACTGGAACGACACGTCCGACGACACCGGCCGCGCGCCGATGCGGCCGATCGGCGCCACCACGCTCTGCGCCTGGATGGCGCCGATGATGTCCTGCGGCGCCAGGCCGAGGCTGGTGAGACGGTTGGTGTCGAACCAGATGCGCATCGAGTAGTTGAGCTTGCTGAACAGGTTGGCCTGGCCCACGCCGGGCGTGCGGCTGATCTCGTCCAGGATGTTGATGGTGGCGTAGTTGGTGATGAACAGCGGGTCCTGCTTGGCGCCCTCGCTGTAGAGGTTGACGAACTCCAGGATGGCGGAAGACCGCTTCTGGATCACCAGGCCCTGCTGCGTGACCGAGGGCGGCAGCTCCGCCATGGCGGTCTGCACCCGGTTGTTCACGTTGACCGTGTTGATGTCCGGGTTGGTGCCGAGCTCGAAGCTGACGGTCAGGTTGTAGCTGCCGTCGTTGCCGTTCGTGCTCTTCATGTAGATCATCTTGTCCACGCCGATGACCTGCGCCTCGATCGGCTGGGCGACGGAGGACTCGACCACGGCGGCGGACGCGCCGGGGAAGTTGGCGGTGACCTGCACCTGGGGCGGCACGATGTCCGGGAACTGCGCCACGGGGATGCGGGTCATCGCCAGCGCGCCTGCGATGGTGATGATGATGGCGATGACGATCGCCAGCCGCGGCCGGTCGACGAAGACGGCGGAGATCATGCGCGCGGGTCCCTAGTGCTGGCCTGAGCCGGCGGTGGACGCCTGCGGGGCGGCCGCCGCGGGCGAAGCGCCGGAGCCGCTGGCCGGAGG
>CAXTPP010000067.1:0-17952 GCA_964246185.1 uncultured Acetobacteraceae bacterium
TTGCACCTCCCCCTGCCCGGGGACCCGGCGGCGGTCTCCATGGGCAACCCCCACGTGACCTTCTTCGGCGAGGACGTGGACGCGGCCGCCCGGCGCGGCCCCTTCGTGGAGCATGACGCACTGTTTCCCGAACGGGTGAACGCCGGGTTCGCCCGCGTGCTGGGGCCGGAGCGGATGCGGCTGCGGGTCTGGGAGCGGGGCGCCGGCCTCACCTTGGCGTGCGGCTCCGGCGCCTGCGCCGCCCTGGTGAACGCGAGCCGCCGTGGCCTAATGGGAAGAAGTGCCGCCATAACCCTGGACGGCGGCACGCTCGATGTCACTTGGCGGGATGACGGCCATGTCGAGATGACCGGCCCCGTTGCCACGGCCTTCCATGGCTGCTTCGAACCGTATGATTTCCCGGCCTGACGGCCATCGACCCCCGGCCTCGCGGCCAGCGATCAAGGACCGACCGACACATGGATGCTCGTCTCCCGTTCACCCTGCTCCTGCTGAGCGCCGCAGCTGCCGCGCCGCCTCCTGCCGCCCCGCCTTCTGCCGCCCGGCCTTCTGCCGCGCCGGCCCCAGCCACTGCTGTGACGACGCCCGCGCCCATGCCGGACCCTCTCATGTCGCCGGATCTGCGGACGCTCCCTGGCACGCGGCCGAGCCTAACCTCCCTGGTGCAGCAATCGGCTTGGCAGGACGCGGTGATCGCCGCTGCCCGCACCCAATTCAAGCAGCTGCCGGAAAGCTGCGCCGCCGCCACCTTCAAGCCCACTGGGGAGCTGACGGTCTATGCGCCCGCCCAGTTCGACGCCAAGGGTGAGCTGGCGTCGGGCATCTGGAGTGAGAAGGTGATGGAAAGCGGCTGCGGACCCGCCCCGCGGCAGCTCAACATCCTCACCCTGCTGCAACCCGGCAGCCCGCCGGCGCGCATCCCCACCATGCCGGGCAGCACCCACGCCGACCCCACGACGCAACGCAACGCCCTGCAATATGCCCAGGCTGTCGCCATGCGCGGCTCGCCGCCGGGTTGCAAGCAGGAGGTGTTCACTGACACCCAGTTCGACGGCTACACCGGCCTGCCCAACGCCGATATCACCAACCGGGACAGCCGGGCCTGGCGCGAGTACTGGCTGCTCTCGGCCTGCGGCACGGACTACGTCATCAGCCTGACCTTCACGCCGAACGAGAAGGGCATCCAGCTGACCGCCAGCAACCCGGTCAAGCGGGGCTGATCCTCCACGCCGGACATCCTCACCTTCGGCTGCCGCCTGAACCTGGTGGAAAGCGAGGCCATCCGCGCCCTGCTGCCCGCCGGGGACGCGACAATCGTGATCAACACCTGCGCCGTGACGGCGGAGGCGGAGCGGCAGGCCCGCCAGGCGATCCGCCGCGCGGCGCGGGAAAGGCCGGGCGCGTCCATCGTGGTGACCGGCTGCGCCGCCCAGCTGAACCCGGCGCGCTGGGCGGCTCTGCCAGGGGTGGCGCGCGTGCTGGGCAACGCGGACAAGCTGCGCGCGGCGTCCTGGGCGGCCGGCGCTGGCAGCCGGGTCAGCCCAGCCGATGCCGCGGCGCCCCTGGCCGTGCCCACCGGCTTCGTCTCCCACACCCGCGGCTTCGTGCAGGTGCAGGCGGGCTGCGACCACCGTTGCACCTTCTGCACCATCCCGTTCGGCCGCGGCCCCAATCGCAGCATTCCCGTCGCGGAGGTGGCGTCACAGGTGGCCGCCTTGTCCGACGCCGGCGTGCAGGAGGTGGTGCTGACGGGAGTGGACATCGCCAGCCACGCGGCCGGCATCGGCGCCCTGGCCGCCGCCGTGCTGCGCGCGGTGCCGGGTCTGCCGCGGCTGCGCCTGTCCTCGCTCGACCCGGCGGCGATCGACGCCCCGTTATGGGACCTGCTCGCCGGAGAGCCGCGGCTGATGCCGCATCTGCACCTGTCGCTGCAATCCGGCTCGGACCTGGTGCTCAAGCGCATGAAGCGCCGCCATGGCCGCGCGGCGTCGCTCGACGTGATCGCCCGTGCCCGCCGGCTGCGCCCGGGGCTGGCCATCGGCGCGGACCTGATCGCCGGCTTTCCCACCGAGACGAAGGCGCTGGCCGACGAGACCGAGCGCTTCGTGGCGGAAGCGGCCATCCCCTACCTGCACGTGTTCCCCTACAGCGAACGCCCCGGCACCCCCGCCGCCCGGATGCCGCCCGTGCCGGTGCCGCTGCGGCGGGAGCGCGCGGCCCGGCTGCGGCAGGAAGCCGTCATCCACGCCGCCGCCTTCCACTGCGCTCACCTCGGGCAAGTGGTCAGCGTGCTGGCGGAGCGGGACGGCCGCGGCCACACCGAGCACTTCATCCCCGTGCGGCTGTCCGCAACGCCGGGCGCGCTCTTGCAGGCCCGGGTGGTCGCGGCCGACGCTTACGGCGTGCGGACGGAGGCGGCCTGATGGCGCTCGGCGGCTTCTTCGGCAAGCTGAAGGCCGGGCTTACCCGCTCCACCGAGAAGCTGACCGGCGGGCTGACGGCGGCCTTCGCCAGGCGCACCCTGGACGACGATGCGCTGGCGGAGCTGGAGGAGCTGCTGCTGGGCGCGGACCTCGGCCCGGCGGCGGCGGCGGACATCGTGGAGAACTTCCGCCGGAGCCGCTTCGGCCGCAGCGTCACCGATGCGGAGATCAAGCAAGCCCTTGCCGAAGAGATCGCCGCGATCCTGGAACCCGTCGCCAAGCCGCTGGTGCTGGACCGCACCCGGCGTCCGCACGTGGTGCTGGTGGTGGGGGTGAACGGCACCGGCAAGACCACCACCATCGGCAAGCTGGCGCTGCAGTACCGCGAGGAAGGCCTGCGCCCCGTGCTGGTCGCCGGCGACACCTTCCGCGCCGCCGCCGTGGAGCAGCTGCAGGCGTGGGGCGAGCGCACCGGGGCGCCGGTGATCTCCGGGCCGCCCAACGCGGACGCCGCCGGCCTCGCGTTCGACGCGCTGACCCGGGCGCGGACGGACGGGGCGGACGTGCTGCTGATCGACACGGCAGGCCGGCTGCACAACAAGTCCGCCCTGATGGAGGAGCTGTCCAAGGTGATCCGCGTGCTGCGCAAGCAGGACCTGAGCGCGCCGCACTCCGTGCTGCTGGTGCTGGACGCGACCACCGGGCACAACGCGCTGGAGCAGGTGCGGGTATTCAAGGAGATGGTGGCCGTCACCGGCCTGGTCGTCACCAAGCTGGACGGCAGCGCCCGCGGCGGCATCGTGGTGGCGCTGGCGGAGGATTACGGCCTGCCGGTCCACGCGGTGGGGGTCGGCGAGCAGGCCGGCGATTTACGCTCGTTCGACGCGATGGATTTCGCGCGTGGGTTGGTGGGCGCTTAAGCTGCGGCTTCAGGCACTGACCTGTAGGAGAGCAAGGCTGGGCTCTGCCCAGACCCGCCAAAAGCCGGGGGCCTTTGGAAACTTATTTACATAAACGGATTCCAGACGCTCTGCCTTCGGCGGAGTCCAGAGGCAGAGCCTCTGGCCTGGCTTTGCTCGACGGTCACTCTCAAGGGTTACCTGAGCGCGGCGCGGGCGTCAGCGTAGCGTTCGGGGCGCATCACGAAACTCATGCTCTTCACCTCGCGCGCTAGCAGCGGCAAGCTGGCGCGGCAACAAGGACATCCCGATGCCGACACGTTTCGTCGAAGCCAACGGCCTGCGCTTCGAGGTGGAGGAGACGGGCGAGGGCGACCACCTCGCCCTGTGCCTGCACGGCTTCCCGGAACACCTGGTGAGCTGGCGCAACCAGGTCCCGGTGCTGGCGGCAATGGGCTACCGGGTATGGGCGGTGAACCAGCGCGGCTACGGCGCCAGCAGCCGGCCCGGCGGCATCGAGCCTTATGCGATGCGCCACCTGCTGGCGGACGTGGCGGGGCTGATCGACGCCTCGGGCGCGCGCCGGGTGACGCTGGTGGCGCATGACTGGGGGGCGATGGTGGCCTGGTGCTTCGCCGCCGGGCGCATCCGGCCGATCGAGCGGCTGGTCATCATGAACGTGCCGCACCCGCTGTGCTTCCGGGCGGCGCTGAAGCACTGGCGGCAGCGGCGCAAGTCCTGGTACATCGCGTTCTTCCAAATCCCGGCCCTGCCGGAGCGGATGCTGGCCGCGAACGGCGGCGCTGCGGTGCGCCGGATGTTCCGCGGCCTGCCGATCCCGCTGGACGTGGTGGACGTGTACGCCGGGCAGATCGCAGAACCGGGCGCTGCCACGGCCATGCTGAACTGGTACCGCGCCGCGCGGCTGACCGAGGGCGTCCCCCGGCTGGAAACGCCGATCGAGGCGCCGACGCTGATCGTCTGGGGCGAGGCGGACGTGGCGCTGGACCTGATCTGCCTCGAAGGCACCGACCGCTACGTGAAAAACCTGCGGATCGAGCGGCTGCCCGGCGTGTCGCACTGGGTTCAGCAGCATGCGCCGGAACGGGTGAACGCGCTGCTGCGCGGGTTCCTGCCTGCGGAGGTCCCAGCGCCGCCGTGATATCGGCGCTACCCGCCAGTGGCATTCCTCGCCGCCGCGACTTCCCGCGCCCGGCCGCTCGCTTCCATGAACTCCGCCAGCTGCGGCCGCCGTTCCAGCTGCAGCGCATAGAGCTTGTGCGACTCGGCGATCAGCGTCCCGCTCCGCCCCAGCATCCGGTCGCCGATCTCGATCAGCCGCAGGTTCGGCCAGGCCTTCTCGCGGATGGCGTGCACGGCAGCCAGCACGGTGGCCGCATCCTGGTTCGGCAGCGCCTGCGCGATCAGCAGGGTCATCGCGGCCGTCGAGCGCGAGATGCCGGCGTGGCAGTGCACCAGCAGGTGGGCCTGCGGATGGGGTTCCCTGAGCAAATCCCGGCCGAATGCCAGAATTTGCCCAACGTCGTCCGCCTGGGGCGGCTTCATGCCGGGCGTGTCCTCGATCACGTCGTCGAACCGCAGCTCCAGCTTGGCATGCTCGCCGAACGACCCGAAGGCCTCGGGCACCGGCGCGACCGGGTCCAGGATGGACAGGACATGGCTGATGCCGGTGCTGGCGTGGCCGTCCAGCTCCCCGATGCCGCAGACGGTGATGCCGAACGGCAGCAATTGACTGATCATGCGCGACCCTAGCCCAAGGCAGCGCCTTGCGTCACACGCGCCGCAGCAGGTAGCACGCCAGCAGCGCAGAGCCGGCGGCCAAGGCGAACGGCGCGCCAGGGAACGCCACCGGCATGATCTTCGCCGTGAAGGCATAGAACAGTCCCGCCGTGGCCAGCGGCGCCGCGGCGGCGGTCAGGCCTTCGACGGCGGCCAGCAGGCCCTGCATCTCGCCCTGGTTGTCCACCTGGCCCTTGCCGGACACCATGGCGCGCACGGACGGCGTCGCCAGGCCGCCGAACGCGATCAGCGCCACCGCCGGCAGCATCGTCCAGCCAGCCACCGCCACCGCCAGCACGCCGTATCCCGCAGCGCCGGCCACGTAGCCGAGCACCGCCGTGCCCCGCTCGTCCAACCGGCCGTTCACATGCCGCAGCAGCACGCCCTCGACCACCGCCTGGGACAGCCCCACGCCGGCCAGCAGCAGCCCGTTCAGCTGCGGCCCCCAGCCGAACCGGTAGCCGGTGAACAGCACCAGGCTGCTCTGCACCGCGCCCAGCCCCACCCAGGTGCATGACCACGCCACCGCCAGCCGGCCCAGCGCGGGGTCCCGCGCCACCACGCCCAGCAGCTTGAATGGGTTGGCCCGCGACCAGGTGAGCGGCCGGTGGTTTTCCGGCGCCAGGCTTTCCGGCAGCACGAACAGGCCGAAGCACACATTGGCGAACGACAGCCCGGCCGCGATGACGAACGGCAGCCGCAGGCTCCAGTGCCCGGCGACCCCGCCGAGCGCCGGGCCGAGCACGAACCCGGCGCCGAACGTGGCGCCGATCAGGCCGAACAGCCGCGGCCGGTCTTCCTGCGAGGACACGTCGGCGATGTAGGCGGTGGCGGCGGCGACGTTGGCCGAGGTGGCGCCGGCCACCAGCCGCCCGGCGAACAGCCACCACAGGTTCGGCGCCAGCGCCAGCAGCACGTAGTCGCAGCCGAGCCCCGCCACGGAGGTGAGGATCACTGGACGCCGCCCGAACCGGTCGCTCAGCTCGCTCAGCAAGGGAGCGGCGAAGAACTGCATCATGGCGTATGCCGCGATCAGCGCGCCGACTCATGGCGCTGCCTTCTCCGGCGGAAGATGCGCCAATTCCTGCACCAGGCCGGGCACGATCGGCGCGATGATGCCGACGCCGAGGGCGTCGAGGCCAAGGGTGATGAGAACGAAGGCGACGGACGCACGGGGCCGGCTGGTCATCGCCGGCACAGGTGGTTCCGTTCTGCGCGGTTGTCAGCCGTGGCCGGCAACGCCGCCGCCGCAACGCCGTTCACATCGCGTGAACCGGCTGCCGCCCTTGCTGCGCTTCCTCGTCCTGTACGGCGCGTTGTTCGCGGCGTTCGGCGTGGCGTCGCCGTTCCTGCCGGCGCTGCTGCAGCAGGACGGGCTGACCCCCCGATCGCTCGGCGTCGTGTTGGCGGCAGGCACGGCGATCCGCCTGCTGGCAGGTCCGCTCGGCGGGCGCCTGGCGGACCGGACCGGCCGTGCGCCCGTCGTGCTGGCGGGTTTTACCGCGGCGGCGGCCGTCATCGCCACGGGATACGCTTCCGCCCGGAGCCTGCCGTCGCTGCTGCTGGTCAGCGTGGCGCATGCCGCGGTGCTGGCACCGCTGGCGCCCGTCGCTGACGCGCTGGCGCTGGGATCGGCGGAGCAGGGTGCGTTCGCTTACGGCTGGGTGCGCGGCGCCGGGTCAGCCGCGTTCATCGCGGGCGCGCTGCTGTCCGGCCAATGGGTGGAGCGCAGCGGCCTCGGGGTCATCGTGTGGCTGAACGCGGGCTTGCTGGCGGCGGCAGCGTGCTGCGGCAGCCTCGTGCCGAACCGGATGGCGGGAACGGCACCCGCCAGGCAGGCAGCGCAGCAATCGGGATCGTTCGCGACGCTGCTGCGCATCCCCGTGTTCGTGCGCCTGATGCTGGTGGCGTCGCTGATCGGCGGCAGCCACGCCCTGCATGACGGGTTCGAGGTGATCCGCTGGCGGACGGCCGGCTTGTCGGCGCAGCAATGCAGCCTGCTCTGGTCGGTCTCCGTGGCCGCCGAGATGGTGACGTTCCTGTTCCTCGGGCAGCGGTTGCTGCGCCTGGGGCCGGCCCGTGCCCTGCTGCTGTCCGGAGCGGCCGGGATCGTGCGGTGGGGCACGGCCGCGCAGACGGCGTGGTTCCCTGTCATGGCGCTCGTCGAACCCTTGCACGGGCTGACCTTTGCGCTGCTGCACCTGGTGTGCATGGACGTGATCGGCCGCACCGTTCCAGCTTGCCTCGCGGCCACGGCGCAGGCGTTCTATGCCACTGTCGCGATCGGCGCCGTGGCGGCCGCCGTCACCTTGATGTCCGGGCCGCTCTACCAGTCGCTCGGCGCGTCCGCGTTCTGGGCCATGGCAGGCATGTGCGCCTTAGCCCTGCCGCTGGCATGGGGCATCCGGCTGCCAGAGCTGCCCCGCCAGTCCGAGGCTTTGGCGGCAGCGTGACGGCCTGACAGGGTTCTACCTGTCGCCCAGACGGCATGTCGTCGCGCCGCCGCCCGATGGAACTACTGGATAGGCGTCGCCGGTGCCGCAGGCGCAGTCGGGCGCGTCGCCCGAAACCGGTGTATGCCGGCTGCTGGCGCGGTTGCAGTATTCGGCTGATGGCCAGCCCTGGTCGTGATGCTGCCGGTATTTGGCGCAGATTGGGCCGTGGTCGCGCTGACGCCTGCCCCCGACGGCGAGCCGGCCTGCATCCCCGCCCCGGCGCCTTGGGCGAAAACAGGCGTTGTCAGGCCGGCGCCAAGCAGGATCACGGCCAGTGATGTGATTTTGCGCATTTTGTGCGTTCCTCCAGAGAGATTGTCCGAACTCTTACGTCAGTCGGATAATCCTGGACAGTGCGCTCAGTGTCGATGGCTCTTGAGGGTGACTGTCAAGCAGGCAAGGCCAGAGGCTCTGCCTCTGGGCTCCGCCAAAGGCTGGGCCTTTGGTATCCATTCTATAATCAAACGGTTTCCAAGGGCCTTGAGCCTTTGGCGGGTCTGGGCGGAGTGGCCCCAAGGTTCCGATTGCCTCCTTCAGGCAAGTGGAATGGCCACGCAGGGGGAGCCAAGCCTTGATTTCAGCTTTGTGCTCCGTCGCCATGGACAGTCCGCGCAAGCGGTTGCAAGTGCCTGCAGCAACCCCTCGTTAGCCGTATGACATTGTTCCCCTGGCGCCGCCCCCGCATCCCCGTCATTGAGCTGCACGGCCTGATCGCCGGGCGCGACGGGGCGCTGAACCTCCGCTCCGCCGGGCCGCTGATCGAGCGCGCCTTCGCAAGCGTCAAGCAGGGCGGCGCGGTGATCCTGGACATCGACAGCCCGGGCGGATCCCCCGTGCAGTCGGAGCTGATCGCCGGGCTGATCCGGCGGCGGGCGGACAAGAACGGCGCGCGGGTCCATGCCGTGATCGGCGAGGCGGGGGCGTCCGGCGGCTACTGGCTGGCCTGCGCGGCGGACCAGATCCATGCCAGCGCCATGAGCATCGTGGGCTCCATCGGCGTGGTCGGCGGCAGCTTCGGCTTCGAGCAGCTGATTGCCCGCTACGGCGTGGAACGGCGGCTTTACACCGCCGGGGAGAACAAGGCCCGGCTCGACCCGTTCAGTCCGGAGCGGCCCGAGGACGTGGCGTTCGTGCAGGCGCTGATGACCGACATCCACGCGCGCTTCAAGCAATGGGTGCGGGAACGGCGCGGCGCGCGGCTCTCCGCTGACCCGGCGGTGTTCGACGGCAGCTACTGCCTGGGAGCGCGCGGCATCGAGCTGGGGCTGGTGGACGGCCTTACCACCGTGGACGAACTCGTGCGCACGCTGGGTGGAACCCGCGCCCGGGAGCGCCGGCTGCGTCCCCGGCGGCGCTTCTCGCTGACCCGGCTGCCGCGGCTGATGATGGAGGCGGGAGTGGAAATGGCGGTGGAGCGGCAGCTGCGGTTTCGGTAGGAGGCGGACGGGTTGTGCGTGGAGATTGCAGGAGTTGCAGTTGATCAAAGACTGCACCTTGTCACACGATTAGATGCACGCTTCCTGAAAGCAACACCTAGTTTCGACCAGGACAGCTGGATCGGCCTCGGCTGGAGAAGTGCGAAAAGGGGTTTTACGATGAGACTTGGATATCGGCTTTGCACGGCCGCCGTCATCGCCTTCCATGCCGTTGGAGCGGCTCAGGCCGCAACTCCCGTCCCCGTCAAGGTCATGATCGTCTCGATGTTCGGTCCGGAAGGCGAGATTTGGCGTTCTCACCGCGATCTTCGCCACCTTGCTGCTGTCCCGGGTCTGCGCGCCGACGACCCTGCCGTGCATTGTGGACGAGATAGGGTGTGTCAGGTCACGACCGGAATGGGATATGCCAACGCATCGGCCTCCATCGCCGCGCTCATCTATTCGAAACGCTTTGATCTTCGGCAAACTTACTGGCTGGTGGCGGGCATCGCCGGAATCGATCCAAGGCGCGGCACGCTCGGCTCCGCTGCCTGGGCACGCTACCTCGTCGATTTTGGCCTGCAATGGGAGTTGGACGATCGGGACGCCCCGAAGGACTGGCCGAGCGGCTATCTTGGGATCAACACCAAGAACCCTCGGGAGAAGCCCCCGCTCGAGTACGGCACCGAGGTGTTCAAGCTTGACGAGCGGCTGTTGCAGCGCGCGCTCGCCCTGTCCAGGAACGTGAACCTTTCCGATAGCCCTGAGGCGCAGAAGGCGCGGGCCGCCTATCCCTCGGCTCCGGCTGACCAGCCACCCTCGGTCGTCCAGTGCGACACCCTGTCGAGCGACACCTGGTTCTCGGGCACGCACCTGAGCGAGCGTGCCGGCGTCTGGGCCGCGTAATTGACGGATGGCCATGCTGTCGCCTGCACAACCCAGCAGGAAGACAACGCAACCTATGAAATCCTGAGAAGAGGGGCGGCTGCTGGTCTCGTGGACGTGCGGCGTGTGGCTGTGCTGCGCACGGCCTCGGACTTCAACCAGGCGCCTCCAGACGGAAACGACGTGGACACCCTGCTGAACTATCAAGCAGCGGGCGGGTTCGTGCCGGCGCTCACGAACCTTTACCTGGCCGGCAATCCCTTGGTGCAGGAGATCGTAGGCCACTGGCCAGCCTGGCGGGACGGTGTTCCTGCCGAGCGGTCGAAAGTAGCGTTTGGACGACCGGGACGCGCGCAAAACAGCCGTTGACACCCAAAGCCTCCTGCGCTTGGCTTTAATCTCATGCCAAAGGCTTCGGACACTGATCCATTCGAGACTAGGGCTGGGCTCTCTCCATGGCCATTCCAACTGCCTGAAGGAGGCAATCGGAACCTTGAGGCCACTCCGCCCAAACCCGGTTAAAGACCTTTGGAAACTGTTTTATATAAATGGATTTCAAAGGCTCTGCCTTTGGCGGAGTCCAGAGGCAGAGCCTCTGGCCTTGCTTCCCTGACGGTCACTCTCAAGGACTATCGGCATAGGATTGTTTCAGGCAAGGCTTGCGGACTGCCCCTTGCTTGTGATTTGTGTTCGGTATATGTTCCATCCGTCCTCAACCGAGCCGACCGACCCCGCCGACGAGGCGGCAGCCTACACCGCAAGCCAGCAGGCCGAGCGCGTCGAGCACTGCATGCACTCGCCGCACCAGCTGATCGACCTCGGCATGGACGTGGCCAGGGTCGTCCACCACCAGGCCCAGCACCACGCCATGATCGCCGTCGCAGGCGGCACGCCAGCCCCGGACATGACACCCGCCTTCGAGCGCGCCGCGCGCACCGTGCTGATGGCCCAACACATCGCCAAGCCGCAGCCGGAGCGCCCCACCCCCGCCATGCGCCGCACCGCTGCCCGCAGCCGCATCATCCGCGCCGTCGAGGACGCCATCCAGCAACACGCCGGCAGCAACGAGCAGGCCGCGGCCAAGCACGTCGAGTTGCGCGACCGGCTGGACAGCCGCGAGTCCGGTTAAGCCGGACGCGAGCAAGGCCAGAGGCTCTGCCTCTGGACTCCGCCAAAGGCGGGGCCTTTGGAATCCACTTACTTAAGACAACGGTTTCCAAAGGCCCTCGGCCTTTGGTGGGTCTGGGTGGAGTGGCCTCAAGGTTCCGGTTGCCTCCTTCAGGCAATTGGAATGGCCACAGAGGGAGCGCGCGGCCTTGCTTTTCAACAAGTCGATGTCTGAGGCCATTGGTATTAACCCTACTCCGCCACGAACACTTGGTCCGTCACCCAGGACACCCAGACGTACCGCGTCGCCAGCCAGTCCGCGCCCAGCAGCGCCCCGATGCTGCGCAGGGTGCGGACCGGGCTGATGGCGAGGTCGGCCGGGGCAGCGGGCAGGCTGCCGACCTGCATGGCCGGGAAATGCTGCACGCGCGCCGCCAGGCTGCCCGGCCCGAAACCGCGCACCTTGTCGGGGCCGCCCGTTGCCAGGCCGAGCTGCACCATGCCGGGCAGGGTGAGCGTGCTCGTCTCGCCGCCGCTGTCCAGCTCCGCCTGCAGCGCCGTGCCGCCAACCTACATCGGCAGCGCCAGCACGTTGCGGACGGGACGCCAGGCCGGGATGGCGGCGTAACGCCCTGTCCAGGGCAGGAAACGGCCGGCGCACCCGGCCACCGCGTACAAGGTCAGCTTGCCGGCAGGGATGTCCAGGTCGAGGTCGTAGGGCGACAGGAAGTCCTCCCCGAGCAACCCGGCGATCGGACGGCCCGCGACCGCGTCCGGGATCGGCCCGACCACGACCGAGTTGTCCGCCGCCACCGTGCGCCGGCGCAGCGCCAGCCCGCCCAGCGAGAGCGAGGACGGACGGCCCAGCCGCCGCCGGTCCATCCCGCCGGCGCCCTGGAGGTCGGTGCTCACCCACTCGTCTCGCGCCAGCTTCAGCCGGTCTGCGGCGGCCAGGCCGACCACGCTGTGCTCCGCCCCCGTGTCGAGCACGAACTGCTCCACCGCGCCGTTGATCGTCAACGGCGCCAGCACGAGGCCGCCGGCCATGGCGATGCTGACCGCCGAGCGGGGCGTCACCTGGCAAGCGGCCGCCGGGTGGGCGAGGGCCAGGACGGGGGCCAGCACGAGGGCGAGGCATGCGGGAAGCCCGGGTTGCATCAGAACCCGGCGATGATGTCCGCAGCGAGAGTCACAGAGCCCTTGCCGGTGTTGTCGGTGAATGGCTTGTAGCCGGACAGGCTGCGGTCATAGCGGATTTCCGGGCGCACCAACAGGGTGCTGACCTGCTTGGGCAGGCCGGCGGGCTTGTAGGTCACCCCGGCAGTGATCTCGGAGTAGGTGGTCGGGCCTTGCGAGACGTAGAAGTTGGCGGGCACGTAGCCGCGCTCCGCGTTGACATAGTCGAGGTTGTTGACCGGGGTGTTGACGAAGGCATTGTTGCTATCGCGGAAGATCTCCACCCGCCCGTTCAGCGTCAGCGTGTCGGACAGGGTATAGGCGACGTATTGCGACGCGCCATACGCCTCGGCCCGCAATCCGTCGTCCTTGACGTAGTTGAGCTCGGTGGTGAACGCGAGCGTCTTGCTTGGCTTGTAGGTCGTCACGATGTCGTTGTAATAGCGCATCGCGCTGTTGGCGTTGGCGAACAGTCGCCTGGGGTTTTCCGGCCCCATGTGGCTCAGCGCCAGCACCGTGAGATCACCGCCGAGCAAGGTCAGGCCAATCCCGGCAATGCCGGCCGGGCTCTGGTTGTTGTCGCCGCTGCCGAGCGTCGTGTCGTTGCCCGTGTCGATGCCAAAGTACACGTCGAGCACGGAATTCACGTGCGAGGTGCTGAGCAGGCCGAGATGCTTGAAGGGCAGGCCGTAGTCGAAGATGTAGGAGTGCGAGTAGAATGGGTTGGTCAGCGCGTTGATCACCTCGAAGCCGAGCGGCGTCGGGTAGATGCCGCCCTTGAAGTCGATGCCGCCAGCAAACAGCCACGGCGCGTGCAGCGAGATGTTCGCCTCCAGCACATCGATCTGGTTGCGGTCATGGATGAGGTGGTCGAATACCCCGAGCGAGTGGACGATCCGGGCATCCGAACCATACAGCCCTTGGAGCTTGACGCCGACATCATATCCGGTCGCTTTGGGGTCGATGTCGCGCTCCAGCGTCAGCAGCAATTGGTTGAGGATGGGCCGGTTCGCCTTGTCGGTGAACAACTGCCCAAAATTCACGCCGTTGTTCGGATCCTGCGGATTGCCGACGATGCCGCCTTCGACCTGGCCGGTGTAGGCGAGGGTGCTGGCCCACTCCGAGAAGCTGGCAGGCGGCGCCCATGGCGCGGCTGCGCCGGCGGCGGGCTGCGGCGCGGCCGGCAAACCGGTTTGGACGGACGGAGTGGTTGCCGGCACCTGCGCTTGAGCATGCGCCTGGTGGAGCGCACAGAGCAGGCCCGCCGCTCCCGCGAGTGCCGCGCCCAAAACGACATGGCTTCGGACTGTGCAACTCATTCGCCTATCCTCGTATTTGCGTGACGCTCTCGTGACGCCAGCCGCGAATGCAAAAGGATAAAGATCGCGCAAAGAGGTGCCCTGCCGCAATGCTGGCAAGGCACCCGATCCGCTGCAGAAGGTGTTAGACCGAGTAGTACATTTCGAACTCGACCGGGTGCGGCGTGTGCTCGAACCGGTACACCTCCGTCCACTTGAGATCGATGTAGCTTTCGATCTGGTCCTTTGAGAACACGTCTCCCGCCAGCAGGAACTCATGGTCCGCCGCGAGCGCCCCCAAGGCCTCCCGCAGCGAGCCGCAGACGGTGGGAATGCCCTGCAGCTCCTCCGGCGGCAGGTCGTACAGGTCCTTGTCCATCGGGTCGCCGGGGTGGATCTTGTTGCGGATGCCGTCCAGCCCGGCCATCAGCAGCGCCGAGTAGGCGAGATACGGATTTGCCGATGGGTCGGGGAAGCGCACCTCGACGCGCTTGGCCTTCGGGCTGGTGGTGTAGGGGATGCGGCAGGAGGCGGAGCGGTTGCGCGCCGAGTAGGCCAGCAGCACAGGCGCCTCAAAGCCGGGGATCAGCCGCTTGTAGCTGTTGGTGGAGGGGTTGGTGAAGGCGTTGAGCGCCTTGGCGTGCTTGATGATGCCGCCGATGTAGTGCAGGCACATTTCCGACAAGTCCGCGTAGCCGCTGCCGGCGAACAGCGGCTTGCCGTCCTTCCAGATCGACTGGTGGGTGTGCATCCCGGTGCCGTTGTCGCCGTAGATCGGCTTGGGCATGAACGTCGCGGTCTTGCCGTAGCTGTGGGCCACGTTGTGGACGCAGTACTTATAGATCTGCATCTGGTCGGCCATCTTGGTCAGCGTGGTGAAGCGCGTGCCCAGCTCGTGCTGCGACTGCGCCACTTCGTGATGGTGCTTCTCGATCGGCAGCCCCATCTCGCCCATGGTGGACAGCATCTCGGCGCGCAGGTCGCTTTCGGTGTCCACCGGCGGCACGGGAAAGTAGCCGCCTTTGACCGAGGGGCGGTGGCCCATGTTGCCTTCCGGGTACTCCTTCATGTTGGAGCCGGGTCCCTCGATGCTTTCGATGAAATGGCTGGCGAAGTTGCCGCCGACGCCGAAACGCACGCTGTCGAAGATGAAGAACTCCGCCTCGGCGCCGGTCAGGATGGTGTCGCCGATGCCGGTGGACTTGAGGTACGCCTCGGCCAGCTTGGCGGTGGCGCGCGGGTCGCGGGAGTAGAACTGCCCGGTGCTGGGCTCGATGATGTCGCAGAACAGGATCAGCGACGGCTTGGCGGCGAACGGGTCCAGCACGGCGGTGGCCGCGTCCGGCATCAGGATCATGTCGCTTTCGTTGATCGCCTTCCAGCCGGCGATGGACGAGCCGTCGAACATGAAGCCGTCGGTGAAGCTGTCCTCATCGACGGTCGAGACGTGTTGCGCCGTGTGCTGCCACTTGCCGCGCGGGTCGGTGAAACGCAGATCGACGTACTCCACCGAGTGTTCCCGGATCATTTCCAGGACCTTCGATGCCTCGCTCTGCGCCACCGGCACCCCTGCCTTCTTCGCCATGCCCTACACTCTCCTTGATCGCGGCCGCCCGTTGCGCCCGCTCGTTATGCCCGCCTGCTGCACCCGCCTGTTGAGTCTGCCTCAGATCGCCTCTTCGCCGCGCTCGCCGGTGCGGATGCGTATGGCTTCCTCCACGTTGCTGACGAAGATCTTGCCGTCTCCGATACGTCCGGTTCGCGCCGCTGTCACGATGGCTTCCACGGCGCGTTCGACCAGATCGTCCTGGCAGACCAGTTCGATCTTCACCTTGGGCAGGAAATCCACGACGTACTCCGCGCCCCGGTAAAGCTCCGTATGGCCCTTCTGCCGGCCGAAGCCCTTGGCTTCCACCACCGTAATGCCTTGCAGCCCCACCTCGTGCAGGGCGTCCTTCACCTCGTCCAGCTTGAACGGCTTGATGACCGCCTCGATCTTCTTCATCTTGTGCCCCCGTCGCCGTGGGACCGTTGCATGGGCCGTGCCACGGGGCAATCCGCCGCCGCGCGCCGTGATTGTCCGGCGGCGGCGGCGGGGCCATAATCCGCACGGGCTGACGGGAGAGCTGGGTGTGAAGCATGGCAACGCATTGCTGTCCGGGATCGGCACCACGGTGTTCACCGTCATGTCGGCGCTGGCCGCCCAGCACGGCGCCATCAACCTCGGCCAGGGCTTCCCCGACTCGGACGGCCCGGACGACGTGATCCAGGCCGCCGCCGACGCGCTGCGGGACGGCCGCAACCAGTATCCGCCGCTCGCCGGCGCGCCGGAGCTGCGCCAGGCGGTCGCTGCCGCCAACGCCCGCTTCTACGGCATCGAGGCTGACCCGGTGACCGAGGTGGTCGTCACCTCCGGCGCCACCGAGGCAATCACCGCCAGCCTGATGGCGCTGCTCAACCCCGGCGACGAGGTGGTGCTGATCGAGCCGCTGTACGACACCTACCTGCCGGTTGTCCGCCTGCTGGGCGCCATCCCCCGCATCGTGCGGCTGCAGCCGCCGCGGTGGGAGCTGCCGCGCGCCGAGTTGGCTGCAGCTTTTGGGCCGCGCACCAAGGCGATCCTGCTGAACACGCCGATGAATCCCACCTCCAAGGTGTTCACCGCGGCGGAGCTGGCGTTCATCGCCGACCTGCTGGTCCGCCACGACGCCTATGCCGTGTGCGACGAGGTGTACGAGCACCTGACCTATGACGGCTGGCGGCATATCCCGCTGATGACGCTGCCGGGCCTGCGCGAGCGGTGCATGCGGATCGGCAGCGCCGGCAAGACGTTCAGCCTGACCGGCTGGAAGGTCGGCTACGTGACCGCCCCGGCGCCGCTGGCCCTGCTGGCCGCCCGCGCGCACCAGAACCTGACCTTCACCACGCCGCCCAACCTGCAACGCGGCGTGGCGGTGGGCTTGGCGAAGGACGACGCCTATTTCGCCGGGCTGGCCGGCGCGCTGCAAGCCAAGCGGGACCGGCTGGCGGCCGGGCTGGCAGGGATGGGCTTCGGCGTGTTGCCAAGCCAGGGCAGCTATTTCCTGACCGTCGATTTCAGCCGGCTGGGCTTTGCCGGAGACGACATGGCGTTCTGCCGGCACATCACGCAGCAGGCGGGGGTGACGGCCATTCCGCTGAGCGCGTTCTATGACGGGGCGGACGCGCCGGGGCACTACGCGCGGTTCGCGTTCTGCAAGGCGGATGGCGTGCTGGACGAGGCGGTGGTCCGGCTGCGGGGTCATTTCGCGGGCGAGCAGCTGCGGGCAGCGGGGTAGGCGGCCATCATCGCTGAAACCCCGTGACGATACCGACTTACGACGCACTCATGCTGCCCGTGCTGGCCCACTGCGCCGGCCGAGACTGGCCCATGCGCGACCTGATCCAACGGTTGGCCGATGACATCGGATTGTCGGGCGAGGAACGGTCCCATTTGCTGCCGGGCAAGAGCACGACGACCATCGCCAGCCGTGTCCACTGGGCCAAGACACACCTGAAGCAAGCAGGGCTGATCGAGCAGCCGTCCCGCGGCGTGGCCCGCATCACGCCGCGAGGCCGCGACTGGCTCGCCCGCTCGCCGCATCGACTTGAGCTGACGGATCTCCGCGCCGTGCCGGAGTATTGCGCGTTCACCAGCCGGACGAGGGCGGGCGCTTCGGCTGCATCCAGCGAGGAAGCCGTCCTGCCGCAGCGGTCCGAGACGCCGAACGAGCAGATCGCTGCGGCGGCGCAGACGCTTGACATACTGCTGCGCGAGGCCGTGCTCGCGAGAATCCTGGCAGCGCCGCCAGCCTTTTTCGAGCGCCTCATCATCGACCTGTTGCTGGCGATGGGCTATGGCGGCTCCGGCGAGGACGCCGGGCGGCAGCTTGGCGGCACTGGCGATGGCGGCGTCGATGGCCTGATCCAGGAAGACCAGTTGGGCTTTGATCGCGTCTACTTGCAGGCAAAGCGCTACCAGCCCGGCAACACCGTCGGGTCCGAGGCGGTCCAGGCGTTCATGGGCGCGCTGGTCGGCAAGGGCGCGCACAAGGGCGTGCTGATCACCACGTCGTCGTTCTCTCGGGCGGCCGTCAGCGCGGCCGAGCGGACCGGCCAGCTTCGCATCATCCTGATCGACGGCAATGAGCTGACTCGCTTGATGCTTCGCTTCAACGTCGGCGTGCGGGTTGTCGAGACGGTGCAGATCAAGGACGTGGACTTGGCCTATTTCGGCATCGACGAACAGGACTGACCACGCGGCATGCTTGCGCCTTGCCGTTGACGCAGCCACCCCGCTCGCGATACTTCCCGCATCCTCGGTGGCGGACGTAGCTCAGTTGGTAGAGCGCCGGTTTGTGGTACCGGTTGTCGCGGGTTCGATCCCCGTCGTTCGCCCCACCTTCCCTTGGTGAGACGCCTGAACGCTCAGGCCG
>CAXTPP010000068.1:0-17931 GCA_964246185.1 uncultured Acetobacteraceae bacterium
CGGCCAGGTCGAGCGCATGAACCGCACCCTCAAGGACGCGACCGTCAAGCGCCACTGTAGCGGGCCACTTATTTTGGGAAGACATCGCATTTGATTTGGGAGCCTCCAAAATAGCCATCAGCACCGTTCTAGGCGTCCTTTAAGGGGCTGATAAGAAGCTCCGCGGCTCGCCGCGGACCGGCGTTGTTGATGCCGTAGGTGGTCGTGACGGGCTCTATCGTGAACCGGCTGAATATCTCGCGGACATCCGGGTGGTCGTTGATCGACAGGAGGAAATGGCCCGCCAGACCCTCCAGCAAGCCCGCCAGGCGCTGGAAGTCGCCGCGGTTGAACACTCCCTCGCCGTAGTCAGTCTCGCAGCCCCAGTAAGGCGGGTCCAGGTAGAACAAGGTGCCCGGGCGGTCGTAGCGCCTCAGCAGGGCGTCGAACGGCAGGCACTCGATCACCACACCGGTCAGCCTCTCGTGCACGCCTTCCAGCAAGCCCGCCAGCTTGGCCACGTCGAACCTCGCAGGGTGAGCGGGAGAGACGCCGAAGGACTGCCCCTTCAAGCGGCCACCGAACCCGGCCCGCTGGAGATAGAGGAACCGGACGGCGCGCTCCAGGTCGGTCAGGGTGTCCGCTTCCGCCCGGCGCAGCCGCTCGAACTCCGCGCGGCTGGTGAGCTGCCAGCGCAGCATGTCCATCAGCGCCACGTAGTGGCGTTGCAGCACACGGAACAGGTTGGCCACGTCGCGGCTGATGTCGTTGATCACCTCCGCCCTGGCGCGGAACGGGCGGCGCAGGAACACCCCGCCCATGCCGACGAACGGCTCGACGTAGGCGGCGTGCGGGGTCGCACCCAGCCGCTCGATGATGCGGCTGGCGAGGTTGCGCTTGCCGCCGAGGTAGGGGGCAGGCGGGACGGCCGGCTCGGCCGGGGTCAGTGTGGCATCCATGCGCGGTCTGGCCTCGTATTGCCCAGGCCTCCCGGGAGGCCGCGGGGCGGTTCATGCGTGCACGGGCCACCGTGCGGCTCAGGCTGCGCCAACAGCCGAAGCCCCCGCGTCAGGTCATGGCGCGGCTCCTGGCGCGCTGCCCGGCAGCGGCTCGAACGCCGTCTCCGGAAAGCCGGACTGCCGCTGCAGCTGGTGCACCAGGGCGCGGGCGGCGATGGCGGCGTCGCGCAGCTCGACCACGTTGGACAGCAAGCACAACCGGGCCTGCCGCAACTGGTCGATCTCCACGCCGTAGCGCTCGATCATGATCCGGCAGCGCGCCAGCTCCTCCTGCAGCTGGTCCATCAGCGCCATGGTGCGCCGGCTGGCCTCGTCCTCCGGCACGGCGCCGGGGTCCCAGCCGGTGATCCGCATCACCAGGCTGCGCAGCACCGTCATGCGGGGCAGCGTCACCATCAGCGCGGTGAGGCCGCCCAGCAGCGAGACGGACGCCACGATGTAGGGCGCCGCCGTCGGGCTGATGCGGCTGACGGCCGCAATCTCATCCGGCGTCACCGCCGCGCCTGGAGCGTCAGGCAGATCAGCGCCACCATGGCCAGGCCGTTCCAGGTGCCCAGGGCCATGAGCAGCGGGAAGGTGGGCGAGGTCGGCGCGGACACGGCGATGCCATAGGCCACCAGCAGCCAGCTCGACGCCATAAACGCCGCCAGCGGCACGCGGGCCAGCCGGTGGTCCAGCAGCACGCCGGCCAGCTGCAGCAGGCCGCCGGCGAGGAACAGGCCGCCAAGCGGCAGCTTAGGGATGAACAGGCCGAGCGCCAGGTAGGTGCGGTTCTCCGTCAGGCTGCCGGGCGTCAGCTCGATCCACAGCCCCCACAGCGTGGCCGCCGAGCCGCTGCACGCTTCCAGCCAGCGCGGGTCCATGCCGAACCCGCGCGGCCGGTCCGGGTCGAAGCCGCGCCGCCTCACGCGGCGCTCACTGCTGCACCGCGCCCACGGTGATCGCGGTGGCGGCGCTGGCGATGCAGCTGAGGGCGCGCTGGTCGATGGCGGCCGGCATGTCCTCGGTCACGCGGTCGCCGTAGCCTGCGAGCAGGAAGCCCTGGCCCAGCACGGCCGGCACGCCGTAGGCGCACCACACGTCCGTCGTGGTCGTGCCCGCCGTGCGGCCGGACGGGTTGACCAGGTAGAGCTTGGACCGCGGCAGCAGCAGCGGTGGCCCCAGCACCAGGGTGGACGCCGTGCTGACCGTAACGCTGGCGAACGCCATGTTGCCGGCGGCCGGGGCGAGGGTGGCGTTGTAGCCCTGTCCCGGCGTCGGCCCCACTTGCGGGCCATAGCCCTGCGCCGCGGCCGGGAGCGGCAGCAGCAACGCCGCCAGCCATGCCAGGCGGCGCATCAGACGCGCACCCAGCTGGCCAGCCCGGCGTCCCACAGGAAGCCGAACGGCGTGGTGGGCGTGATGGTCCCCGGCGCGCCCAGCACCGCCTGCCCCGTGTTGCCCGGAGTAGTGAAGGTGGTGACGGTGGCGGTGCAGATGAACCGCACGATGAACCCGTCCGGGATGGCGCCGCCGCCTGGCATCGCGGCGGGCATGGTCAGCTGCAGGCTGGGGATTGTGGCCGCGTTGGGCACGATCTCCACCACCATCGCGTTGATCACCCCGGCCGGCACCACGACCGGCAGCTGCGCCCCGCCGCCCAGGTTGGCCAGCTTCATTCGGTTGGCCGTCATCGAGGTCACGGCGTTCTGCACCATGGATGTGGGCGCCGCGGCGTTGCTGCTGTCGTTCACCCCGGGCACGCCGCCGACCAGGCGCACGAGGCCGCTGCCGGCGCCTGACAGGTCGAGGTCGGTCGGGCTGCCGTTCAGCACCTGGAGCGCGTAGCCCTGGCCCGGCGCGCCGGGGCTGGCTTGCAGGAAGCCGCTGGCGTTGGCCGGCGCCTGCACCTTGAGCGCGACCGCGCCGTTGGACATCTCCACCAGGCCGGCGCCGGCCTTGTCCTGCAGCAGCACGCCGATCGCGGCGTCGGACCCGACCGGCGCCATGTTGACGTAGCCGCCGGGCGTTGAGCCGGTGATCGCCCAATGGTTGACCGCGCCCGCCGGGTTGCTGACCTGCAACGCCGCCGCGCCCGCGTCCGCCAGTTGGATGGTGTTGCTCGCCGGGTCGAAGGCCAGCCAGTCGCCGCCCAGGTTGGCCTTGCCCGGGTTGCCCTCGCCGTCGCCGTAGGAGGAGTTGAGATAGACGCGCTGGCCGGCGATCATCGCCATCGCGGCGTTGATCTGGGTGCCCACCTCCGTGAGGTCGATGCCGATGCGCCACTTGCCCTGGATCACGCTGGCCGCGTCGCAGGCCGTGGCGCCCAGGCAGCTGGCGAGCGCATCGATCCAGCGGTTGTTCATCCCCGGCGTGCCGGCGAAGGTGCGGTTGTAGCCGTGCACCGTGCCGACGGCGGCCACGTCGTTGCCGTTGTCGTTGACGTGCCACTCGTGGATTTGCAGGTATTGGTCGGCGGCGATGGCCGAGATGTCGCCCGCCTCCCAGGTGCAGTTGGGGTTGGCCAGCCAGTCGGTGGTGGCTGCTCCGCCGGCGGCGGTCGGGTGGCCGCCCTGGCCGCCGCACAGCACCTCGCCCTCGTGCAGCAGCATGTCGCCCGCGCCGTTCTGCTGGGCGATCAGCCGGCTGTAGACGGCGGCCGTGCGCCCGCTGTTGTTGCTGGGCGACTGGTTCCAGCCGGAGCTGTTGCTGAAGAACGCCTGGTGCGGGATGGCGCCCGGCATGTATTGGTAGCCGCCCGCCGGCTGGCCCAGCGTGTGGCCGCCCGCCGGGTCGGTGATGACCCACTCCTCCGGCGGCAGCACATGGCGGAAGTCCCATTGGCCGCCGCATGTGAAGCTGGCGGCGCAAGGGTCGTTCTGGTTGGTCGTGCCGCCGATCCAGCTGGCCGGGTTGGGCGGCGCGCTGATCGCGCCGGACACTGCGTTGTGCACGTAGCCGCCCGCGTCCTTCAGCTTGCCGGGGCCGATGAACAGGCCGGGCGCGCCGCCGAACATGCCGAGCGCGCCGGGCGCGTTGCACACCAGGCCGCCCGGGATGCCGATCGGCTGGCCGGTGGCGCCGGCGGCCAGCACGGCGGCGCTGTCGTCCGCCGTGCCGTCGCACTTGGCGCCGAAGTCCAGCACAGAGAGCTGGTCGCCGAGTTTGCTGGACAGCGTGCGGCCCACGCTGGCGCCGGCGGCCAGGACGGGGGTTCGCAGGGTGATGCTGCCTGCGATGGCCTGGGCATGGGCGGCGCCGGGCAGCAGCAGGGCGATCAGCAGCAGCAACAGGATGTGCATGGGATGTCCTACTCGGCCGTCCAGGAGACGCCGTCGGGGGAATGGAAGGTCTCGGTCGTGCCGGCCGCCACGAGCATCGGCGCGCCGGGGGCGAGCTGGTCGATCGCGGCGCCCGGCGGCGGATAGACCGGCAGCGGCGCAGCCAGCTTGTTGACCACCTTGCGGGACTGGTTGAAGCCCGGCTGCAACACCACCGCGCCGGTGGGGACGGCCGCCAGCACCAGGCTCACGTCGGCCAGCAGCGGGGTCGCGTCGAGCGCGCCGTTGCTGCCGCCGGCCGCCACCCGCGCCACCACCGGCCCCGCCTTGCCCGCGTCGATCGTCACCCCGTCGGAGCGCAGCACCTGAATGTGGCCGTTGCTGTCCAGCGCGGCGTTCAGGAAGCCCAGGCCGGGCGCGCCCACGCCGCTGAACGCGACGCCCGGGCCGGGCGTGATGGCAATCTGCGCGGGGATGCCGGTCTGGCTGATCGAGACGGAGCCGCTCATGTGATCGCCGCCTCGACGTAAAGCATGAAGGTGTCGCTGATCGCGGTGATGCCCGAGCCGGTGACGCTGATGTCGCCGCGCAGGATGCCGACCGGCCAGCCGGCGGTGTCGGACGCCAGGGCCTGGATGATCGCCTGCCCCGGCGCGCCGGTGGCGGTGATGGCGGACTGGCCCACCAGCGTGCCGGTGGCGGTGCGCAGCGCGAAGCCGAGGGTGGCCGCATTCAGGCTGATCGGCGCGCCGGTGGCGTCCGTGATCGCCAGGGTGAGCACCAGGGAGGCGCCCTGCTTGATGCGGAGCTGGCTCATGGCGCTTCCTTGGGCTTGGCGGCCCGAAGCGCCGCGATCTCCGCCTCCAGCGCCGCCACCCGGTCGTGCAGGCTGGGGCCGGGCGTCGGCGCGTCCGGCTCGACAGGTCCGGCGGCGGTCAGCCTGCCGCCGGCGATCCAGGGCGTGGCCATGCGGTTGTCCCACTCCGCCTGCGTCAGCTCCAGCACGCGGTCGCCGGAGGGCAGCGCCGGATAGTCGGCAAGGCCGGTGTGATACCAGCCCAGCACCCGGCGCGGCTCCGGCTCGGCCGGATTGAACAGGGCCAGCATGATGTCAGGCGCGGCCATGCTAATACCCCACTGCGATGTAGCTGAAGGCGGCAGCGCCCCCGCCGGAACCGGGCTGCGCCGCGTTGACCGCGAAGACGGGACAGCTTTGCGGGTTGGGCGTGCCGCCGAGCACGAAAACCAGGCTGGTGGACGACCCAAAGCTTTGCGAGCCGATCGCGACCGGCAGGAAGGCGGAGCACTCGGTTGGGAATGCCAGAGGAAAAACTACGGTGGCGTTGCTGTTCGCCGTCGTCTGCATCGACCCCCACTGGAAGATCAGCTTGGCGCTCGGCGAGGCGCCGCAGCGAAACGAGATGTAGCCGCTCTTGCTCACGACGCTTGCGTTGTTGAACAGTCCCAGGATGCCGCCCAGCATCTGCTTCAGGTTGGTGGCGCTGCCCGGGCCGGCGAGGCCCTCGATCACCCCCATGATCTCTTCCTGGACGGCGTTGCGGTCCGCCGCGAGCAGGTCGGTGCCGTTGATCCCGGCCACCAGGTTCTGATCGACGTAGCTCCGTTCCCCCTGCGCGTTCAGGGCGTAGCCAAGCGCGATCGTGCGGTCCATCAGGCGGCTCCGTAATTGAAGATCGGCACGGTGTGCGACGGCGCCACCCGGCGGATGACGCACTCGATCTGCGTGTTGCGCTCGATCTCGCCGAGCGGGTCGCCGCAGCGCGCCACACCGCACACCGGCGTCACCACCCGCGCCGCCGGCATCTGCACCATCCAGCAGAACTGCTGCGGGTTGGACACCAGCGGGGTGCCGCACACCGCCACGCCGCAGCAGTTGCGCCGCACCTCGGTGATGGTGATCGCCACGCCATACGCCGCGGCCAGGCGCACCAGCCCGGGGATCGAGGCGTCGGCCGGCGTGGTCCAGCGCGCCGAGACGGACAGGCGGCGGGCGTCGAACGTCATCAGCGCCGGGTCGCCCAGGCACTCGTCCGGACCCAGCACGCGCTCATACGCGGTGAGCATCTGCTCGGATGTGACCGGGGTCGCCTCAAGCGTCTGCGCCTCAGCGGCGGCCTCGAAGCTGGCGGCGAACTCGGCCAGCGGCGTGAAGCTGCGCACGGTGTTGCCGGACGGGTCGTGGTTCCACGCCCAGCCGTCAGGCAGCAGGTTGCCGGCGATGCCGTCCAGCACGTCGGCGGGGGCGCGGCTCACGTGTAGGCCACAAAGTTGACGGGGCCGATGATGAGCATCTGGGTCGGGCCGGGCTGCAGGTTGCCGGGTGGCTGGACGATCTCGACGCCGCAGCCGCAGGCTTGCAGCATCGCGTCCGCCAGCTGGCTGTGGTCGAGCAGCCCGCCGATCGGCACGGCCGCGATGAACGCCTGCGCCGCCGCCGCGGCCAGGGCGCGCCCAACGACGGTGTCGGCCGCCAGCGCCACGGTGAGCGGCACGGCGAGCTGCACGGCGGCGATGGCGACCACCTGCGCGGTGATCGGGCGCACCAGGTTCAGCGCCGCCTGCATCGCCGCCACCTGCGCCGGCGTGGGCGCCAGCCGGTCGCCGCCCGGGTTCGGCAGGGCGAACACCACGCCGACGCTGCCCGGCCCCACCCAGCCGTCGATCACGCTGGGAGACGGCGCAGCGCCCGCGCTCTCGGCCCACTCGACGTAGTCGCCGTCGTTGCCGGACTGGCCGCGCTTGCGGATGCGCAGCAGGATGCGGGCGCGCCAGGCCGCCACCGGCTCCGCGTCCGCGCCGCCTGCCAGGCCGCCCGCGTCGACCGTGACCTGCTGGTTCTGCAGCCCGATCACCGGCGAGACGATCGTCAGCTGCGCGCCCGCCGCCTGGTTGCCGGCCGCGCCGGGCAGCTCGGCCTGCACCTGGACCGTGGCCGACAGGCCGGCGCCGATGCTGCCGGCGGCGGTGGTCAGGTATTGGTTGCCGAGCTGATCAACGATCTCGATGCCCTGCGGCAGCGGCAGGTCCGCAGGGCCGCTGAACACGACGAGGCCGATGGCGGGCGTCGGCGGCAGCTGCGGCACGCCCCACTGGTTGGCGTGGCGCTGCAGAAAGGCGCGCGCCGTGTCCGCCATCAGCTCGTCGGCCAGGCTGCGCTGGTAGAGGTAGAGGTTGAACCCGACCATGCCGTGGATGCGCGCCTGCACGGCCATGAAGCTGTTCGGCCGCGTCGGGTCGCAGCCGGGAAAGGCCGCCGCGTAGCCTTGCTCGTAGGCCGCCGACAGGTCCGCCGCCTGCGGCAGCGGCCAGCTCGCCGCCAGGGCGTAGGTTTGCGCGGTGCCGGACACGCTAGACCAGGCTGACCGGCAGCCGCAGCTGCATGGACCCGGCCTGCGCCAGCACTGCCAGCACGTTCGGCCGCACCCAGCTCGCGTCGGCGGCCGTCGCCACGCCCAGCGCGTCGATCCAGCCGATGCCCTCCTGGGTGTAGCCGATGGCGAGCTGGCGGGTGTCCTCGGTCTGCTTGGCGTCGTCCAGCAGCCAGTGCCGGCAGCCGATGCGCGCGCCGTTGGCGTCCAGCGCGTCGCCCGGCCAGCCGCGCCGGGCGGAGGGCGCGCCGCCGGCGTAGCTGTCCGCCGCGTTGACCGTGCCCGGCGGCACGTCGTCAGGGTCCGCCCGGCGCTCGGTGCCGAGCGAGATCAGCAGCGGCGTCGCGGCCGTCGCGTCGAACGCGAAGCCGCTGCCGTCGAACACCAGGTCGCACTGGCCGGTGACGGCGGAATAGGCCAGGGCGAGGTCGAGGAACGGGCCAGGCATTCCTGCCTGAGTGCCACGCGCGCGCGCAGCCGGGCCATGTCAGCCGGGGTTGACGGGTTAGAGCGCCCCGCGCGCAGCGCGGCTTGTCTTGGGCGGGCGCTAAAGCGCCCCGCGCGTGGCGCCCGTGCCGGAAACCGTGCCGCCGACGGTGAGGTTGCCCGCGATCGTCACGTCGCTTTCGAACGTGACGGGGCCGCTGAACGTGACGGGGCCGTTGAAGATCAGCCCGCCGGCCGCGTCAACCACCACCTTGCTGCCGGCCAGGTGCAGCAGTCCGGCCGACAGCAGGTCGATCGCGCCGCCGTCCCTCAAGTGCAGCCGCGAGCCGCCCCAGTGCCAGAACGCCGCCTCGCCGGGCAGCAGGTTGCCGAAGCGGTAGGCGCTCCAGGGCTGCATCGCCATCTGGTGGCCCTGGTCGCCGCCGATCGACACCACCAGCGTGTAGGGCTGCGCGTCCGGCGGCCGGCTGGCGAAGGCGTAAGGCTGGTGCACCTCGACCGCGCTGCGTCCCACGTCGTCGCCGGTGTGCAGGTCGGCGGTCTGCACGTCGCCGGTGTCGTCCAGGTTGCTGATCACCCCGCGCGCGATCATGCCGCGGTGCTGCTGCACCAGCTCGTCGTGCGGATGCGCGCTCATCGTAAACCTCGCGGATGCACGCTCATCTCTGGTGATCCTGGAGGATCAACGGAACCGCCGGGCCGTGGCGTCCACGGCGTGCTGGTGGCGCGCCTTGTCGCGGCCGGCGCGGCGGACGCCCACCAGCTCCTCGTCCAGGCTGTAGCTGGCCGGATCGACCATCCGCAGCACCGTGCGGTTGCCGTCCTCGCCGGACAGGAAGATCACGCCGGCGATCAGCTGGTCCACCCCGTCCAGCCCGCGGACCGGGTCGTGCACCGCGACCAGCGTGTTGGGCGTCCACAGTGGCTGGCCGGGCGCCGGGCGGTATCCCTGCACGGTGTAGCTGGTCACCACCGACTGCGCCGCGGTCAGCCGGGCGCGCCACTCGGCCTGCTCGTCCACCGTGTCCAGGCCGGCCTCCGCGCGGGTCTGCCACACCTTGGGACGATAACGCGTGACGCCCAAGTCCTGCGCGTGCCCCGTCTGGTAGACCGGGCCGTGCTTGCCCAGCCCCTTCGCGTGCTTGCGCGGCGCCGAGGCCGTGGCGGCGGCCGGCTGCGGCGCCAGCGGTGCGCCCTGGCCCTGCGGCGGCACTGTGCCGTCGAGCGCCACGGGCGCCTTGCCCGCCTTGCCCGGCAGGCGGACATGCGGCAGCTGGCCCTTGATCCAGTGGTCGCTGTAGCGCCCCCGCCAGCTCATCCGCAGCCTGGCGCGGTGGATGTTGCCCGGCTGGCCGCCGGACGGCATCCACAGCGGCGCGCCGGCCCGCGTCCGGCCGCTCTCTGTCAGCACGATGCCGCCGACGCCGTCGCTCAGCACCAGCACGCCGCGCTGCCGCGCCGCCTTCTCGATGGCGGACATGACCGTCTCGCCCACGTCGAGGCTGAAGTGCGGGAACGGGTCGCCCACGTCGGTCTCGGCGCGCGCCGTCATGCCGAACGGGGCCGCCAGCCGGCTGACGATGCCCAGCAGGTCGAGGCCGAGGTATTCCATCGGGCCTTCGGGGTTCGCCGAGCATTCGACCAGGTCGCCGGTGCGGTCCAGCCCGAACACGCTGGCCTGCATGCCGTCCGGTCCCAGCTCGACGTTCACGTCCACCAAATGGCCGACTAGCGCCAAATCGCCATCGATGACGACGCGCACGGCCGGGCCAGGCTCCAGCGCCTGCGCCAGGGCCGCGGGGTTGAACGCGGGCAGCAGCTTGGCGAAGCGCTCCCGATCGTCGTAGTCGAACAGGAACGAGCCGCTGATGTCGCCCAGATCCCGCGTGACCTCCGCCCGCGTCCAGGCGTCGAACACTTGGCCGTTGACGGTCATGACCATAGTGGCGGCGGTCACGGCAGCACCGCGTAGGTCCCGGGCGGCACGGCGGCCGGGTTGGACGCGGCCAGGTTGCGCGCCCACAGGTCGGCGACGGCGGCCGCCATCTGCTCCGGCGTGTCGCCGAACAGCGCCAGCGCGATCTTCCAGGCGTCCAGGGTGCGCGTGGTGGTCACGCTCAGCAGGCTGGGCAGGTTGACCAGCCGGCTGTTGCAGTCCGCCAGCGCCGCCTGCCGCACAGAGCCCACCGCGCGCCAGGCCGGCCCGGCCGAGAGCGGGATCACGCTGGCCAGCTGCGCCGCCTGGGCTTGCAGCCCGGCCATCGCCGCGTCCAGCTGGTCGCGCCAGGCCGCCGCGTCCAGCGTGTCGGCGAAGGCGATGGTGGCGCCCACCGCCGCGGCCTGCGCCGCCGCCTGGATTTGCGCCGACAGCACGATCGCCTGCACGTAGGCCGAGGCGCCGGCAGGCGGCACGAACCCGGCCCCCGCCGCCAGCAGCGCGGCCGCCGCGTCGGCCGGGTCGATCGCCGGGGGGGCTTGCGTCGCGGTGGGGCCTGGCCCGACCACCGGCGCGGCCGGCGGCTGCGAGGCATCGGCCAGCGCCAGCGCGGGAGCTGCCAGCAGCGCCGAGACGGCGGCTGGGAAGTTCGCGTCGAACGGCGGGCTGGCCGTGGCCAGCGCCAGCACGGCGGGCGCGGTGGCGGCCTGCACGGCGCTGCTGCCGATGCCGAGGCTGGTCCACACGCCGGCGGCGGTCGCCAGCAGGCCGGAGGCGAAGGAATACAGCGCCAGCGGCCCGGCGAGCTGGGTCATCACGTCGGAGAGCAGCCCCGTGGCCGCCCCCATCAGGCTGCCCACCGCGTCCTGCAGCTGGCCGAAGAAGTCGGTTCCGGGCGGCTGGGGCGGGTCGAACCGCTCGAAGGTGGCCGAGAAGCGGACGATGCCGAACTCGGCCTCGCCGACCGAGAAGCGCGCCGGCTCGGTCAGCACGGCGTCCAGCATCCCGAACCACGGATGCAGCAGCTTGCCCTTGCCGCCGGTCCGGCAAGCGGTCCGCATCGCGCTGGCCTGCGCCACGCAATCCGCGCCGATCAGCAGCCCCTCCACCCGCATGGGGCCGTCGAACGCGCCGAGGAACTGGAAGTCGGCGCGGTCCTGGCCGGGGTAGAGGAACTTGACCGGGCGGTGGCCGGCCTCCTCCTCCCCGGCCCGCATGTAGAACGGCACGCCGCGCCAGCTGGCCGAGGACAGCTGGCCCGCCACCAGCCCGGCCAGGTTGCCGAGCGCGCCGCCGCCCACGCCCGGCAGGCTGCTGGTCAGCGTCGTGAGGCTGGTGAGGGTGTCGCTCATGAGCCGCTAAGAGGCGCTTAGGCGCGGCTTAGCATGGGGCCGCGCGCGTGGCGGCCGCCGTCGAGGGAGTGGCTGTCGTCGTGGCGCACGGTGGCCCGGCCGGGCACGTCGGCCGAGAAGCTGACGTGGATCACGTGGGCGCCGCCCGCGCCTATGCGGTAGCTGCTGCGCTTGACCGGCAGCGGGGCGTGCATCATCTCGTCCACGCCCGGCAGGCCGCTGTCGTCGCGGCCGTCCGGGTCCATGCCCAGCTTCTTGCGCTGCTCCGCCTGCCCCGCCGGCGCGGACAGCACAAGGCTCTCCATGTCCGCCTTCATCTTCTTGAAGAAGTCGGCGGTGGCGGCGTAGGCGGTCTGCATGGCGCTGCCCAGCGCGGTGGCGAAGCCCTGCCCCCAGGACGGCAGCCAGCCCACGAAGTCGGTCATCAGCTTCTCCATGATGCCGCCGCGGCCCCACACCTCGTCCATCGCCTTCTTCGCGCCATTCCAGATGCCGTCGCCGCTGAGCACCTGACGGATGTCCAGCCACAGGTGCCTGAAGTTCTCGCGGAACCTGTCCCAGTTCCGCCAGATGTCGACCGCCGCCGCGATGCCGAGGACCGCGATGCCGCCGAACGCCGCGCCTGCGCCGCTGAGGCTCGACAGCACGCCGCGGAACAGCGGCTTGAGCAGCACGAAGCCGGCGCGCACCGGTCCCGCCGCCACGCCCAGCGCGCCCGTGGCCGTCACCAGCCCGAGCATCCCGCCGGTCAGCGCCAGCCCCGCGTCCGCCACGCCGGGCAGGTGGAGGTCCAGCCATTGGAAGCCGCCCAGCACGCCGCCCAGCAGCGCCGCGCCGACCGGGACCACCCACGCGAAGCCAAGGCCCGCGCGCTTGCCGAGCTGGGCGGAGGTTTCCTGCAAGGTGTTCAGCTGGGTTTGCAGGTTCTGCGCCTTCTTGAAGTCCTCATCGATCGTGGCGTCGTCGGCCTTGGCCAGCTTGGCCTTGGTCTCCTGGTAGTATTGCAGCTCCTTCAGCATGGTCTGCACGAAGATGCGGGCTTCCTGGTTGTGGAACAGCTTGCCCACGATCTGCGCGGTCTCGGCCGGAGTGCTGCCGGCCGTGAGCTGGCGCACCTTCTCCACCACCGCCTCGATCGGGTTGATGCCCTGCTTCTCGCCAGCCTTGAGCAACGCCGGCAGGTTGACGCCGGACTTGGCGAAGCTCCTCCCGCCGATCTGCGAATTGATGTAGCTGAAGAAGTCCTGCAGGTTGGTCGCCGCCTGGCCGCTGCTGCCGGCGCCGCGGCGGGATGTCTCCAGCGCCGCCAGCAGCGCGTTCAGGCCATCCCGCCCGGTGACGCCCGCCGTCGACCCCTGCGCCGCCACCGAAGGCACCAGCGCGCTGATGTCGGCGAAGCTGAAATGGCCCTGCTTGGCCGCCAGCGCGGCGGCGGACAGCGCCCCGCGCAAATCCTCCTCCTTGATGCCCATCTGCTCGTGGAACGAGAATGCGCCCTGCACCGTGTCGCCGATCGGCGTGGCATAGGCGGTGGCGGCCTTGGCGATGATCGGCAGCAGCTTGCTGGTGGACTGCTCGCCGATGCCGGTGGTGATGAGGAAGCGGGCGGCTTCGGCCACGTCGTGGCTGCTCTGCTGGGTGTCCAGCGCCAGCTTGTTGTAGGACACGCCCAGCTCGGCCACCTTGCCGCGCATCTTGTCGGCCGACGTGCCCATGGTGATGGCGATGTGGGTCAGCACGTTGTCGAACTCGGCCGCCTTGCGGATCGTGCTGTCCAGCGCGATGCCGCCCAGCGCCGCCCCAGCCAGCCCGACCTGCTCGCTCGCCGCCCCGAACCGGGTGCGCGCCTCGGCCAGCGCGTTGCCCGCCCGGCCCAGCAGGCCGCGGCGCGACGACGCGCCCGGCGCGTTCGGCACGAAGCGCGGGCCGCCCGAGAACAGCGGCACGCCGCCCGGGCCATAGACCTGCCCAAGCCCTGCGCCCGCCGCCTGCCGGGCGACGGCCCCCGCTTGCCGCATCTGGGCCGACTGCTCGCGCGCGCGGCCCAGCTCGGCCGCGCTCATTCGTTTGATGGCGCCGGCCGCCGCCTCCGCTTGCCGCGCCGTCGTGCCCAGGTCGCCGTTCAGTTGCTTCACGCCGCGGTCCACCCGGCCGACGATCGCGTCCGCGCCCTCCAGCGGCTTGAAGCCGAGCGAGCGGGCCAGGTCGCGTAGCTGCTTGGTGCTGGCGATGATGCGCCGCAGCCCCGCGGACAGATCATCCTTGAGGTCCAGCACGAAGGAGGCGCGGAAGCTGCTCTCAGCCATTTAGCCCTCCCCTCCGCGTTGCTCGTCCAGCTGGCGGAACGCGCCCTGCCAGAACCCGGCCTCCCGGCTGTCCAGCCCCAGCACCCACTCCGGGGCGCCGGTGCGCTCCATCAGGTGCGCGAGGGCAGCGGCCCACGCGTCTGCGGGCCATTCTCCAAAAAATACTGCGCGATGCGGATGCAGGCGGCGGCGTCTGCGCCGTCCATGCGCTCCATCACTTGCTTCCACTTGTGCTTGGACGGGAACTGCGCCCGCACGCACGCGGCCGTCAGCTCGTCGTGGAAGCTGTCGCCGGTGCCGGCGTTCATCACCACCCGCACATCCTTGCCGGTGATGCGGCGCAGCGTGACGGAGATCACCGGCAGGTCGGTCTTGACCTCGCCGCTCTCCGTGCCGCGCCAGCGCAGCACCACGGGGACGAACAGCGGCAGCTCCACCGAGCCGTCCTCGTGCTGGATGGCGCGCTCGGGCAATTTGCGGCCCTCGTCCTCGCCCTCGCGGATCACCGCCACGTCCGGATCGGCCTCGGCATGGGGCGCAGGCGCGTCCAGGTCGGTCAGCGTCACGATGTCGTCGCTCACGACAGCAGCTCCTGGCCTTCGGAGACGGCCCATTTCAGCGCCACCTTGCCGCCCTCGCCGCCGGTGAACTTGGGCCGCTCGCCGACCTGGTAGCCGGTCCAGCTGATGGTCTGCCCGGTGTCGCACAGCGCCTGGATTTCCAGCGCGCCCAGCTGGTAGAGGCTGCTCGGCGCCTGGCCGGCCTTGAGCACGGTGGTGCACTCCACCATGCCCTCCTTCCACTCGCCCGACACGTGCAGCTTGCGCCCGGCGACGATGGGGTTCTGGATCAGGCCGCCGCTCATGAAGCTGGCGCCCTTCTCCGTGTCGATCTTGGTCCCGTTCACGACCAGGTCGATGATGCCGAGAGTTATTGCCATTACGCGGTGAACTCCAGCACGGTGGCCTCAACGATGAGGTTGCCCGCGACGCTCACCACGACCTGCTGGTCGAGCCGGTTCTTGTCGCTGGCGTTGATGACGAAATAGCCCTGCTGGACAGTGCTGGCCGAGCCTTCGATCCAGCCCGCCTGCTCGTAGTCCAGGCACCGCTTGGCCCAGCTGCCGCGCATCCGCCGCGGCGTCGCGGCGCTCTCGTCATACTCCGCGCCCAGGGCGTCGTCGTTGAACAGCTTGGCCTGCGGGTAGACCAGCTTGACGTAGTCGGTCCAGTCGTAGCGGATCGCCGTCATGGTGGCGGGCGTCATCACGTCCAGCCACGCCGCGTCCGCCACGCCGAGCGGCGAGGTCAGGTAGCCGGTGATGGTGCGGCTGATCACCATGGTGTGGTCCGGCAGCGCGGTCCAGGTGGAGATGCCGTTGTGCAGCAGCAGATCGCGCTCCTGCGCCGTCCACTGGTCCACGCTCGACGGCGCGGTCAGCCCGGCCACGGCGATGCCCTTGGACTGCCGGCTCGGGTCGTTGGCCAGCCGGAAGGCGTGCACCGCGCCGAACGCGGCGGCCACGCTCCAGGTCGGGTCCACCTCGTTGCGCACGCCCCAGGTGACCATCTGGATGCTGTTGCCGGCGTCGCCGTAGGCGGCGACCGTGGCGTAGCTGCCGTTGATGGCGGAGTAGATGCGCATGTCGAGGTTGACCAGCGCGCCGTAGCGCCGCATCCCCTCGGCCGCCAGCAGCGGGCGGTTCACCGGATCGGTCCAGGGCGTCACGCAGTCGGTGAACCAGTTGCCGGAGATGGCCGCGATGGCGGCGGCCACGCTCGGGCTGCCCAAGCCCCCGGCCAGGTTGGCCGGACCCTGCCCGGCCGCGCTGGGCGCGATCACCACGACGGGCGCGCTGGCGTCCGAGCGGTTGATGAAACGGAGGTTGATGTCGTTGCCGACTACGCCGGCGTTCTTGGCCGTGAGGGTGACATTGCTGACGTTGCCCGCCATCAGCGCCGCGCTGGCCGGCAGCGTGGGCATGGCGTTGATCGCCGCCACCAGGGCCAGCGCCAGGTCGGTCTGCGCCGTGCCGGCGGGGATCACCACGGGCACGGCAAAGCCTGCCACCAGCGCGGTGACGGAGAACCCGTTGGGGAACTGCGCCGGGCTGAGGATCACGTTGGTGGACGCGGCCACGCTGCCCGCCGCGTCCGGCACGCCGATCGCGTAGAGCGCCGTGGTCGTGTTGTTGGCCAGCCAGGCGTTGACCTGGGTGGCAGCGACGGAGCCGGCGCCGAACAGCGCCTCCGCCTGCCCCGGCCCGGTGATCGGATACAGCGTGTTCGGCTGCGCCGAGCCGCTGGCCAGCATCTGGCTGATCACCACCGCCTTGGACGGCAGCAGCTGCAAGCCGGCGGCGCCGTAGTTCGGGCGGACTTCCACCAGCACGCCCGGGTCGCGGCGGCTGGCCGGGATTTCGTTGAAAATGATCGTCTGCGGCGTGGTCTGGCCAAGGCTGCCGCTCATGGCGCGCTCTCCGTGCTGGAATTGGCGGCGCCCTTGGACCGCGCGGCCGGCGCGGCCGGGGGCTCGACCTCCACCGCGTCGCCGTCGGCCAGCAGGCGCGAGACGAAGTGGTCGCGCGGCACGCGGAAGCCGTCGGCCGGCAGCAGGGCGCCGAAGCCGGGCAAGCCGTAGCCGCTCGGCATCGGCACGCGGTGCGGCGTGCCGTCCGGGCGGACGCCCGGCTTGATCGTCACGAACTCAGCCATGGTCCACCTCGTCATCGCGCACGTCGGCCACCAGGTCGGGCAATCCCGCCCAGCGCTGGCCGAGCCGCAGGAAATCGTCCAGCCGCGCCAGCCCGGCCTGGTCGACCAGGTCGAACGGCACGCTGATGTTGAGCGCCGCGGCCGAGGCGTTCTCGCTGGCCCAGCTCTCGCTGTAGGCGGCGCCGCCCTCGCCGACCTGGCAGGCGCCGATGCCGGCGATGCCGCGGCCGTGCAGCGCCGCCGTGGCGACCGCCAGCATCCCGGCCAGGCCGCAGCCCAGGCCGTCGCCCAGCAGCTGCGCCTCGATTTTCGGGTTGCGCACCACGAACATCACCAGCCACTCCGCCCGGCCGCTCCAGACGCGCGGGCGCACCAGCGCGCCGCTGGCCGGCGCCATGCGCACGAAGCCCAGGCCCACGAACGGGCAGCGCTCGGTGTAGCGCGCCCACTCGGACGGGGTCAGCCGCGCCGGCATGGTGCGGTGCTGGAACTGCGCCGGCGGGAACGCGAGCGCCAGCCGCAAGGCCAGGTCGCGGTGCATGGCCGCCACCGGGCCGCCGCCGATCAGCTCGGCCGCCAGCACGTCCTGCTGCGGCAGCGGCGGGTCGGAGAACGCGACGGGAGGGATTGAGCCGCTCACCAGCAGTCCCAGCCCCAGCCAAAGCCCAGCCCGGAGCCTTGCGGCTGGAACACGCGGCCGGGGCGCACGAAGCCGCTGCGGTCGCTGGTGCGCGCGCCGACCACGGCGGAGGCCAGCTCCACGCCTTCCAGCGACACGGTGCCGGTGTTCAGCCGGCCCAGCCACTCGACCGCCTCCTTGCGCGCCAGGCGCACCTGCTCGGAAGGTTCGGTGGCGCCGGAGAAGCTGATGTCGTAGCGCGCCAGCACCAGGCAGGCGCGGTTGATGGCCGGCGGCGTCACCGCCAGCGGGCAGGCGTAGCGGCGGCGCAGGTGGCTGTCGATCAGGTCGGAGGCGTTGAGCAGCGCCGTCTCCACCCGGTCGGCGTCGATGCCGGCCAGCTCCGCGCCCTCCGGCGTGGACAGCCGGATCAGCTCCGGCTCGCCGAACGCGCTCACCATGTCATCGACCGAGCCGTAAGGCATCAGCGGCGGGCTTCGGCGCCGCGGGCGGTGTCGATCGCCGCCTTGACCTTGATGCCCATGTCGGACGCGCCGTGGTGGATGGCCACCTGCGCCTCCTCCGCCCGCTGCCGCACGTCGGCGGACGGGTGGGTGAGCAGCTGGTCGATGCTGGTGCGGCGGTCGAACGCGTCGCCGATCACGGCGGGGCGCTCCGGCACGACGGTGCTCTTGGTGCCCCACGGCTGCACCGGCGGCAGCGGCGCCGGCGCCGGGCCGGGCAGCGGCGGCGACAGGCGGTTCGAGGCCGCTATCAGCGCGTCGGTGATCGCCTGCTCGTGCGCGGTGCGGGCGTCGGCGGTGCGCTCGCCGGAGGCGTCCAGCAGCGTCGTGGCAGGCAGCGCCGCCGCCGGTCCCGGCATTGGGGCGGCAGGCGCGGCCGTCAGGAC
>CAXTPP010000069.1:0-17873 GCA_964246185.1 uncultured Acetobacteraceae bacterium
GGACTATAGCGCATCGTTGCCCGGCGCATCACCCCATTCGCTGGATGGCACGCTCACACCGGTTACCCTGTGTGCAGGGCGTGCTACAGCGGGCCATGCACGAAGACACCAGGGAAGCCAGGTATGAAGCCGAGGGCACCGCCCTGCCGGACCACTTGATCGACGCGGAGGCCTTCCGCGCCTGCATGCGCCGCGTGCCCGGCGCGGTGACAGTGGTGACGACGGCGCACGAAGGCCGGCGCAGCGGGCTGACCGCCACCGCCGTGTGCTCCGTCAGCGCCGAGCCGCCGCAGCTGCTGGTGTGCGTCAACCGGTCCAGCAGCGCGCAGGCGGCGATCGCGGCGGCCGGCCGCTTCGGGGTGAATTACCTGGCGCACGACCAGCAGATGGTGGCGGACGCGTTCTCCTCGCCCGTGGAGGACCGGTTCGCAGCGGCGGAGTGGCTGGAGCTGGCCTCCGGCGCCCCGATCCTGAAGGACGCGGCGGCGGCGTTCGACTGCGTGGTGGTGCAGATGGTGGAGGCGGGAACGCACACGGTCTTCATCGGCGCCGTCGTCGCGGCGGCAGCCCGGGACGTGTCGAGCCTGATGTACAAGTCGGGCGGGTACCTGATGTTCTAGGTGGCTGCTACCCCGCCGTGCCGTCCAGCCGCCTCATAAGGCGGCAAGCTGGACGTAGAGCGTCGAGCGCGCGATGCCCAGGCGCTTCGCGGCCTTGGACAGGTTGCCGCTGCACGCGCTGACTGCCGCGGCGATGGCGGCCTGCTCGGCCAATCTCAGGTCGGCCGGGCGGTCCACGGCGGGAACCGGCGCCGCCTTGGCCTGCCATACCTCCGCGGGAAGCTCCGCGGTGCCGATAAGGCTGCCAGGGACATGACCGCGACGAGCTCCACTAGGTTACGCAGCTCCCTGATGTTGCCCGGCCAGTGATAGGCGCGCAGGGCGTCGATGGCGCCGGCCGTGTAGCGCGGCGGCGGGCGACCCGTGCGCTGCGACGAGGCGAGCCCAAAATGCTCCAACAGGATGGCGATGTCGTCCGCGCGTTCACGGAGGGGGATGCGCAGGCGCAGCGGCGCGATCCGGTAGAACAGGTCCTTCCTGAGCCGGTTGCCTGCCACCTCGGCGGCAAGGTCGCGGTGGGTCATCGAGACCAGGCGCAGGTCAACCTGGCGGCCCTCATGGCTGCCGACACGGTGCACCACGCCATCCTCCAAAACTCGCAGGAGGTAGGATTGCAGCTCCAGCGGCATCTCCCCGATCTCATCGAGGCACAGCGTCCCACCGTCCGCAGCCTCGATCTTTCCCGGCCGCCCGGCCGTGTCGGCGCCGGTGAAGGCGCTTTTGGCGTAACCGAACACCTCGCTGGCCATGAGGTCCCTCGGAAGCCCGCCGCAACTGACCGGGATGAATGGCCCGGCCGCGGACGCCGTGGATGGCGCGGGCGAACAACTCCTTGCCGACGCCGGTCTCTCCTTCCAGCAGCACCGGCGCGCCGCTCTCGGCCATGCGCCGGGCCTTGTCCCTGGCGTCGAAGATAGCCGGGCTGTCCCCCAGGATGGCATCGAACGAGAACCGGCCAGCGCCTTCCTGCTCGGACGGCTTCGGCGCAGGCTTTGCACACCGCAGCGCGTGCAGGACGAGCACGCCCCCGATTGCCTGCCCGTCTTCCATCACGGCTTCGAGGCTGGCGCCTTGGAGCAGCGCGGCACAACGTGATGCCCAGAGCGCGGGTTCGACGTCCTGCACGAAACCCATGCCTCCCTTGACCAGCAGGCGCGGGCTGCGCCGCTCGATCTCGCACAGCGCTTTCTCGCTGGCGTAGATGAGCGCTCCGTTGCGGCCGAAAGCGACCACTTCCTCCGTCAGCCATAGCGGCCGCTTGCGCAGGAAATGCCGCAGCACCCGGTCATGCTCGCCGTCGATCTGGCGGCCCAGGGTGGCTTCGACCTGGTGCGCCATGGCCACGGCGTGGGCCAGGCTTTGCGGGCTGAAGCTGTCCGCAGGCCCGGAGATGTCCAATACGCCCACAACCTCGCCGCTCAGCGGATGGCGCACCGGCGCAGCGGCACGGGTCCATTTCTGCACCTCGCTGCAGAAATGCTCGGCGGCATGAATCTGCACCGGCGCCACGCTGGCGATCGCCGTGCTGATGGCGTTGGTGCCGAACTCCGCCTCGCCCCACCGCCCGCCGCGCTGCAGCTTGACCACGCTGCCGAAATCCACCGCCCGCTCGTCGCCCCCGGTTTCCAGGATGATCCGGGTAGGGTCCGTGAGGACAGCCATGGAGTTGGCTTCGGCAAGGAACTCGCGCGCCCGTTCCATGGCCGGGCGCGCGGCATGGAGGAACATCCCATGCTGCTGGCGCCGGCGGTGGAACTCTGCGTCCGTGACCAAGGCCGCCTCCGGCCGCGACACGGCGATCTGATGCTGCTTGGAGCGCCGCCAGGAGGCGACGATGGCCGGACGCACCAGGCCCGGGACCAAGCCGTCCTGGTGAAACGCTTCCCATGCACGCCGGACATCACGATTTTGCATCGTTCGAGCCCTCCGAGCCAAACAGCCGAATGTCTTGACGAAAGCCTCCCGTGGAAGCGTGGCTGCACATCAAGCTTCCAGCCAGCAGGCAGCCAGCAACACGAGCCTCCCCACGCAGGCGAGAAGCGGCCCAGCTTCCTCCGAGGCACTGTTCGGTTCAGCTCCGAGCGCCTTGCTTGCCTGAACAACATGTGAAAAGGCCGCAAAGGGGCAAGTACAAACGCAGGTTTCGCACGATGTCTGTCCGGGTGTCCGGACAATACGCCTGCTTCTGTCCGGAAACCGGACACTTGGCCAATACTCGTCTACCGGCAGGCCTCAAGAGAACGTTGATATGTCTATGTACGGGCCGCCTTGCCGGACTTTGGCACGGCCTATGCCTGTGTTGCCCCAAGCCGGCGCCTGCACAACCGGCACCACCAAGGAGGCACCAGCGTGGACCAACCGATAGGCAACATGCGCAACGTCCAAGTGCTCGGCATCGACGCCGGCGGCACGATGACGGACACGTTCTTTGTGGACGTGGACGGCGATTTCGTGGTCGGCAAGGCGCAATCGACGCCCGACGACGAGTCGCTCGGCCTGGTCGCCTCCAGTGAGGATGGCCTCGCCAACTGGGGCATCTCCGTCGAGCGGGTCGACATGATGGGCAAGGTGGTGATCCCGCTGCGCGAAGAATCGGCGCGGGAAGCGGCGCGGGACCTGATCGCGGCGGACGTGGAGGGCATCGTCATCAGCCTGCTCCACTCCTACAAGAACCCGACCCATGAGCGGCGCGTGCGCGACATCGTGGCCGAAGAGGTCAAGAACAGCGGCAAGGCGATCCCGATCTTCGCCTCGGCCGACCACTATCCGGTGCGCAAGGAAACCCACCGCACCAACACCACCATCCTGGAAGGCTACGCGGCCGAGCCGTCCCGCCAGACGCTGCGCAAGATCTCGGACGCGTTCAAGGAGCGCGGCACCAAGTTCGACTTCCGGGTCATGGCGACGCATGGCGGCACCATCTCCTGGAAAGCCAAGGAACTCGCCCGCACCATCGTCTCCGGCCCGATCGGCGGACTGATCGGCGCGCGCTACCTGGGCGCCGAGCTGGGCTACAAGAACATCGCCTGTTCGGACATCGGCGGCACCTCGTTCGACGTGGCTCTGATCACCCAGGGCGAGCTGACCATCCGCAACGACCCGGACATGGCGCGGCTGGTGCTCTCCTTGCCGCTGGTGGCAATGGATTCGGTGGGCGCCGGCCCTGGCAGCTTCGTGCGGCTTGACCCCTACACCAAGTCCATCAAGCTCGGCCCGGACTCGGCCGGCTACCGGGTCGGCGTGTGCTGGAAGGAGAGCGGCATCGAGACGGTGTCGGTGTCCGACTGCCACATGGTGCTGGGCTACCTGAACCCGGACAACCTCCTCGGCGGCGCGATCAAGCTCGACCGCCAGCGTTTAATCGATGCGATCAAGGTGCAGGTCGCCGACCCGCTCGGCCTCTCGGTGGAGGACGCCGCGGCCGGCGTCATCGAGCTGCTGGACAGCAGCCTGCGCGACTACTTGCGGGCGATGATCTCGGGCAAAGGCTACAGCCCGGCGAGCTTCGTATGCTTCTCCTACGGCGGCGCTGGCCCGGTGCACGCCTACGGCTACACCGAAGGCCTGAGCTTCGAGGACGTGATCGTGCCGGCTTGGGCTGCTGGCTTCTCAGCGTTTGGCTGCGCGGCGGCGGATTTCGAGTGCCGCTACGACAAGTCGCTCGACATCAACCTGCCGGACGGCGCTCCGGACGCGGACAAGGCCGCCGCCGCCGTGACCCTGCAGGAGGCGTGGGAGGAGCTGACCAAAGAACGTGCTCGAGGAGTTCAAGCTCAGCGGCTACAGCCCGGACCAGGTGACGTTGCAGCCCGGCTTCCGCATGCAGTACCGCGGCCAGCTGAACGACCTCGAGATCGACTCGCCGCTGAGGCAGATCAACACGACGGCCGGTTGGAATCAGCTCGCGCAAGCCTTCGACGACACGTACGGCCGGGTCTATGCCGCCGCGGCGCGCTCGCCGGAACTGGGCTTCTCCGTCACCGGCGCCATCATGCGCGGCGCGGTGCCGATCCCGAAGCCGAAGATTCCCAAGGAGGTCAAGGGCGATGCGACGCCGCCGCAGGATGCGTTCCTCGGCACGCGCAAGTTCTACCGCAAGAAGCGTTGGGTGGACGCCAAGCTTTACCGGATGGAGTCGCTGTTGCCCGGCAACCGCGTGATAGGTCCTGCGATCATCGAATCGGACGCGACCACCTTCGTGGTGCCGGACGGGTTCGAGACCTTCCTCGACGGGCACCCCCTGTTCCACCTGCACGAAGTCTGAGCGCCGCAACAACAATCAAAGGAAGCGCACCATGGACCAAGTTATGCGTAACATCGGCATCCACGCCTCGGCGGTGGGGGTCGTGCGTGGCGGCGAGCGGCTCAAGGAGCACCGCGACCGCCTCATGGAAGCCACCAAGCGGACCAAATACTATGCCGGGCTGACAAAGCTCGATCTGCGCGACAGCAACCCGATCCTCTATAACAAGCTGTTCTACCGCCTGCGCGCCGGCGTGGTGGACGCTCGCGAAACGTCCAAGAAGATCGCCGCCTAGCCGATCGTGGAGCAGGAGGGCGAGCTGTGCTTCACCCTGTACAACGCGGCGGGCGACAGCATCCTGACCTCCGCCGGCATCATCATCCACGTCGGCACCATGGGCGCCGCGATCAAGTACATGATCGAGAACGAGTGGGAGACCAACCCGGGCGTCAAGGAGGGGGGCATCTTCTGCAACAACGACTGCCTGATCGGCAACGTGCACCCCTGCGACATCCACACGATCGTACCGATCTTCGCGCATGGCGAGCTGATCGGCTGGGTCGGCGGCGTCACGCACGTGATCGACACCGGCGCGGTCGGGCCGGGCTCCATGTGCACCGGGCAGGTGCAGCGCTTCGGCGATGGCTACCAGATCACCTGCCGCAAGGTGGGCGAGAACGACACCCTGTTCCGCGACTGGCTGCACGAGAGCCAGCGCATGGTGCGGACCACGCGCTACTGGATTTTAGACGAGTGCACCCGCATCGCCGGCTGCCACATGATCCGCAAGCTGGTCGAGGAGGTGGTGGCCGAGGAGGGCATCGAGGCCTACTGGAAGTTCGCCTACGAGGTGGTCGAGCACGGCCGCCAGGGCTTGCAGGCTCGCATCAAGGCGATGACCATTCCCGGCACCTACAAGCAGGTCGGCTTCGTCGATGTGCCCTACGCGCATGAGGACGTGCGGGTGCCGTCCGACTTCGCCAAGCTCGACACCATCATGCACGCCCCGTCCGAGATCACCATCTGCGGCGACGGCACCTGGCGGCTGGACTTCGAGGGGGCGAGCCGGTGGGGCTGGCACACCTACAACGCGCACCAGGTCAGCTTCACCTCGGGCATTTGGGTGATGATGACGCAGACGCTGATACCCAGCGAGATGATCAACGACGGCGCAGCCTACGGCACCGAATTCTAGCTGCCGAAGGGCATGTGGATGAACCCGGACGACCGCCGGGTCGCGTTCGCCTATGCCTGGCACTTTTTGGTCTCGGCGTGGACGCCGCTTTGGCGTGGCCTGTCCCGCTCGTATTTCGGGCGTGGCTACCTGGAGGAGGTGAACGCCGGCAACGCCGACACGAGCAACTGGCTGCAGGGCGGCGGCTTCAACCAGTACGACGAAATCCATGCCGTGAACTCGTTCGAGTGCGCCGCCAACGGCGTGGGCGCCACGGCGGTGGAGGATGGGCTGTCCCACGCCGCCGCCATCTGGAACCCGGAAGGCGACATGGGGGACATGGAGATCTGGGAGCTGGCCGAGCCGCTGCTCTATCTCGGCCGCTGGTGTCCCGATTTGGAAGTTCGCCGTACTTGGGGCTGGCTCGGAGTGAACTTCCAAATCGATAGGACACTAGCAAGCCTTTGTTTCGAGTGTGGCTTATGGTTCTGAGGTTCGCCTTCGGAGGCGGCGGCATACTCGGGCGAACTTCAGAACCACCGCACTAGATCAAGGCGAGCTCCGGCGGGGCGGGCAAGTACCGCGGCGGCTGCGGCTTCGAAAGCTTGCGGATGGTGTGGAACGCCAAGGACTGGACGATGTTCTTCATGGGCAACGGCCATATCTCCTCCGACTGGGGCCTGATGGGCGGCTACCCGGCGGCGTCCGGCTACCGTTTCGCCGCCCATATGACCGGACTGGAGGAGCTGATCGCGGAAGGCAAGCCGATCCCGCTCGGCGGCGACACCGATCCGGAGAACCCGGTTTGGGACGCCATGATGCCGGGCGCCAAGATGAAGCGCGACAAGCAGGCGATCACGACGGAGGAGATGTTCTCCGACTACGACCTCTACCTCAACTACATGCGCGGCGGCCCGGCTTCGGCGACCCGCTGGATCGTGACCCGGTGCGCGTCGCCGCCGACATCAACGGCGGCTACCTGCTGGAGCGGTTCGCCGACCGGGTCCACGGCGTCAAGCTGCACAAGGACGCGGCGGCCGCCTACGCGGTGGACGAGGCTGGAACCACCGCCCGACGCGCCGAAATCCGCAAGGAACGGATCGCGAAGTCGGTGCCGACCAAGGAATGGATGAAGGGCGAGCGGGAGAAAACCCTGGCCAAGGATGCGGGGACGCACGTGCAGCAGATGTTCGCCTCCTCCTTCTCTCGGCTCGCGCTTCCATGCCGAGTTCAAGGCGTTCTGGGACTTGCCGGAGAGCTGGACCCTGCTGGAGGAGGACATCGTCGGCATATCCACCTACGGCTCCAAATACCACATGGACCTGTCCGAGCTGCCGGACGTGAAGCTGGTGCAGTTCGTCGAGGAATGACCGGCAGGCCGGACGGCGGAGCGCCGCCCGGCCCCTTCAAGCAAGAATGAACGCGGAGGAACCCTCATGGCCTACACCCACGCCAAGATCGTCGACCTGATCGACGGCAACTACATTGACATCCTGCAAGGGCGCATGGCCTGGCACGACAAGATCGTGCTGCCACTCGCGCCGAAGCTCTACATCGTGCAGCTGAAGGACTCCAAGTAGTGGAAGGTCCGCTGCGAGTGCGGGCATGATTTCTGCGACTGGCGGGAGAACTGGAAACTGCACGCGCTGATCCACGTGCGGGACAGCCAGGAGAAGATGGAGGAGATCTATCCCCGCCTGATGGCGCCCACCTCCACTTGGCAGGTGCTGCGGGAGTACATCTGCCCGCAATGCGCCACCTTGCACGACGTGGAAGCGCCGACGCCCTGGTATCCCGTGATCCGCGACTTCGCGCCGGACATCGACACGTTCTACAAGGACTGGCTGGGCATGGCCGTGCCGGAGCGCGCCGACGCCTGACGACAGGCGGGCGGGCCGTCCAGCGCCTGCCCGCCGTGATTCGTGTTCAAGGCAAGTTGGCGGCAGTCCCGATGGACGCTAGGGATGCCGCCCATGAAACCAAGCATCTTGCCGGAAGCCTTGGCGCGCATCCTGCAAAGGGTCGATTTCGCGGGCCTGGCAACGGCGATCCGGCTCCGCGAGGACTTGGGCATCGGCTTCCAGGTGGACCCGCACGGGTCGGTCACGGTCGGCCCGGATTGCGGCCTGGACCCGGTGCAAGGGCCGGTGGCCCTGCGCCACGCCCTCGAATTGTCGCTGCTGCTGCGGCTGTGGCCAGACCAGCCAGTTCTCGCTGGCCTGGCCGCAGCGCGCACCGCAGCGTTGTTCTCGGCTTTGGAACGGCCGGCACCGGCATCGGGCGCACCCGCCCTGCCAGCGCTTTCGGCCATGGCGGCCAGCGTCCCAGCGGACGCAGAGCTGCACGCACTCTGGCCGATGCTGTCCCATCATCAATGCGATGCGCCGACGGCGGTCCCACCCGGCGTCCCGGCCGCGCTGCGCCGGGCTTGGCCGGTGCTCGGGCCGGCCGAGTGGCTGATGCAGACGGGAGGCGATGCCAGGCTGTCAGTCGATCCCGCGACGGGGCTGAACGGCTATGGCTGCAGCCACCGTCCGCGGCCCTGGGCGGTCACCTTCGCATCCTCGACCGCCTCTTCCAGTTCGGAGCGCGGCTATGGCGGCGCGGAGGCCATGCGGCAGCAAATCCTGCGCGCTACCTTGGGCGGGAACGATGCCGTGGCCGGCGCGCTCGACGCGATCCGGGCAGAGATTGCTGCCCTGTATGGCTTGCCGCACGGCAGCCTGGTTGCATTGGCGCCGTCCGGCACCGACGGCGAGCTATTCGCGACGGCGGTAGCCCAGCTGCACCCCGACGGCCTGCCCCTCACCGTCGTGCTCGTGGCGCCGGAGGAAACCGGCAGCGGCGTCCCGCTCGCGGCGGCGGGACGGCATTTCGCTGCCGACACGGCCCGCGGCGTCGCGGTCGTTCGCGGCGGCACGGTCGAAGGCTTCCGGGCCGACACGCGGGTCGAGACCGTGACGCTGCGCGACCCGGCGGGCCATGTCCGCCCGCCCGCGGACGTGACCGCAGAGTGCGGGCGCATCGCCGACGCCGCCGTCGCAGCAGGGCGACGGGTGCTGCTGCACCGGGTCGACGTGTCCAAGACCGGGCTGCTGGCGCCGGACTGCGACGGGTTGAAGGCCATTCAGGCGCGTCATCGCGGCCAGGTCGATGTCGTCGTGGACGCATGCCAGGCGCGCCTGTCTGCCGGGCGCGTGCGGTCCTACTTGGCACAGGGATGGATGGTCCTGCTGACCGGGTCGAAATTCCTCACCGGGCCGCCGTTCGCCGGAGCGGCTGTGTTCCCGGCCGCCATGGCGGAGCGGTTCTCGGGGCAAAGCCTTCCCGCCGGGTTGCGCGACTACTCCGGCCGCGCCGAGTGGCCCCCTGCCTTGCCCGCCGCTGCCGCGCTGCTCCCGGGGGGCAATGCCGGGCTGGCGCTGCGCTGGGCGGCGGCCTTGGCCGAGTTGCGCGCGTTCGATGCTGTCGGCAACATCGCCAAGCACTATGCAGTCGCGCATTTCACGGCGCGGGTTTGCCACGCGCTTAGGGCCAGCAGCGACTTCCACCTGATCGAGGTGCCGCCGCTGCGGCGCGGCAGCGTGCCTCGCTGGGACGAGCTGCGCACCATCCTGAGCTTCGCCATACGGCATCCGGAAACTGGCGGCTGGATGGATTGCGACACGGCCCGCCGGGTTTACACCTGGCTGAACGCGGACCTCAGCCCGTTGCTGCCGGACAGCGCCGGCGCCGAGCTCCGGCGCTTGGCTCATCGCCGCTTCCATTCCGGCCAGCCGGCGAAGCTTGCCTTGGCCGGGCAGGAAGCCGGCGTGCTGCGCGTGTCCGTGGGCGCACGGCTGGTCTCGGGCGAGCCGTCGCACGCTTCCCTGCCACCGCAGGAATCCTTGGATCGTGAGATCGGCGACGCTGTGGCGTTGCTGGGCAAGGTCTCCCTCATCCTGCGCCATTGGGCACGGTTGAACGACGCCGCGCCGGCCGCGACCTACAACTGATAGTCTTTTGTTGACGGCCGTTACGCAGGCGGATACGTCCCCGCTCCCTGGCTCGTCCGGCGCAAGCCCTGACGGTCCGGTCCCGAACAGGAGGATGTGGTTGTGCGTCGCCCAAGCGCCTACGAGGCCCGTGCCCGCGAGTTGGCGGCCGCCGCTGGCCTTGACCCTGACAGCCGCGTGGCCCGTCCGGGCGAGGATGTCGCAAAGGAGGGCGGCGGACGCGGCTGGCCTGCCTGGTGCGGCTTCCGCGACGCGGCCCGGGCGGAGCACCTGGCGAAGGAGTTGGCCGCCGTCACGCTGCCGGAGCAGGACGCCGCCTACCAGGATGCGCCCTTGCAGGTGTTCGGCACTCACGACGAGGCGACGCTGGGCCAGATGCGCAACTGCATGGGCGTGGGCAACGTGGTGGCCGGCGTGGTGTGTGCCGACGGGCACCTCGGCTATGCGCAGCCCGTCGGCGGCGTGATCGGCTACGAGCGGCAGATCAGCATCTCCGGCGTCGGCTTCGACATCGGCTGCGGCAACATGGCAGTGCGGCTGGACACGCCGTTCGCCGCCCTTGCTGGCCGCGTGCCCGCCATCCTGGGCGACGTGCGTCGGGCCATCTCCTTCGGGGTCGGCCGCGCCAACGCCGAGCGGGCCGGGCACGCGCTGTTGGACGACGAGGAGGCATGGGCCGCCTCCGGCATGGGCGACTACCGGCAGAAGGCGGCGGCGCAGTTGGGCACGGTGGGCTCCGGCAACCATTACGTTGACCTGATGGAGGACGAGGCCGGGTTCGTGTGGATCGGCGTGCATTTCGGCAGCCGCGGGCTGGGCCACACCACCGCCACCCGATACCTCAAGGCGGCAGGCGGCAAGGACGGCATGAACGTGCCGCCCGCCGTGCTGCCGGAGGAGAGCGAACTGGGCCGCCGCTACATCGCCGCCATGGAGCTGGCCGGGCGCTACGCCTACGCCGGGCGGGAATGGGTGGTGGAGCGGGTGCGCCAGATCATCGGCGGCACGGTGACGGACATGGTCCACAACCACCACAACTATGCGTGGCGGGAGACGCATGGCGGGCGGGATTTGTGGGTGGTGCGGAAGGGCGCGACACCGGCCCGGCCCGGCCAGCGCGGCTTCGTGGGCGGCTCCATGGGCGACGACGCGGTCATCATTGAGGGAGTGGAGTCCGAGGCGTCCCGGGCGGCGCTGTACTCGACGGTGCACGGCGCGGGGCGGCTGTTCAGCCGGACGGCCGCCAAGCGGACCTTCACCCAGGCGCAGATGGATGCCTGGCTGAAGGAGCGCGGCGTGTTGCTGGCCGGGGCTGACCTGGATGAGAGCCCGATGGCCTATCGCCGCCTGCCCGAGGTGCTGGCGCAGCACGCGGGCACGATCCGGGCGCTGCACACGCTGCGGCCGTTCGCGGTCGCGATGGCTGGCGAGGGTGAGTTCGACCCGTTCAAGGACTGAGCCGCCCTTGTGCCCCGGCGGCCTTGCCCCGCCGGGTGCAACGCAGCAATCTGCCGGCAGAAGGAGCGTCCTGATGCGCGCTACGTTGCTGCTTGCCACCTCGCTTGCCACTGGAACCGTCCTGGCCCTGCCGCACCGGGCCGATGCCGAGGCCCCGTTCAGCCTGGCCACGACGCCCGGGTTGCTGCCAAAAACGGTGGTTCCGTCCGCATACCGGATCGACATCGTGCCCGACCTCGTCCATCTCGCCTTCACCGGGCACGAGGACATCGAGATCGATGTCGCGGCGCCGGGAGACACGGTCATGCTCAACCAGGCAGGCCTGACCCTGTCGTCGGTGCGGCTGGAGGACGGCGCGGCTGCCACGGTAAGCACGGACGCAACAAACCAGACGGCCACGTTGCGTTTCCCCCAGGCCATCCCGGCCGGGCACCATACCTTGTCGATCGACTATGCCGGGCCGATTCCCGAGACGCCGAACGGCATCTACCACGACGACTACAAGACCCATGACGGCGCGGCCCGGCGGATGCTGGTGACCCAGTTCGAGGTGGCGGACGCCCGCCGCATGTTCCCCGGCTGGGACGAGCCCGCCTTCAAGGCGACCTTCCAGCTTTCCGTGACCATTCCGGCGGGCGACACGCCGGTGTCCAACATGCCGGTGCTCTCCGAGACTCCCGTCGGCACGGCGGCCAAGCGCGTGGTGTTCGAACGTTCGCCGCGCATGTCCACCTACCTGCTGGCGCTGGTCGCGGGCGACCTCGCGGCCCTTCATGCCAAGGTCGGCGGCGCAGACATCGGCCTGCTGGCGCCCACCGGCACGCAGTCCCAGGGCGATCAGGCGTTGGCTGCGGCGAGCGCCATCCTGCCCTACTACAACGAATATTTCGGCGTGCCCTACCCGCTGCCGAAGCTCGACCTGATCGCCATCCCTGGCAACTACGCGGCCGGCGCGATGGAGAACTGGGGCGCCATCACCTACATCGACAACGCCCTGCTGTTCGACCCGGCGACCTCCGCGCCGCGCACCCGCGAAGTGATCTTCGAGGTGGTCGCGCACGAGATGGCGCATCAATGGTCCGGTGACCTCGTGACCATGGGGTGGTGGGACAACATCTGGCTGAACGAAGGCTTCGCCACCTGGATGGCCGACAAGGCAGCCGACCACTTCCATCCGGACTGGGACATCTGGCCGCGCCAGCACCAGGAACGCGAGCAGGCGATGGCGCAGGACGCCCAGCCGACCACCCACCCGATCCAGCAGGTCATCCACGACGTGAGCGAGGCGGGCAGCGCGTTCGACCGGATCAGCTACCAGAAGGGCGAGCAGGTCATCCGCATGATCGAGGACTGGCTCGGCCCGGACGCCTTCCGCGACGGCATGCGCGGCTACATGAAGGCGCACGCCTACGGCAACACCACCAGCGCCGATCTGTGGGCGGCGCTGGCGGCGGCCTCCCACCAGGACGTGGCAAGCGTGGCCACCAGCTTCACGGAGCAGCCGGGCGTGCCCCTGGTGCAGGTCGCGCGCGCCTGCGTGGACGGGCGGACGGCAATGACGCTCACCCAAGGCCGCTTCACCATCAACGACCCTGCCCCGGCCAAGCTGACCTGGCAAATACCTGTCACCATCGGGTCCCCGGGCGGCTCCCCGGGCGGCGCCTCGCGGAAGCTGATCCTGGTGGGCACGGCCACGCAGTCCTTTGACGGGTGCGACCAGCCGTTGAAGGCCAATCTGGACGAGGACGGCTACTACCGCACCCAGTATGACGCCGCTTCGCTGGCTTTGCTGAAGGCGTCGTTCGCCACCCTCAGCGCGACCGACCAAGCCGATCTGCTGGGCGACCAGTTCGCCCTGTTCCGCGCCGGCCGCGCCCCGCTGGGCGACTATTTCGACCTGCTGACGGCGTTGCAGGGCGCGCACGTGACGAGCAACGCGGTGTGGATCGACACCATCGACCATCTGCTGGATGTGGACGCGCTGCTGCGGGGCGATGCGGGACGGCCCGCTTTCCGCACCTTCGCCAATGCCTTGCTGACGTCGGAGCTGACCCGGCTGGGCTGGGACGCGCGTCCCGACGAAAGCTTCCTCGATGCGCTCCTGCGGCCGGTGCTGCTGGCAGCCCTGGGCAAGATGGAGGACCCGGCAGTCACCGCCGAGGCAAAGGCGCGCTTCGCATCCTTCCAGCAGGACAGCCGCGCCGTGCCGCCCGCCTTGCTCGACCCGGTGACCCGGATCGTCGGGATGCAGGCCGACCTCGCCACCTGGCAGGCCCTGCGCGGCCTGGGCGAGGCAGCGCCCGGCACCGAGGAGAAACTTCGCTACTTCGGCGCCATGGCGGCTGCGCACGACCCGGCGCTCATGCAGCCCAACATCGCCTTCGCCACCTCCGGCGCCGTGCCCAGGGGGCGAATTTCCCAGTTCCTCGGCATGGTGGAGACGCGCGGCGACGACCCGGACGGCTTCCTGCGCGCGGTGCTGCCGCAACTAGGCCCGGTACGCGACATGCTTGGGCCGACGGGAGAGAACTACCTGATGGGGTCGGTTTCCCAAGGTGCCAGCGACCCGGCGCTGGCCGCGGCGATCCTGGCCGACCCGGCCACCAAGACGTCTCGCGGCGCAACGCTGGATGCGGCCAGGGCGGCCGACCTGATGGCCACCACCGCAGCCTTGCGCGGCCGGGCGGCGGCAGAGACGGCTGCGTGGCTGCAACGGTAGGGCTGCACGGCCTCAGCGAGCCGAGGTCAGTGGGCTTTCACGTGCGCGTAGAGGTTCGAGCTGAACGGCCCCAGCCGCAGCCCGGTGTAGCCGATTTCGGCGCCATGCCTGGCAAACAGCTGTGACAGGCGTCGCCGGGTCATCAGGATAAGGTTCGATTGTTCGGCCCACTCCCGCTTCCGCACGGCTTTGCATCCCAGCGCGAACGTCCGGTCGGTCCAGTGCAGGAACGGCAGGCCAGTATGGTGCTCGATCGGAAAAAAGCGTTGCGGCACGGTCAGGAACACGGAATGCGATACCCTGACCAGCTCGCCGACAAACCAGGCCTGCGCCTCGGGGCTGCCGAGATGCTCCAGCACGGCATTGGACGTGGCGATGGAGAAATGCCGGTCGGGGTAGGGCAGGCGCTTGCCGGCGACGATCTGGACGTAGCTGATATGCGGGAAAGCCACCTGAAATGACGCTGGCCTGCCGAGGCCTGCCGCTGTCAGGCGGTCAGGAAAGGGATATTGCCGCTCAAGCATGTTGGCAGCATCGTTGATCACGTCCGAGACGCCGACATCGAGGATGGAGCACTCGTGCGTTGGACCGGCGATCCGGATGAAGTCGCGGTAGATCGTTTTGCGCGCCGCGATCACCATGCGCTCCGCCAGCGTGCCAGGACGGGAGACTTGATAGAAGCGGCTGTCCACCAACTCGTCAGGCATTGGGCTGGCTCCATTGAGAGGAGAGCGTGTCAGGAGTTGCCGTCCCACCTTGTCCTACCTGACAAAGACTGACTGCCTTTTAACCTCCCGGGCTTGATCTGGTTAGCCATCCCCCGGCGGATGGCTGTCCCGATTAGCGTTCAGGCCGTCGCCTGGAATGAGGGGGTTGAATGGCCGAATCTGCTTTTCAGTCGGCAACTCCGCAGCAGACCAGCCGCCGCCCAGCGCGCGGACCAGGTTGATGGAGGCCTGCTGGACGCGTGCATCGATCCCGACTTGGCTTGTTTGAGCTTGCAACGCCGTAACTTGGGAAACCACGACGTCAAGGTAGTTGCCCGCGCCAGCGGTATAGAGCTGCAGCGAAAGCGTCTGCGCTTGGCCCGCTGCTTGGAAAGCCTGCTGGTCTTGGATAGCTTCTTTGGCAAGCAGGTCGTTGAGGGACAGCTGGTCCTCCACTTGTTGGAACGCCGACAAGACGACTGACCGGTAGCGGTCGCGCGTCTGGGCGTAGGCAGATTTGGCAAAGCCTAGCTCGGCCCGGCGCAGGCCGCCTTCGAAAAGGGGCAGGGCGATCTGCGAACCGATCGACCAGACGGCATTGGGCAGGCTGATCAGGTTGAACCCTCTGTCCTGCGTGCCGGCCAGCCCGCTGAGCGAGATGTTCGGATAGAAGGCAGCCCGTGAGACGCCGATCTCCGCGTTGGCCGCCGCCATGTCGCGCTCGGCGGCAGCGATGTCGGGCCGCCGTTGCAGCAGGTCGGACGGCAGGCCGGCCGGGATTTTTGGCACGGTGAGCGGCGTGTCCTGCTGCTGCGGCAGCGTGAACGTGCTGGCGGATTCCCCGATCAGGTCAGCGATGGCATGTTGGGCCAGGGCACGCTGCGCCGCATTGTCTTCGAACAACGCCTGCGTCGAACTCAGCTGCGTTTGCGCCCGTGCGACATCGAGGGAATTGCCGATCTTGCCGGCCAAGCGCGCCTGCGTGATGTTCAGGCCGGTTTGATAGGTTGCGACCGACTGCTGGTACAGCTTCCCCTGCTGGTCCAAACCGCGCAGCGTGATGTACGCGTTCGCCAGCTCGGCCTGCAGGCTGAGTTCGACAAAGGCCACATAGGCGGCCTCGGCTTGTGCTAGATTTTTCTGATATTTGGCTTGGTTGCCGATCCTGTCCCAGATGTCGATCTCCCAGTTTGCTTCGGCGTCGACCTGGACCGATGGTTCGACGAGGGGAGATGTGCTGGTGTACGAGCGAAACAGCCGTTGCGGGGATTGCCTGTTGTTCGAGGCAAAGCCGTTCAAGCCAATCTGAGGATACAGGCCGGATTCCGCTTCAGCCGCCAATTCCCGCGCCTGCGTGAAGGCCTCCCGCTCTGCCAGCAGATCCGGGTTGTTCGGCAGCCTCGCCTCGAGTTGGTCAAGGACGGGGTTGCCATACCTTTCCCACCATGACCCGCGCGCGATCTTGTCCTGCGGGTGGGCGATCTGCCACGGCCCGGCCCCCTGGTAGGATGCAGGGAGCACATACTTCGGTGGTTGGTACACCGGCGCGAGGTCGCAACATGCGAGCGACGCCGCTAGAACAGCGGCGGCAGCCTGGGCCACGCGCCTCACTTGACGGAAGACTGGCTCGGGTTGTTGTCAACCTGACGTTCGTTGTCGGAATTCTGCGGCGGCGCATGCACGACATCGACGATCTGGCCTTCGAGCAACCCGGATGATGGGTTGGCAATCAACTTATCGTCCAATTTCAAGCCTTCCACCACTTGAACTGTCTCACCGAGATTCAGGCCGAGCTTGATGTTTTGCAAATGCACCCTCCCATCCTTGTTGACGAGCGCGACTTGCAGCCCTTGCGCACGGAACAACAACGCCTGTTCCGGCACGATCAAGATGTTCGGATCCGTAGGCACCTCAAATCGGACATCTGCATAGGCGCCAGGCCAGAGCTCGCCCTTTGGATTTGGCAACGTGAGTTCGGTCACGACCGTACGCGTGCCAGAATTGAAGGATTTGGCAGTCGTATCGACCGCGAGGTCGAAAGTGCGGTCCGGAAATTGGGGCAGTGTCATCGTCGCCTTCTGCCCGGGGTTGATATAGGAGGAGTAGTCTTGCGGCACGGAGACGAAGACGCGGATCTTATGCACGTCAGCGACGGAGAACAGCTCCTGAGTGCCGCCCTGCTGGCCCGAACTGCCGCCCGCCGCATTGACGAAACTGCCTATGTCCGTGTTGCGCGACGTTACGATGCCGTCGAATGGCGCCACGATCTGCTTGAATGCCTCTTGTGACTCATACCGGCCCACGTTGAACTGGGCAGCCTGCACTTCGGACTGAGCGACCTTGGCATCGCCAGCATTGACGTCCACCGTTTGCTGCGAAACCGCTTGCGTGCCGGCCAACTTTTGCCACCGATCCGCGGTCACCTGAGCCAGCGCATACTTCGCCTTGGCGACCTGCAGTTGCGACCGGGCCTGCTGCAACTCCTGATCCAGGTTCGGGGTCTGAATTGTTGCCAGCAGCTCCCCTTTGCGGACGACCGCACCGTAGTCCTTGTACCACGCTTCGACATAGCCGGTGACCTGGGCGAAAATCGGCGCCTGATACCAGGCTTGGGTCTGGCCAGGCAATGAGAGGGTCCGGACTGTAGGTCCATGCTGGGGCGACACCAACGTCACCTTTGGGACAGACTCGTCGTCAGCCGTCACCTTCAGGTCGGAGACGGTGTTGGCCCGACTTATGATGCCCCAGGCTGCCACGCCGCCTACGAGCAGCAGCGCGACGCCCGCCAACAGCCAGCGCCGGCCGTTTCGCCTTCTCACCGGCTTTGGCCCGGCGCGTTGGGCAAGCGGCTGGCCCGTCGCGGGCTGCGCTTCATCGTTGCGGGTAATCGTCGGCAGCCCGGTCTCGTCCATCATGGTGTGGCGCCTTTGGCTTTTTTGTGGAGCAGCCTGCCGTGG
>CAXTPP010000070.1:0-17831 GCA_964246185.1 uncultured Acetobacteraceae bacterium
GCTTGCCGATCTTCTCGTCGCCCGCAGGCACAACCAGGTTCTGCCGCGCCAGCGCGTTCGATACGTCGGTAGCCGACAGCCCGTGTTCCAGCAGGCCGCGCTGGTTGAGATCGACCTCCACCACGCGCGCCGTGCCGCCGTAGGGCGTGGGGATCGCCACGCCGGGCACGCTGATCAAGGTCGGTGCGATGAAGTTCGACGCGAGGTCGTAGAGCTGCTGCACGGTCTGGTCGGCACCGGAGACCTGCAGGTCGAGCACCGGCACGCTGGAAGCGTTGTAGACCACGATCTGCGGCGGCGTGATGCCCGGCGGCATCTGCTTGAGCACCGTCTGCGCACTGGCCGCAATCTGCGCCTCGGCGGCAGAAACCTCAGTGTTCGGCTGGAAGAAGATCTTGATGATGCCGACGCCATACAGCGACTGGCTCTCGATGTGCTCGATGTTGCTGACCGTCGTGGTCATCGTGCGCTCGAAGTAGTAGACGATGCGGCCCGACATGTCCTGCGGCGTGAGGCCGTTGTAGGTCCAGACCACGGCCACGACGGGAATGTTGATGGCCGGGAAGATGTCGGTCGGCGTCTTCCACGCGGCCGAGCCGCCGAAGATCAGGATCAGGATCGCCAGCACGACGAACGTCAGCCGCCGCCGCAGCGCAACCAGGACAATCGAGTTCATCGGGCTGTCTCACGGTTTGCCGGTGAAGTCCAAAGGCTTTCTTCGCGAATGGCCATCCGCTGTAGCCGGCCAGAAGGATCGGAGCAATCACGCATGTGTCAGTCGAATTCCGGGTCAGGCCTCGGGCGTAGCGAGGTAAACGTGGGACCCGGAAGCAGCAACACGTAAAAGCTTAAAGTTAAGAAATATCCCACAAAGAATTTTGCCTATCATGACTTGGCTTGTAGAGCGGCAGCCCTCAGAAATCGGGTTTGATCATGACAGAAGTTTAATTTCCAAAGCCATCTGGGCCGTTTCGCCGGGCCGCGGCGCAACGGCGATTCCCTATGCGTCAAGCCTTGAAGCTGCCCTCCATCACGAGCTGCGCCAACGGCAGCCGTTCACTCGGGTGCTCGCGGGCTGCCATCGCTTCCGCAAGCATGGTCTTGTCGCCAGGCCGGCCAACCGCGAACATCTGCTCCACACGGTAGCCAATCGGCACGCCCAGTTCCGCGAAGGCGCGCTCCTTGTCGAAACCGACCATGCCATGGGCCTGCCATCCCATCAGCGTCGCCTGCAAGGCGAGGCTGGCCCAGGCAGACCCGGCGTCCATCGAGTGGCTGTAGGATGGCACCGGCGTATCCTTGCCAGGGGGCAGCATCGTCGAGTTCGACACCAGCACGACCAGGGCGGAGGCGGCCTTGGCCCAGCCCTGGTTGAACTCGACAAGCAGGCTGAACAGCTTGTCGAAGTACGGCGTGCCGCGGCGGCCGTAGATGAAGCGCCAGGGCTGCGAGTTATACGAGGAGGGCGCCCACCGGGCCGCCTCAAACAGGGTCATCAGGTCGGCCTCGCCGATCTCCTCGCCGGTGAACGCGCGCGGCGACCAGCGCTCCAGGAACAGCTTGTCGATCGGGAGATCGGAGTGGCGGTGGTTGGCGTCGGTCATGAAGGCCCTCTCTGGAGTTATTCGGTTTCTACCACGGTGCCGAGCCGCTGTCCCTGTTGCGAACTGGCCAGCGCCGGCTCTGGTGCGCCCGGAGACAGCTTGGTGGAAATCTCGGCCAGCCGGTGCGCGGCGGCGATCACCCGCTCCAGCGCCAGCGCCTTGCCGGCCACGTCAACTTCCAGCAGCAAGGAGTGGAACTCCCGTTCCAGCACTGGTACGACGTGGGCGCGGCCGAAGCTCACCTCCGGCAGCCATTCGGGAAATCCTTGGGTGATGTCGCACTGGTTGCCGAAGAAGAACAGCAGCGAGCCATCCAGGTCGTGCACCGGCGAGACGAACAGCAGGTTCCAGAACATCGTGCCGTCGCGGCGGTAGTTGACGATCCACTCGATGCAGCCCTGTCCGGCCTGCAGGCAAGTCCGGATGTGGCGCGTCGAGTCCAGGTCGGTGTTGGCGCCTTGCAGGAAACGGCAGTTGCGCCCGACCGCCTCGGCCGCGGGATACAGGGTGAGGTCTACGAAGGCCTGGTTGACCGCCACCATCGGGCAATCGAGCTGATGCGGGTCCGACAGCACCATAGGCGCCGTGCTGTGCATCATCGCCGTCGTCAGGGCCTCGCGGATCGCGCTCGCCGTCATGACGCTCCCCTGATGCCGAAAGTGGACCATAGGCCCGCCGTCGCCGTCCAGTCTATGCCCGGCGGCTACGCTTTCCTGGCAGCAGAAGGGCAGAGACGGCCGCCAGCAGCACCAGCCCGCGCGAGGCGGCCAGCCCGCTGTCGCCGTGGCGCATCTCGCTCGTCAGCATGGCGGCGGATGCGCCGGCCACCAGCGCGCCGCCGAGCCGCCGGGTCGCGCGCCCAGCCATCAGCAGGCCTCCTGCCGTCTCGGCCGCGGCGATGGCCTGCATCTCCTCGCGGGACCAGCCGAGATGGCGGAACATGCCGTCATAGCCGCGGTCGCCGAACAGCTTGTCGGCGCCGGCCAGCGCGATTGCGCCGCCAAGGATCGGGAACAGGTATTTCATCGTGCTTGCACTCCTGCCGCGCCCAACGCCGCCGCGCCGCATACGTTGCGGGCGCCCGCGCGTGGGCCCGGCGGCCGAGCTTGCCCGGCGCGGCCTTGCTGCCCATTTCATGGCGGCAGCAAACCCGGGAGCACCACCATGCCCAACGACCTGGCGACCACCCATCCCGCCACGCCTCCTGATTGGCGCATCCACGGCATCCGCGTGGTGCGGCGCGACGGGACCAGCGGCGACACCCCCGTGACGATGGGCATGAACCGTGAGGTGGCGCTCAGCGGCGGGCGGACGGACGGCGCGCTGTGGGCCGGCACCAACCTCATCAAGCCCCGTTCGGCCACCGGGGCGCACCATCATGGCGCGCTGCACAGCATCATCTACGTGATCCACGGCGAGGCGCACATGCGCTGGGGCGACCGGCTGGAGTGGATCGCCAAGGCTGGGGCAGGAGACTTCCTGCAAGTGCCGGCCTGGCTGCCGCACCAGGAGATCAACGCTTCGGACACGCAGGATTTGCACTGCGTCATCGTCCGCAGCGGGCCGGAGGAGCTGGTGGTGAACCTGGAGCTGGACGCGGCGGCCGAGCCGGAATGGGTCAGCTGGGATTGAAGGCCGGGTTGCGCCGCCACAGGGACGCGTTCAGCGCCCCGGCGAACGTCACCCACGCCAGGTATGGCAGCAGCAACGCCGCTGCAGCCAGGCTGATGGGCGCGAACAGGGCCGCCGTCAGCGCGATGCACAGCCAGAGCAGCGCCAGTTCGGCCAGCGCCCAGCCAGGCCGGTGCAGGCCGAAGAAGACGGCCGACCAGCCGGCGTTCAGCACCAGTTGCATCCCGTAAGCCGCCGAGGCCGCGGGCGCGCCGGCCACGCCCACCCGTCGCCAGGCGAGCCACCCGGACACCGCGATGCAGACGTAGAGCACCGTCCACGCCGGGGCGAACAGCCAGTTGGGCGGACGCCAGCGCGGCTTGTCCAGCCCTTCGTACCAGACGCCCGGACGGAACAGCGCGCCGGACAACGCCACGCAGAAGCACGCCGCCACGAACGGCAGCAGGCTGGTCAACCCGGTCATCGGCATCACGGCAGAATATGACTGCGCCCGAAGCTTGTCGATCCGGCGCACCGTGGCTCGCCCTCGTGCGCCACCCACCGGTCGCGGCGGCGGGACGCTGCTATGGCCGCACCGAGCTGTTGCCCGATCCGGCCGAGACGGCCGCCTTGGCGGAGCGGCTGCGGCCCTTGGGAGGCCTGGTCTGGACCAGCCCCGCCCGCCGCTGCCGGGACGTGGCCGCCACCCTCGGGCCGCATCGTGTGGACGACCGGCTGGCGGAGCTGGATTTCGGCGAGTGGGAAGGCCGGCCGTGGGACGACGTGCCCCGCCCGTCGCTCGATGCGTGGGCGCTCGATCCTTGGGGCTTCGCACCCCCCGGTGGCGAGTCCGGACGTTCGCTCGCGGCACGGGTGCAGGCCTTCCACTGCGCTCTGCCTCCGGGTTGCCACGTCGTCATCACCCATGGCGGCCCGCTCAAGGTGCTGCGGGCCTTGGTGTGGAGAGAGGTGCCCGACCTGCTTGCCCCCGCCCCGCCGCCGGGCTCGGTCGAGTGCTTAGCCCGACACTGAGCGCTTTGGGCCAGCTAAGACATACGGCGCGGCCAGCGTTCGAGGAATGCACGCACGGCCTCGATAATTGCGCACGTCACACTCTGAGGCATACCCACCAAGCCAGCCGATTGCGCTGGACTGGGGCCGGAGTTGTACCTCAGGCGAGTGCTTGGTAAAGCAAGTGGGCAGGTAGGCCTACCGCGCGGCCTTTTCGCATCCAGCTAAGGATTAAGCGCCGACTTCCCCGACCGGAGCCGATCAACCATCTCACCGACAGCTTGGATGATAATGTCAGGCCGGTCACGGACAACGTCGTGCGAACTTCCCGTTGCGGTCAGCAGCAATCTACCGGGCAATTCTCGCGCAAAGCCGACATGTGCTTGCCTCCAAAACGCTGCATCTGGCTTAGACGAAAATGGTGTTTCCTCAGACACAATAACCACGCAAGGAACTCCCGGCGGCCACATGGCTGCATGGAAGCTATGGCTTATGTCCACCATGGAGGCCACTATGGCGGCTATGGTCCTGGTTTCCTTACCAGGATGCGCAGCAAGCATATCCGCCACTTGAGACTGGATCTCGTTATACTGGTGTTGAGTTTCCTCATCAGTGAAGAAGTTGGGGACGTTCGTATCCACTAAAACCGCACCGGAAACCCAGGATGGATGCTTCAAAGCAAGATAAGTGGCAATCTCGCCAGCAAACGAATGGGGCACCAAAATCAAGTCGTGGGTTGCCCCAAGCTGCTCGAGACCCGCTTCCAAGTCGGCAACGGCATCTTCCATCTTGAACGGCGGCTTAACTTCATCGCTCGCGCCAAAGCCTGCACGGTCGTAGGTAATGATTTCCGATCCTGTCCGTTTGGCAAGATCGGGAATGATGCTTTGCCAATATGAGGAGTCTAAGCCGCCTCCAGCATCAAGGACCAAGATCGGCGAGTGACCCGGCGTGACGTGGAATGCCAAACGATGATCGCCGACCATCACCATGGAGGAGGACGATGCTGCGGGCGGTTCTGCTGAACCATGCTGTGCTCATGCGAAGAGCAGCGCAGTGACCAAGAAGGCGGTCTTTGTCGTCCGCATTCCAATGCCCCTATCCTGATACCTTATCAGAACGGCTCCGCAGCCCCTTCCGGCAACGCCACCCCGAACGCCTTGATCGTCATGGAGATCAGCCCGTAGTACCCAAGCAGCCCCACCAGCTCGACCGTGGCCTTGACGCCCAGCAGGTCCTCCACCGTGCGATAGGTCGCGTCCGGCACCTCGCGGTCCTGCAACAGATGATGGGCGAAGCGCCAGACGGCCTGCTCGTCCTCCGCCTCGAAGTGCGGGGTGCCGCCGGTGCGGAGCGCCTCCACCGCCGCCGGGTCCAGGCCCGCCGCAAGCGCCAATGGGGCATGGACATGCCACTCGAAGCCGGCCTTCCAGTGTGCGCCCGTGGTGATGATCGCCAGTTCGCTGAGCCGCGGCGGCAGGGAGCTGCCGTAGCGGCAGAACGCGCCGAGCGCCTGGGCGCGCTCTGCCAAATCTGGGCTGTGCAGCCACGCCAGCAGCGGACCCTGTACGCCGCCGCGCGGCCCGGCCTTGATCGCGTCCGCCACCCGGCGCTGCTCGTTCGTCATCGCCGCATCGGTCAGCTCCGGCAGCCGATAGGTCACAGCGCCACCTTGTCGCCGCCCTTGAGCGCCAGCATCTCCCGCGCCTCGTCCGGCGAGGCCAGCTGCAGGCCCAATCCCTCGATGATCTGCCGCGCCAGCCGCACCTGCACCGCCGACGACGTGGCGAGCTGCCCCGGGCCGGCCCACAAGCTGTCCTCCAGCCCTACGCGCACGTTGCCGCCCATCGCCGCCGCGATCGCCGCCACCCGCATCTGGGCGGACCCGGCGCCCAGCACCGACCAGCGGTACTGGTCGCCGAACAGCCGGTCCGCGGTGCGGCGCATGTGCGCGATATCCTCCGGGTGGGTGCCGATGCCGCCCAGGATGCCGAACACCGACTGGATGAACAGCGGCGGCTTCACCAGGCCGCGGTCGAGGAAGTGCTTGAGGTTGTATAGGTGGGAGATGTCGTAGCACTCGAACTCGAACCGGGTGCCGTTCTCGCTGCAGGTGGACAGGATGAACTCGATGTCGGCGAAGCTGTTGCGGAACACCAAATCCCGCGTGGCCTCCAACGCCGGGCGCTCCCAATCGTGCTGGAACTCGGTGTAGCGGTCGAGCAGGTGGTACAAGCCGAAGTTCATCGAGCCCATGTTAAGGCTGGCCACCTCCGGCTTGAACGTGGCGGCGGGGCGCACCCGGTCCGCCACAGTCATGAACGGGCTGCCGCCGGTGGTGATGTTGAGGACGGCGTTGGTCTGCTGCTTGATCCGCGGCAGGAAGCGCGCGAAGGCCTCGGGCGTCTGGTCCGGCCGGCCGCTCACCGGGTCGCGCGCATGGAGGTGTACGATGGCCGCCCCGGCTTCCGCCGCACCCACGGCGTCCGCGGTGATCTGCTCCGGGGTGATCGGCAGGTGGGGCGACATGGAGGGCGTGTGGATCGCGCCCGTCACGGCGCAGGTGATGATGACCTTGCGGCTGGCCATGGCGCGCGCTCCCCGTTCGGCCTACCCATAGCGGCCCGGCCAGCCTCGCGCTAGGTGAGGTGGATGCCCCACCCGGACACCTGGCTGAAGGTCCTGCCCGACGGCCTGTACTGCGAGCCCGGCGGCTTCTACATCGACCCGCTGCGCCCGGTGGACCGCGCCGTCATCACCCATGCCCACGCCGACCACGCCCGCCCCGGCCACGCCCACGTGCTGGCCAGCCCGGAAACGCTGGCGATCATGCGGGTGCGCATGGGGGCGGCCGGCGCCGGGACGGCGCAGCAGGAGCAGCCGTACGGCGCCGTGGCCACGGTGGGCGAAGTGCGGCTCTGGCTGCAGCCGGCCGGCCACGTGCTGGGCGCGGCGCAGGTGGCGATGGAGTGGCGCGGCAGCCGGGCCGTGGTGTCCGGCGACTACAAGCGCGCGGCGGACCCGACCTGCCGCCCGTTCGAGCCGATCCCCTGCGACGTGTTCGTGACGGAGGCGACGTTCGCGCTGCCGGTGTTCCAGCACCCGCCAGCGGGCGACGAGGTCCGCAAGCTGCTGCAGAGCGTGGCGCTGTTCCCGGAGCGCACCCACGTCGTCGGCGCCTACGCGCTCGGCAAGTGCCAGCGGGTGATCGCGCTGCTGCGGCAGGCCGGCTGGGACCGGCCGATCTACCTGCACGGGGCGCAGGCGCCGCTCTGCGCGGCCTACGAGGCGATGGGCGTGCCGCTCGGCGACCTGCGCCCGGCGACGGTGGCGAACAAGGCGGAGCTGGCGGGCGCCATCGTGATCGCGCCCCCCGGCGCCATCGCCGACCGCTGGGCGCGGCGGCTGGCCGAGCCGGTGGTGTGCCTGGCCTCCGGCTGGATGCGCGTGCGCCAGCGCGCCCGCTCCCGCGGGGTGGAGCTGCCGCTGGTCATCAGCGACCATGCCGACTGGGCCGAGCTGAACGCCACCGTGGACGAGGTGGGCGCGCCGGAGATCTGGGTGACGCACGGGCGGGAGGAGGCGCTGATCCACGAGGTCGCCAAGCGCGGCGTGCGCGGGCGGGCGCTGCGGCTGCTGGGGTATGGCGACGAGGAAGAAGAGCCGGCGGCGGAGGCGGCGTGATCGCCTTCGCCGAGCTGCTCGACCGCCTGGTGCTCACCCCCGGCCGCCTGGCCAAGGTCGCCCTGCTGCGCCGCTACTTCGCCACCGAGCCGGACCCGGACCGCGGCTTCGCCCTGGCGGCGCTCACCGGCGAGCTGGCGTTCCAGGCGGCCAAGCCCATGCTGATCCGCGGCCTCGCCGAAGCGCGCACCGACCCGGTGCTGCTCGCCTGGTCGTACGACTTCGTGGGCGACCTCGCGGACACGGTGGCGCTGATGTGGCCCGCCCGCCCCACCAACCAGCCGCCGCCCCGCATGACGGAGGTGATCCAGGCCCTCATCACGACGCCCAAGGCGGACCTGCCCGCCACCGTCGCCAGCTGGCTGGACGCCTCGGACGCTTCCGGCCGCTACGCCCTGCTCAAGCTCATCACCGGCAGCTTGCGCGTCGGCGCGTCCGCCCGGCTGGCCAAGGTCGCGCTGTCCGAACTAGCCGGCGGGCGCGTCGCTCCAGATGAGATCGAGGAGGTCTGGCACGGCCTCACGCCGCCCTACCTGCCGCTGTTCGCCTGGCTGGAAGGCCACGGCGAGCGTCCCGACCCGGCAGGCGCGCCCGTGTTCCGCCCCCCCATGCTGGCTCACCCGCTCGAAGCGCCCGACCTCGCCGCGCTGGACCCGGCGGCGTTCCGGGCGGAGTGGAAATGGGACGGCATTCGCGCCCAGCTGGTCGGCGTGCCGCGCGGCCGCCGCATCTACTCGCGCGGGGCGGACGACATCTCCCACACGTTTCCCGAGATCGTGGAGGCGATGGACTTCCACGCCGTGCTGGACGGCGAGCTGCTGGTGATACGAGACGGCGAGGTCGCGCCGTTCGCCGACCTGCAGCAGCGGCTGAACCGCAAGGCGGTGACTGGCAAGGCGCTGCAGGACTATCCGGTCCATGTGCGGCTGTACGACCTGCTGTTCGACGGCGCGGAAGATTTGCGCCCCCTGCCGTTCGACGCGCGCCGGGCGCGGCTGGAGCGATGGTTCGCGCAGGTGCAGCCGGCGCGGATGGACCTCTCGCCGCTGATCCCGTTCGGCTCCGTGGCGGAATTGGCGGCGGTGCGCGAGGGCGCCCGCGCCGCGTCGATCGAAGGGCTGATGCTGAAGCGGGCCGACAGCGCCTATGTGCCGGGCCGGCCGAAGGGGCAGTGGTGGAAGTGGAAGCGCGACCCGCTGACCATCGACGCCGTGGTGATGTATGCCCAGCGCGGCCACGGCAAGCGCAGCTCCTACTACTCGGACTACACGTTCGGCCTGTGGCGGGAGGATGGCGAGCTGGTCCCGGTCGGCAAGGCCTACAGCGGCTTCACGGACGCAGAGCTGGTCAAGCTGGACCGCTGGATTCGCAACCACACCACCAACCGGTTCGGCCCGGTGCGCGAGGTGGAGCGCGGGCTGGTGCTGGAGATCGCGTTCGATGCGGCGCAGTTGTCCAACCGGCACAAATCCGGGGTGGCGCTGCGTTTTCCCCGCGTGGCGCGCATCCGGACCGACAAGCCGGCGGCGGAGGCGGACCAGCTGGCGACGCTGATGCGGCTGGTGGAGAACCCGGCATGAAAAGCAAGCCGCCCAGCGTGTCCCACGCTTTTCCGTCTCAGGACGCGCGTGGGCCTCGCGACGCGAAGTTGACTGGCATGGACCGGTAGGAATCCAGGCTGCGGGACGTGGCGAACCCGCCGCCGAGGCCTCCTCCTCCCGGCAGCGGCAACACCCGGATGGCCTCGGAGCCTGCGCTGGGCAGCATCACCGCGACCCGGCTTGGCGCGGCAGGCATGACTGCTGCCGCTTGGATGGGGATGCTGGCCGGGCTGCTGCCATGCGTCACCGCTTGGCTCTCTATGGGAAGCTGCGGCACGCCCCAGGCGGCCAGCACCTTGCGGGCATAATCCGCGCCGAGGTCGGGCGTGAAGGAGTGGTAGGCAGCGGCGGCGAGTGGCCAGGCATTGGTCTGCGCGAACAGCTTCTGCAGGAAGCGGGCGGCGTAGGCGGCATTGGCGATCGGGTCGAACGCCTGGTCCAGGTTGGCGAACGCTTCGGCATGATAGAGGATGTTGACCTGGGTGCAGCCGATGTCCATGGACCGCACGCCCCGTGCCTGGAACGCCTCGGCCGCAGCCACCGCCTCCGCCTTGCTCTCATAGAAATGGCCGATGCCCTCGGCGTTGATGGTCCAGGGCCAGGGATAAACCGCGCCGCTCACCGGATCCCGCCGGCCGCTTTCCACCACGCCGATCGCGTCCAGCAACCGGTCCGGCACGTGCGTCACCTGCTCCGCCTGCAGGATGGCGGCGCGGCACAGAGCGGAAGGCGCAGGGATGCTTGCCGCCGGCATGGGGCGGGCAGAACAGGCGAGAGGGAGCGTCACGAGCCAGAGGCACGCGATCAAAGGCCGCATCATGGACCTACCTTATGGCAGCAAAGGTTTCAAAAGCCTTGCCGTAATCGCACCGGAAAATGGTGCACTGCAAAAAAAGCTTGCGGCCAGCATGGGTGAGGCTTACTTCTTGGTCGGCAGCGAGGCTCCGGTCTCGCTGTTTCTTGGACGTTTCCTCCCTAAACTTGGCGGTGCCGCAAGGCGCCGCCTTCTTTTTGCGCGGAGAGTGGAAGGGTGGCGCAGGCTTTGGCCAGCTCGCCCAGCAGCGCGGCCAGCTTGGTGCGCAGCGGTTCGAACCCGTCCGCCTTCACGAGCGTGCTTTCGTCCATGTACAGGCGGCGCGCCACCTCGATCTGCAAGGCGTGCATCCCCTCCCGGGGCCGGCCATAGTGCCGGGTGATGTATCCTCCGGCATAGGGATCGTTGCGGCGCACGTCGTAGCCGAACCCGCCCAGCACCCGCTCCACCAAGGCTGTGACGTGCGAGGTGCAGGCGGTGCCGTGCGCGTCCCCCAGCACGAAATCCGGCCCGTTGAACCGGCCTGGGCCGGCGGGCATCGAGTGGCAGTCCAGCAGCAGGCAGCCGCCAAACTGCGCCTGCGTGGCGGTGAGCAGCCCGGCAAGCGCGTCGTGGTAAGGCTGCCAGCAGTCCCGCACCCGGTCCTGCGCCTCCGCGAAGCGCAGCTTGCCGCGGTAGATGGCCTCCCCCGAGGTCACGATGCGCGCGATGGTGCCAAGCCCGGCGCCGACGCGCGGGCTGGTGGTGTTGACCCAGTCCGGCAACGGGTCGGCGAACATGGCGGGGTCGAGTTCCCACGCCTCCCGGTTGGGATCGCAATACGCGCGGGGGAACTGCGCGCACAGCAGCGGCGCGCCGTGGCTGGCGGCGGCGGCGAACAGCTCCTCCACGAAGCTGTCCTCGCTGCGCCGCAGGTCGAGCGGGCCAAGCCGCGCGGCTTGCAGGAAGGCAGGAGCGTAGAAGCGCCCAGAGTGCGGCGAGGCCACGACCAGCGGCACTGTTTGGCGGGGTGGATGCCGGATGATGTAGGGCAGCGTGTCCAGCGACGGGGCGGGCAGGTCCATTCCCGTATAGAAGCCTTGCTTCAGCATCCCTGTCATCCCTGCATAGCGCACCCGCCTTCAAAGCCCGCGCATTATGCGCGCCCTCAGACAATAAGCGCATGAATGGCTCAGCTTGCGTGCTGCCTGGGGGCAGGGTATTTAGCAAGCGGGGCGCGTAGCTCAGCGGTAGAGCACTGCCTTGACATGGCAGTGGCCACAGGTTCAATCCCTGTCGCGCCCACCACTCCCCGCCCATTCTTCAACAACTGGCGCTGCCGAGACCCGCGCCATGCACGCCTACCGCACCCATACCTGTGACCAGCTGCGCGCCAGCGACGCGGGCGAAACCGTCCGCCTGTCCGGCTGGGTGCACAGCAAGCGTGACCATGGCGGGCTGCTGTTCATCGACCTGCGGGACCATTACGGGCTGACCCAGGTGGTGTTCCCCGCCGGGTCCGCGGCCTTCGCCGAGGCGGACGCGCTGCGGGTGGAAAGCGTCGTCACCGTCACGGGCGCCGTCCTGCGGCGGGAGGGCGCCACGGTGAACCCCCGGCTGCCCACGGGCGAGGTGGAGGTGCGGGCTGAGGCGCTTGCGCTGCAATCGGCTGCCGCCGTGCTGCCGTTCCCCGTGGCGGGCGAGGCGGCCACGTCGGAGGAGCTGCGGCTGCGCTACCGCTACCTGGACCTGCGCCGGGACAAGATCCACCGCAACATGCTGCTGCGCGCGGGCGTCATCGCCTCGCTGCGCCGCCGCATGATCGAGGCCGGGTTCACCGAGTTCCAGACGCCGATCCTGACGGCCAGCTCGCCGGAGGGCGCGCGGGACTTCCTGGTGCCGTCCCGCGTGCATCCCGGGCAGTTCTACGCGCTGCCGCAGGCGCCGCAGCAGTTCAAGCAGTTGGCGATGGTGGCCGGGTTCGACCGCTACTTCCAGATCGCGCCCTGCTTCCGGGACGAGGCGGGCCGCGCGGACCGCTCGCCCGGCGAGTTCTACCAGCTCGACTTCGAGATGAGCTTCGTGACGCAGGAAGACGTGTTCATGACGCTGGAGCCGATCATGGCCGGCGTGTTCGCCGAGTTCGGCGGCGGGCGGCAAGTGACGGAAGGGGCGTTCCCGCGCATCCCGTACGACACGGCGCTGCTGCAGTACGGCTCGGACAAGCCCGACCTGCGCAACCCGCTGCTCATCACGGACGTGACGGAGCACTTCGCCGGGTCGGGCTTCGGCCTGTTCGCCCGCATCGCGGCCTCCGGCGGGGTGGTGCGCGCCATCCCCGCGCCCGGCGCGGCGCCCAAGCCGCGCGGCTTCTTCGACAAGCTGAACGAGTGGGCGCGCGAGCAGGGCGCGGGAGGCCTGGGCTACATCCAGTTCGAGGCGGAGGGCGGCCGCGGCCCGATCGCCAAGAACCTGGAGCCGGCCCGGGCGGAGGCGATCCGCGCCGCCTGCGGCCTGCGGCCCGGCGATGCCGTGTTCTTCGCCGCCGGCCCCCGCGACGAGGCGGCCAAGTTCAGCGGCGCGGTGCGCACCCGCATCGGCCAGGAGCTGGGCCTGATAGAGCAGGACACGTTCCGCCTGTGCTGGATCACCGACTTCCCGATGTACGAGCGGGTGGAGGAGACGGGGCTGATCGACTTCAGCCACAACCCGTTCTCCATGCCGCAGGGCGGGCTGGAGGCGCTGGACACCCAGGACCCGCTGACCATCAAGGCCTACCAGTATGACATCGTGTGCAACGGGGTGGAGCTGAGTTCGGGCGCGATCCGCAACCATCGCCCCGACATCATGATCCGCGCCTTCGCCATCGCCGGTTACGACGAGGCGGAGGTGGAGGCGCGCTTCGGCGGCATGCTGAGCGCGTTCCGCTACGGCGCGCCGCCGCATGGCGGGTCGGCTCCCGGCATCGACCGGATCGTGATGCTGCTGGCGGACGAGCCGAACATCCGCGAGGTGATCCTGTTCCCGCTCAACCAGCAGGGGCAGGACTTGATGATGGGCGCGCCCGCCCCGGTGCCGCCGGCACGGTTGAAGGAGCTGTCGCTGAAGGTGGAGCTGCCCCCGGCCAAGCCGAAGCCGTGACCAATCGTGCCTCGGTTTGCAAGGCTGTGCTCCCCTGCGTGGCCATTCCCATTGCCTGAACGAGCCGCAACCGGAACCTTGAGGCCACTCCGCCCAGGCATGACAAGGAATGGGTCAGCAAAGGAAGCTGCCGATGTACCTATTGTCCCGATTTGGAAGTTCGCCGTACTTGGGGCTGGCTCGGAGTGAACTTCCAAATCGATCAGGACACGAGCAAGCCTTTGTTTCGAGTGTGGCTTATGGTTCTGAAGTTCGCTTTCGGAGGCGGCGTCATACTCGGGCGAACTTCAGAACCACCACACTAGTCGTCCGTCGGCCCCATCGACTTCATCAAGTCGTACATGCGCTTGCGCACGTTAGGGTCGGTGATGCGGTAGTAGGCGCGCACCAGTTCCAGCGTCTCGCGCTTGCTGATCGCGTCCTCCGCGCCGCCGAAACCTTCCTGTTGCTCGGCGAAGCCGGCGACGGACCGCGCCGGCTGCGGGGCGCCGGGCGCGACGCCTGAAACGGCGTCGGACATGTTGTCGTAGAAAAAGCTGATCGGCACGTCCAGGATACGCGACAGGTCAAACAACCGGGAAGCGCCGACGCGGTTGATGCCCCGCTCATATTTCTGGACCTGCTGAAACGTCAGCCCGAGCGCATCGCCCAAACGTTCCTGGGACATGCCCAACAGGGTGCGGCGGAGGCGGATGCGGGCGCCGACATGCACGTCCACTGGGCTGGGGCGGCTCTCAATCTGCTCAGCCATCCTCGCGCCAGCTCCTATTTTGCCCGCATACGTCTGCTACAGCGGCGATTACTGTAAAGGAATAGCCTAATTCCGCAACCTTGAATTGTCAATGAAGCAGATCAATAGCGGTAAGGAACTACATTTTAGCGACTCGATGCAGTAAATCGATTCCCGTCTCCCCGTCGGGTTACGCCCAAGCCCGCTGCGCAGGCGGCAAGCGAGAGCAGCAACGGGATCGCCAAGCCCCGGCGCGAGAACGGCGTCGGGCTGCGCTGCCCGGGCAACGAGACCACCATCTGCGCCGCAGTCCTGGGCGGCAGCCGGCCCAGCTCCCGCCCCATCGCGTCGAACGCGCCGGTGATGCCGGTGTTGGCCGCCCGGACCAGCGGCAGCCCCTCCTCCACCGCGCGCATCCGGGCGGCGGCGAGGTGCTGGCGTGGCCCGGTGGAGTTGCCGAACCAGGCGTCATTGGTGATGTTCACCAGCCAGCCGGGGCGGTCGGCCTCGTCCACCAGTTGCGCCGGGTAGATCGCCTCGTAGCAGATCAGCGCCCCGAACGGCGGCAGGCCCGGCGGGTGGATCGTCTCGGGGCCGCTGCCGAAGGAGATGTGCCCCGGCACCAGCTGCACCGCCAGCGGCACCCAGCTGGGCGGGAACTCCCCGAACGGAACCAGGTGCCACTTGTCATACACGCCGGCGATGCTGTCCGGCGCGTCCAGCACGAACAGGCTGTTGTAGGGATTGCCCGCCTCGTCGAAGCGGAGGCTGCCGGCAATGACGGCCGCCGCCGGGCGGGACGCCTGCCAGATCGCTTCCCGAGCGTTCCGGTCGCGCCCGAGCAGATACGGGCTGGCGGTTTCGGGCCATACCACCGCGACCGCCTGGCCCGGGTGCAGGCGCTCCGCGTCCGCCACGCCCGCCTGCGTCAGGGCGAGATAGCGCTCGAACACCGTCTCGGCGATCGTGCGGTCCCACTTGTCATCCTGCGGCACGTTGCCCTGCACCAGCACCACGCTCACCCCGGGCGCCGGCTGCACCGGCTGGCCGAGCCGGTGCACGCCGAACCCGGCCCAGGCGCCCAGCACGGCGGCCGTGCCGGCCATCCCGCGCCAGCCGAGCGCCGGGCTGGCGGCGAGCAGCACGGTGAGCAGGGTCAGGCCGGGCGCGCCGACCCAGGCGGCGAATTGCAGCATCACGTCGCCGACCGGGCCGGGTATGGCCCATGCACTGCCCCACGGGTTCCACGGGAACCCGGTGCCGATGAACTGCCGCGCCAGGTCGGCCAGCGTCCACAGCCCGCCCAGCAGCAGCACCCGCTGCCACCCCGGGGCGGAGAGCCGTGCCCCGGCGCACGGCACGGCGATGAACAGCGCCAGCAGCGCGGACAGGGCCGGCACGGCCAGCGGCACCAGCCACCAGTAACGCGCCGCCTCGATCAGGATGGCTTCGGTGATCCAGTACAGCCCGAGCACATGATGGGCGAAACCGAAGCAGAAGCCGCGGCGCAGCGCCCCCGTCCAGCGCCGCGCGCCGCCGATCAGCGCCAGCAGCCCCGGCACGCTGACCAGCAGCACGGGGACGGCATGCACTGGCGGCAGCGCCGCTGCGGACAGCGCGCCCAGGGCCAGGGCGGCGCAGTCGGCGCGCCAGCCGGCCAGGGCAGCCAGCCGGGCCATGTAGCCGGACCGCCCTGCCACGGTTGCGGACTGGCTTATGGCGTCACAGCCCTGGGTGTCACAGCCCTGGGTGTCACAGCCCTGGGTGTCACAGCCCTGGGTGTCACAGCCTGGGGCGTCACGGCCCGGCCGGCCGGCACCGGCGTGCCGGTCAGCACGGCGACGATGCACTCGGCCGCCATCACCCCCATCGCCACCATGGCGAGCGGAGTCGTGCCGGCGACGTGCGGCGTGGCGATCACCCGCGGATGGTCCCGCAGCACGTGGAAGGCGGCGGGCGGCTCGCTGGCGAACACGTCCAGGCCAGCGCCGGCGACGTGGCCGCTGTCCAGCGCGGCCAGCAGCGCCGCCTCGTCCAGCAGGCCGCCCCGCGCCGTGTTCACCACCAGCGCGCCGGGCGGCAGGGCGTCCAGCGCGGCCGCGTCGATCAGGGGGCTGACGCCCGGAACCCAGGGGCAGTGCAGCGACAGCACATCGGACCGGGCCAGCAGGGCGGCGAGCGGCAGGCTGGAGGCGGACGCCGGGTCATGGTGGGCGGTGTCCATGCCGAAGGCGGCGGCCAGCCGGGCGACCGCCTGCCCGATGGCGCCGAAGCCGACCAGGCCCAGCCGAAGCCCGGCCACGTCCCGCACCACCGGCGTGCCCTCCCGCCAGCCGCCGGCGGCCAGGGCTGCGCCGAGCGGGCGGAGCTGCTTGGCCAGGGCCAGGATCATGGCCAGGGTGTGCTCCGCCACGGCGGCGGTGTTGGACCCGGGCGCCCGGGTGACGACGATGCCGCGGGCGGCGGCGGCGGCCAGGTCCACGTCGTCCACGCCCACGCCGTGCCGGGCCACCACGCGTAGCCGCGGGGAGGCGTCCATCGCGGCGGCCGTCACCGGGCCTTGGCGGGACAGCACGGCATCCGCGGCCGTGGCCCGCACCCGCTCCGCCACGGCGTCCGCCGTTGGATAGGGGGCCATGGCGTGTACGGCGCAGCCCGCCTTCGCCAGCAGGGCCATGGCAGGTTCCGCGAGGCCCGGCGCCGTCACGACTACGTTGAAGCGAGTCATGGGACGTTGAAGCGAGCCATGGTCAGTCCCGGATCTGGCGCTTGTAGTGGTCGATGTACTTGTCGGTGACCAGGTCGGTCTTGACGATGATGGCGATGTCGATGGTGTTGAACTGGGCATCGACCACCGCGCCGTCGCCGATCATGGCGCCGAGCCGGAGGTAGCCCTTGATGAGCGGCGGCAGCGCGGCCCGCACCCGAAGGCCGTCCACCCGGTCCGGCGGCAGGCGTCGCATGTCCACGTAGCGGGAGGCGATGGCGCGGGGACGCAGGGCGGGGGGCGCCAGGTGGTTATGGTACAGGTAGGTCAGCGCGGCGGCCTGGCCATCCGGGTCCGTGCCGGCCAGGCTGGCGCAGCCGAACATGAGGTCGATCTCGTGGGCGAAGATGTAGGCCGCGATGCCGCGCCACAGCAGCTGCATCACCGCGCGGCCACGGTAGCGCACGTCCACGCAGGAGCGCCCCAGCTCCAGCACCCGGCCGGGGAAGCGCAGCAAGGGTGCTATGTCATACTCGGCGGCGGAGTAGAACCGTCCGACCGCCGCGGCGCCGGCCCGTTGCATCATCCGGTAGCACCCGACGACCCCGTCCGGCCCTTCGCCAAGCGCGTGGTCCACCACGATCAGGTGGTCGGCCACACGGTCGAACACGTCGGCGTCGCGGCGGGACAGGGCGGCGGCGGCGTCCGGCTCGGCGCCCATCTCGTCGTAGAACACCCGGTAGCGCAGGGCCTGCACCGCTTCCAGCTCACCCGGCGTCACCGCGATGCGCAGGCCGAGATGACCGGCCCTCAGCTCCTCGAACCTCGACCGGCCCGACGCGCGCTCCCATGGCGGCTGCGCGACCATCGGCCGGTCGATCGTCACCGGTGCGGCCGGGGTTCGGCGAGCGATGGCTTCGCCCCGTCGCTGCCCAAGGGTGCACTCGGG
>CAXTPP010000071.1:0-17363 GCA_964246185.1 uncultured Acetobacteraceae bacterium
CGCGTGCAGCCGGGCGTGGATGTGGAACGCCGTCGCCTCCGGCACGCCCTCGCCGGCACCGGTGCGGGCGGGGGCGTAGGCCAGGCAGGCCCCGCCGGAGCCGAGGCTGGCGCGCGACGGATAGGCGACCGCCAGGGTGAAGCCGACCGCGACCGCCGCGTCGGCCGCGTTGCCGCCCAGCGCCAGCACCTCGCGCCCGGCGATGGCAGCGGTCGGCTCGTCCACCGCCACCCCGCCGATGAAGCCGGTGACCCGGCCTGGCGCTGCGTCCGTGAGGCTGTCGTCGATGAAGATCTGCTTCACGTCGTGGAGGGTCAAATTCACGTCGTTGAGGGTGTTGCAGGCCGCCAGGGCGGTGCACGAGGCCAGCCATAGGGCCGTGCGCGTCCATGTCTTGGCAGGCATCGCGGTGTCGGACCCTCCGCAGGCCGGGCGTCGGCCTTGCTTGGGCGTGCCATAACCGGCTTCGCCGCCACCGGCAACCATGCGGCAAGCAGCTGGCTGCCGGCGCGGCGGCGGCGGCATCGCCCTGGCCACCGCCCCGGCCATCGCCTTGGCCCGGGTCGCGCGCGGCCGGGCCAGGAATCGGGAGGCAGGCGCCCTGATCGGCTGCTGGAACCGGCGTTACTCGTTAATTCTGAGTGACTTGCAAACCACAGCAAAGGATTCAGATGAATCGCCTCACGTTGTTGATGCGGATTGCCACCTCCGTGAGCTAGACTTTCACCTTGCCGCTGATGAATGTGAACGGTGCGGCAGCTGCCGCCACCCTGGAAGACCGGAGATGGCCGGACCGGACGCACCCGCCACTGACGCGCGACACGTACCTGGGAGATTCCAAATGCCAGATGACGTTTTCTCATTGCACGCCACCCTGCGCGACCGGACGCGCGAAGTGGAGATGAGCCTGTCGGCCTACCTCGATGCCTGCCGGGACGACCCTGAATGCTACGCGAGCCCCGCCGAACGCATGTTGCGCGCCATCGGCGAGCCCGAGATCATCGACACCTCGCGGGACCCGCGGCTGAGCCGGCTGTTCCTCAACCGCACCATCCGGGTCTATCCCGCCTTCTCCGAGTTCCACGGCATGGAGGACACGATCGAGCGGATCGTGGGCTTCTTCCGCCACGCCGCCCAGGGCCTGGAGGAGCGCAAGCAGGTGCTCTACCTGCTCGGCCCGGTCGGCGGCGGCAAGTCCTCGCTCGGCGAGCGGCTGAAGGCGCTGATGGAGCGCGAGCCGATCTACGTGCTCAAGGCCGGCGACCAGCTCAGCCCGGTGTTCGAGAGCCCGCTCGGCCTGTTCGACCCGGACACCATGGCGGACGCGCTCAGGGACAAGTACGGCATCCCGCGCCGGGTGCTGACCGGCATCGCCAGCCCCTGGGCGCTGAAGCGGCTGGACGAGTGGGGCGGCGACATCGAGCGGTTCCGCGTGGTCAAGCTCTACCCGTCACGCCGCAAGCAGGTCGCCGTCGCCAAGACCGAGCCCGGCGACGACAACAACCAGGACATCTCCGCCCTGGTCGGCAAGGTCGATATCCGCAAGCTGGAGATGTACAGCCAGAACGACCCGGACGCCTACGGCTTCTCCGGCGGGCTGAACCGCGCCAACCAGGGCCTGCTCGAGTTCGTCGAGATGTTCAAGGCGCCGATCAAGATGCTGCACCCGCTGCTGACCGCGACGCAGGAGGGCAACTACCTGGGCACCGAGAACATCGGCGCCATCCCGTTCCAGGGCATCCTGCTCGCCCACTCCAACGAGGCGGAGTGGCAGACCTTCCGCAACAACCGCACCAACGAGGCCTTCCTGGACCGCGTCAGCGTGGTCAAGGTGCCGTACTGCCTGCGGGTGACGGAGGAGGGCCACATCTACGAGAAGCTGATCAGCGGCTCCGCCCTGGCCGAGGCGCCCTGCGCGCCGCACACGCTGGAGATGCTGGCCCGCTTCGCGGTGCTGTCCCGCCTCAAGCCGCACGCCAACTCGCGCCCGTTCGCCAAGATGCGGGTCTATGACGGGGAGAACATCCGCGAGACCGACCCCAAGGTCAAAACCATGCAGGAGTACCGCGACATGGCCGGGGTGGACGAGGGGATGGACGGCATCTCCACCCGCTTCGCCTACAAGGTGCTGTCGGCCACGTTCAACCACTCCTCCAACGAGGTGGCGGCCGACCCAGTGCACCTGATGTACGTGCTGGAGCAGGCGATCCGCCGCGAGCAGTTCCCGCCCGAGACCGAGAGCGCCTACCTCGCCACCATCAAGAGCGAGCTGGCGTCGCGCTATGCCGAGTTCATCGGCAACGAGATCCAGAAGGCCTACCTGGAAAGCTACGGCGACTACGGCCAGAACCTGTTCGACCGCTATCTCGACTACGCCGATGCCTGGATCGAGGATCAGGACTTCAAGGACCCGGACACCGGCCAGATGCTGAACCGCGAGCTGCTGAACGCCGAGCTGACCAAGATCGAGAAGCCGGCGGGCATCGCCAACCCGAAGGACTTCCGCAACGAGGTGGTGAAGTTCGCGCTGCGCACCCGCGCCACCAACAGCGGCCGCAACCCGTCCTGGACCAGCTACGAGAAGATCCGCGAGGTGATCGAGAAGCGGATGTTCAGCCAGGTGGAGGACCTGCTGCCGGTGATCAGCTTCGGCTCCAAGAAGGACAACGACACCGAGAAGAAGCACGACGAGTTCGTCAACCGCATGGTCTCGCGCGGCTACACCGAGCGCCAGGTGCGCCGGCTGGTCGAGTGGTACATGCGCGTCAAGCAGTCGGCCTGAGCGCCGCGTTGGACATCCTGGACCGGCGGCCGAACCCGAGCGGCAAGAACCTGGAGAACCGCCAGCGCGTGCTGGTGCGCGCCCGCGCCGCCGTGGCGCGGGCCACCCGCTCGGCCATCGACAGCGGCACGCTGCGCGAGGTCGGGCGGGACCAGGCGGTGACCATCCCCGCCGACTCGCTGCACGAGCCGAGCTTCCACACCGTGTTCACCAGCGGCCAGCGCCAGGTGGTGCTGAGCGGCAACAAGGAGTTCTCGACCGGGGACCGGCTGGAGCGGCCACGCGGCGGCGGCCAGGGCAGCGGGGCCGGCGACGGCCAGGGCGGCGACGGACAGGGCGAGGACGGCTTCCGCTTCGTGCTGACCCGCAACGAGTTCCTGGACCTGTTCTTCGAGGATTTAGAACTGCCCGACCTGGTGAAGAGCCAGATCGTCGCCACCGAGACCACGGCGCCGATGCGGGCCGGCATCAGCCTGGACGGCGCCCCGTCGCAGATCGACATGTCCCGCTCCATGCGCCAGTCGATGGCCCGGCGCATCGGCCTGCGCCGGCCGAAAACCGAGGAGGTCACGGTGCTGGAAGCCGAGATCGCGGCGCTGGAGCTTGGCGGGGACACGGCCGACCGCCTGCCCGGGCTGCGCGCCGAGCTGGAGTTCGCGCTGCGCCGGCTGGCCCGGGTGCCGTGGATGGACCCGGTGGACATGCGCTACCGCCGCTTCACCCAGGCGCCCAAGCCCTCCGCGCGCGCGGTCATGTTCTGCCTGATGGACGTGTCCGGCTCGATGTCCGAGCCGATGAAGGACCTGGCCAAGCGGTTCTTCCTGCTGCTGCACGTGTTCCTGGAACGGCGCTACAAGCGGGTCGAGCTGGTGTTCATCCGCCACACCGAAACCGCCGAGGAAGTGGACGAGCAGACCTTCTTCACCGACCCGCGCACCGGCGGCACCGTGGTTTCCACCGCGCTGGCCGAGTTCGCCCGCATCCAGCGCGAGCGCTACCCGCACGACAGCTGGAACATCTACGCCGCCCAAGCCTCGGACGGCGACAACTCGGGCGGCGACACCAACCGGGCGGTGGCCATGCTGGAAAAGGACCTGCTGCCGCTGGTGCAGCACTTCGCCTACATCGAGGTGTCGCAGTCCGGCGCGCGCATCCGCGGCGAGACCGATTTGTGGCGCGGCTACGCCCCGCTGTCCGGGCGGGAGCCGAAGCTGGCGATGCGCCGGGTCTCGGAGGCGAGGGACATCTTCCCGGTGTTCCGCGACCTGTTCGGCCGCAAGGCAGCGACCGCATGAGCGAGCTGATCTATTCCGGCAGCGACTGGAACTTCCCCATCCTGCGCCGCACCTACGACGCCATCGAGCGCATCGCCTGCGAGGAGCTGGGGCTCGAGGTGTACCCCAACCGCATCGAGGTCATCACCTCCGAGCAGATGCTGGACGTGTACACCGCGCACGGCATGCCGCTGACCTACCGGCACTGGTCCTACGGCAAGCGGTTCCTGCAGCACGAAAGCAGCTACCGCCGGGGCTACAGCAACCTGGCCTACGAGGTGGTGATCAACTCCAGCCCGTGCATCAGCTACCTGATGGAGGCCAACTCGGCCACCATGCAGGCGCTGGTGATCGCGCACGCGGCGTTCGGCCACAACCACTTCTTCCGCAACAACCACCTGTTCCGGCAGTGGACCGAAGCCTCGGCCATCCTCGACTACCTGGAGTTCGCCCGCAGCTACGTGTCGGGCTGCGAGGACCGCTACGGCGTGGCGGCGGTGGAGCGGGTGCTGGACGCTGCCCACACGCTGTCCCGCCACGGCGTGCACAAGCACGGCGGCGTGCGCCCGCTGAACCTCAAGACCGACCTGAAGCGGGAGCGCGAGCGGCGCGAATACGACGAGAAGGTATTCGACGACCTGTGGCGCACCGTGCCGGTCGGCAAGGCCACGACGGAGGCCGACCCGGTGGGCGAGCGCCGCCGCAAGCTCGGGCTGCCCGAGGAGAACCTGCTCTACTTCATCGAGAAGACGGCGCCCAAGCTGCAGTTCTGGGAACGCGAGATCATCCGCATCGTGCGGCTGATCGCACAGTACTTCTATCCGCAGCCGCAGGCCAAGCTGATGAACGAGGGCTGTGCCACCTGGACGCACCAGCGCATCATGCGCCGCCTGCACGAGACGGGGCAGATCGACGATGCGGCGTTCCTGGAGGTGCTGCATTCCACCAGCAGCGTCATCATGCAGCCGGGCTTCGAGTATGGCCCCGGCTTCAACCCCTACGCGCTCGGCTACGCCATGATGACCGACATCGAACGCATGTGCACCGCCCCCACGGCGGAGGACCGCGCCTGGTTCCCGGACGTGGCCGGCAACGGCGACCCGCTCGGCACCCTGCGCCACGCCTGGGCCAACTTCCGCGACGAGAGCTTCGTGCTGCAATTCCTCTCGCCGGCGGTGATGCGCCGGTTCCGCATGTTCCGCCTGATGGACGACACGACCGACCCCACCCTGCTGGTCGATGCCATCCACGACGATTCCGGCTACCGCGCCATCCGCCGCACCCTGGCCCGCAGCTACGACCCGGCGGAGGGCGACCCGGACGTGCAGGTGGTGGACGTGGATCTGGCCGGGGACCGCCGCCTGATGCTGCAGCACCGCACCCGGCCGGGCCAGTTGCTCGCCCAGCGGGATGCGGAGCTGACGCTGCGCTACGTGGCGGCGCTGTGGGGGTATGAGGTCAAGCTACAGGAGGTGGACTCGGAGACGGAGGCGGTGCTGGCGACGCACTCGGCGGGGCCGCCGGCTTCGTGAAGAAGCTATTTCGAAAAAGAAACAGATGGGCGATAAGTCTGTCTAAAGTTGGCATTTAATGGGTATATGCCTATCCGGTCCTGGACCGGCTCAGTCAGTCACCGGACATACAGATAATTGCTTAGACGAACAAATAGCTGGATTTACCGCAACGCGCATGATCCAGAGCGTCACGTTGTTGTAATGTTAGGATTGCCGGAGAGTAAAGCTCAAATGCTCAACAAATATTGCCAGAATTTATTAGCAAAACAAGGCGGACGCTTGGTCCCAATTATTCCCAGCACTCGACTACCCGCGAGTGGCGTTGGGAGGACTGACTTTATCAAGGCGATTGTCACCAAAACATTCTCAGGAATGTGTGGCGTGTTGTCCGTGCCGCTGACGGTAGCATCTCCGTTTATACCAACGCCAGAAGGCGGCAAAATTGCCGTGTTGTTGTTGGGTGTGACTTGCTTTCTTCAAGCTACTTATTCGGCCTGGGAGATAGAGCGTACCCGGGCAATGAACCTCCAAACTGAAGTTGCGCGTCAGGGACGGCTTAAGATCGAGTTCAACCCCAGACAGAGACGCTTTAATGAAACACAACAAGGAGTTTACAAAAACCTTAAGCGGACACTTAGTGTTCGTATTCGTAATGCTGGTGGCACCACAGTTTCTGATTGCAAGCTTTACGTTATGTCGGTCGAGCCAAATGAGGGTGGTTTGGCGGATGATATCAGAATGCCTGCATTTGCCCCGGTGAGCCTAAACCCCGAAGATTCTGTTTACGTTCCCTTGGTGACTTACGGCGAACCTGGAACCAACGTCAACGGCGACACGATGGGTATGCTTCACGTGCCATTCACGGCTAACTCCAGACTTGAGCATGAACGCACAATCGGTACTGACACCGACTATGTCATTAAACTTCGGGCGACCGGATCAGGCTCGAATGCCTGCATATGTAGCTTTCGCATCTGGATCAGGAACCATCACCTACATATGGAGGCTCTCAAAACGTAAGTATTCTGACATGTTATGTTCTGATCGCTTCTGGAAGCAGCTTTTTTGACCATGTGCGACCGCTACGCGGTCGAGACTAGAAGTTCCAACTGTTTTGCTGACAGCAAGGAGGATTGCTTGTAACCTCATGCGTCCGGGTTAGGTCCGATGGGTCAGAAAGGCAGCACATGATGGGCTACAAGGTTGCAGTCGCCGGGGCCACCGGGGCGGTTGGGCGCGAAATCCTCAAGACGTTGGCCGAGCGGGACTTCCCGGTGTCGGACATCGCCGCCCTCGCCTCCGGCAAGTCGGTCGGCCAGGAGGTCTCGTTCGGGACCAAGCGCGTGCTCAAGGTCCAGGCGCTCGACCGGTTCGACTTCGCCGGCTGGGACATCGGCCTGTTCAGCCCGGGCGCGGCCGTCTCCGCCATCCACGCGCCGCGCGCCGCCGAAGCCGGGTGCATCGTGATCGACAACACCAGCCAGTTCCGCATGGAGCCGGACGTGCCGCTGGTGGTGCCGGAGGTGAACCCGGAGGCGCTGGGCCGCATCCGCCGCGGCATCATAGCCAACCCGAACTGCTCCACCATCCAGTTGGTCATGGCGCTGAAGCCGCTGCACGACAAGTTCCGCGTCCGCCGGGTGGTGGTGGCGACCTACCAGTCGGTGTCCGGCGCCGGCAAGAACGGCATGGACGAGCTGTGGACGCAGAGCCGCGGCACGTTCGTCAACGATGCGCCGACCGCGCAGGAGTTCACCAAGCCGATCGCCTTCAACGTCATCCCCCACATCGACCGCTTCATGGACGACGGCTCGACCAAGGAGGAGTGGAAGATGATGGTCGAGACCCGCAAGATCCTCGACCCGGACATCAAGCTGCACGCCACCTGCGTGCGGGTGCCGGTGTTCGTCGGCCACTCGGAGGCGGTGAACGTCGAGTTCGAGCTGCCGGTGACGCCGGCCGAGGCCCGCGCCGTGCTGCGCAACGCACCCGGCCTCATCGTGATGGACACCCGCGACGACGGCGGCTACGCGACGCCGATCGACTGCGCCGGGGACGACGACGTGTACGTCAGCCGCATCCGGCGGGACCCGACGGTGCCGAACGGCCTGTCGTTCTGGTGCGTGTCGGACAACTTGCGCAAGGGCGCGGCGCTGAACGCGGTGCAGATCGCCGAGACGCTGGTGGCGCGGGGGCTGCTCGCCAAGGCTGCCTGAGAAATGGCTTGGCTGTGGCTCGCCGCGGCCGGGGCGTTCGAGGTGGCTTGGGTGGTGCTGCTCAAGCGGTCGGACGGGTTCACCCGGCTGGGTTGGAGCGCCGCCACCCTGGCCGCCATGGCGTGCAGCGTCGGCGCGATGTCCCAGGCCCTGCGCGTGCTGCCGATGGGCACGGTGTATGCCGTGTGGACCGGGATCGGCGCGGCTGGCGGGCTGGCTTGGGGCATCGCCATGGAAGGCGAGCCTGCCGGGGCGCTGCGGATCGCCTGCGCCGGGCTGATCCTGGCCGGCGTGGCGGGGCTGCGCCTCACCGGGTGACGCCGGAACTACGGCGCCGATCGCGGCCGAAGCTGACTGGTATCATATTGCGCTCGCGTTGACCCTCCCCACCTCCAGCTATAGGAATTGTGCATCGCCGCATGAAAACTGGGCCATGCTTCGGGGTGACGGATGAACGACGCGCGTGACGCCTTGATGGTCGGCCACCGGACGGATGGCAGCACGGTCAGCCGCCCGATGTCTCCGCATTTGCAGGTGTACCGGCCCCAGCTCACCTCTGTGTTGTCCGCCCTGAATCGCATCACCGGCGTCGGAACTTCGATCGGCGTGCTGCTAATGGTGTGGTGGCTCGTGGCGTCCGCCGGGTCGCCCGGCGCCTACGGCACGATGCAGGCGGTGATGGGCTCCTGGATCGGGCTGTTCCTGCTGTTCTGCTGGACGGCTGCGCTGATGTACCATTTCTTTGCCGGCCTGCGTCACCTGGCATGGGACGCCGGCTACGGCTTCGACCTGCCGCAGGTCTACGCCAGCGGTTGGGCGACGGTGGCGGCGACGGGCCTCAGCACCGTGGCGATCTGGGTGGCCGTGCTCGTGGTGTGGCGCTGATGCTGGATGCCAAGTCGTCCGGCGCGGCGCGCACCCAAGGTGTGGTTGGCCCCAAGGTCGAGGTGATGCGCTCCGAGCTGGGCCGCGCCCGCGGCATGGGCGCCGCTGGCGGATGGCTGCACCATTGGAAGGTGGAGCGGCTGACCGCCATCGCCCTCGTGCCGCTGACGCTTTGGTTCATCTACGCGGTGCTGCACCTGCTGGGCGCTCCGCAGCAAACGGTCCACCGTTTCGCAGCGAACCCGGTCAATACTGTTTTGCTGCTCGCGATGGTGGCGATGACGTTCCATCATACCCAACTAGGGCTGCAGGTCGTGATGGAAGACTACATCCACGACCCGAAGACCAAGCGGGTTTCCCTGCTCCTGAACCAGGGCGCTGCCTTGTTCCTGGGCCTGCTCTGCGCGGTTTCCATTCTCCGCATGGCCTTCACGGCCTGACCTCTCACCCGGACGTGTCACGAACATGAACGCGATCTCCAAGCCTTCCAACGGCGCCTACCAGGTCGTGGACCACACCTATGACGTGGTGGTGGTCGGCGCGGGCGGCGCCGGGCTGCGTGCCACCCTCGGCATGGGCGCGGCCGGGCTCAAGACCGCGTGCATCAGCAAGGTGTTCCCGACCCGCTCGCACACGGTGGCCGCCCAGGGCGGCATCGGCGCGGCGCTCGGCAACATGGGCGAGGACGACTGGCGCTGGCACATGTACGACACCGTGAAGGGGTCGGACTGGCTCGGCGACCAGGACAGCATCGAGTACATGTGCCGCGAGGCGGTGCCGGCCATCTATGAGCTGGAGCATTTCGGCGTGCCGTTCTCCCGCACCGAGGACGGCCGCATCTACCAGCGCCCGTTCGGCGGCCACATGCAGGAATACGGCAAGACCCCGGCCAACCGCGCCTGCGCCGCCGCCGACCGGACCGGCCACGCCATCCTGCACACGCTGTACCAGCAGTCGCTGAAGCACGAGGTCGAGTTCTTCGTCGAGTATTTCGCGCTGGACCTCATCATGGACGAGGAAGGCGCCTGCCGCGGCGTCACCGCCTGGTGCCTGGAGGATGGCAGCATCCACCGTTTCCGCGCCCAGACCACCGTGCTCGCCACGGGGGGCTACGGCCGCGCCTACCTGTCCTGCACCTCGGCGCACACCTGCACGGGCGACGGCGGCGGCATGGTGATCCGCGCCGGGCTGCCGGTGCAGGACATGGAGTTCGTGCAGTTCCACCCGACCGGTATCTTCCCCGCCGGCTGCCTGATCACCGAGGGCGTGCGCGGCGAGGGCGGCTACCTCACCAACGGCAACGGCGAGCGCTTCATGGAGCGCTACGCCCCCACCGCCAAGGACCTGGCCAGCCGCGACGTGGTGAGCCGCTCCATGACCATCGAGATCAACGAGGGCCGCGGCGTGGGGCCGAACAAGGACCACATCAACCTGCACATCGAGCACCTGGGCGCCGAGTTGCTGAACGAGCGGCTGCCGGGCATCTCCGAGACGGCCAAGGTGTTCGCCGGCGTGGACGTGACCAAGGACCCGATCCCGGTGCTGCCGACCGTGCATTACAACATGGGCGGCATCCCCACGAACTATCGCACCGAAGTGCTGCGCCCGACCGCCTCCGATCCGGACGCCGTGGTGCCCGGCCTGATGGCGGTCGGCGAGGCGGCTTGCGTGTCGGTGCACGGCGCGAACCGCCTGGGCACCAACTCGCTGCTCGACCTGGTGGTGTTCGGCCGCGCCGCCGCGCACCGTGCCGCGGAGATCCTCAAGCCCGGCGGCTCGCAGGCGCCGTTGCCGGCCCGTGCCGGCGAGGCTGGCCTGGACCGCCTCGACCGCAAGCGCCACAGCCGCGGCGACGCCCGGGTCGGCCAACTGCGCGAGCAGATGCAGCGCGCCATGCAGGCCCATGCCGCCGTGTTCCGCACGGACGAGAGCCTGAAGCAGGGCGTGTCCAAGATGAAGGCGATCTGGGACGGCCAGGAGCATGTCGGCGTGACGGACCGCTCCATGATCTGGAACAGCGAACTGGCCGAGGCGCTGGAGATGGACAACCTGGTCGCCAACGCGATGACCACGATGGTCAGCGCCGAGGCCCGGCACGAAAGCCGCGGCGCGCACGCGCACGACGACTTCCCCGACCGCGACGACGGCGAGTGGATGAAGCACACGGTGGCGCACATGGCCGAGAGCGGCGACGTGGCGCTGTCCTACCGCCCGGTCCGGATGCAGACGCTGACCAACGAGGTGAGCGTGTTCCCGCCGAAGAAGCGCGTTTACTAGGCATATCCCGCCATGGCGGGGTTCGATGGCCGCAACGGTCTCGCACCGGCCCTCAAGGGGTTGGGTGGAGACAGAGGTTAGACATGGTTGAGTTCGCCCTTCCCAAGAACAGCAAGATCACCCCCGGCCGAACCTGGGCCGCTGCACCCGGCGCCAAGCGGGTGCGCGAGTTCAAGGTCTACCGCTGGAACCCCGACGACGGCGAGAACCCGCGGCTGGACACCTATCAGGTCGATCTGGACCGCATCGGCCCGATGGTGCTGGACGCGCTGATCCACATCAAGAACGATATCGACCCCACCCTCACCTTCCGCCGTTCCTGCCGCGAGGGCATCTGCGGCTCCTGCTCGATGAACATCGACGGCAGCAACACCCTGGCCTGCCTCAAGCCGGTCGAGGACGTGCGCGGCGCGGTGAAGATCTACCCCCTGCCGCACATGGCCGTCGTGAAGGACCTGGTACCGGACCTGACCATGGCCTACGCCCAGCTGCGCTCCGTGGAGCCGTGGCTGAAGTCCGACACCCCGCCGCCGCCGGACGGCGAGCGCCGCCAGAGCGTGCAGGAGCGCCACAAGCTGGACGGCATGTGGGAGTGCATCCTATGCTTCTGCTGCACCACCTCCTGCCCGTCCTACTGGTGGAACGGCGACCGCTATCTTGGCCCGGCGACGCTGCTGGCCGCCTATCGCTGGATCGCCGACAGCCGGGACGAGTACACCGGGCAGCGGCTGGACGCGTTGCAGGACCCGTTCAAGCTGTATGCCTGCCGCACGATCATGAACTGCACCAAGTCGTGCCCCAAGGGCCTGAACCCGGCCAAGGCGATCGGCGAGATCAAGCAACTGCTGCTGGAGCGCGCCGGCTAAACACCGGCGGCGTTTCCTGCTAGCCTGGCCGTCATGGCATTCTCCGGAGACATGACGGCCGGCCGGCAACGGGCTGCCGCCTGGCGCGATTCGCTGCTGACCGACCACGCCGTATTCCGCATGGTCTGGGACAACCTGGCCGAGGTGGTGCCGGGCAAGCTGTATCGCTCCAACCATCCCACTCCCGCCCGCTTGGCAACCGCCCGGCGGCGCTACGGCCTGCGAACCCTGATCAACCTGCGCGGCCATCGTCAGTGCGGCTCGGACGCCCTCTCCCGCCAAGCTGCCGCCAATCTCGGCCTCCATCATGTTGACATGGCATTTGAGAGCCGCGGCGCGCCGCACCGTGACCGCATTCTTCGCTTTGCCGCCCTTTACCGCACCCTGGACGCCCCGGCGTTGATGCACTGCAAGTCCGGCGCAGACCGTGCCGGGCTGGCCTCCGGGCTGGCGCTGCTGCTGGAAGGCGGCAGCAGCCAGGACGCGCTGGCCCAGTTGTCCTGGCGCTTCGGCCATTGGAGCCGTTCCCGCACCGGCATCCTGGACGCGTTCTTCGTCCGTTACGCTGCCGAGGCAGAAGGCCGGGTGCCCTTCCTGCACTGGGTCGAGCACGAATACGACGAGGCGGCGCTGCGGCGGGACTTCGTGGCCGGCGGGCTGGCCTCCTTCCTGGTGGACCGCGTGCTCGTCCGCGAGTGATCGCGCTCACAAGTCCGGGTGCGAACTGGAACTGCGCGGAACAGGCTGCCAAACTGGCGGCATGAGCCCGAGCAAAGCCTCCGCGGACACCACGGCCGCGGACAGCTTCAACCAGGTCGGCACGATCCGGATCGTGCTGCTGGACACCGACCCGCCGATCTGGCGCGAAGTGGAGGCGCCGACTTCCATCACGCTCAAGGTGCTGCACGACATCGTGCAGATCACCATGGGCTGGCTCGACAAGCATCTGTGGGAGTTCACCATCGGCGAGCAGAGATACGGGCTGCCGATGGACGAGAACTGGGGCGCGGCGCCGCGCCCGGAGGCCATCAAGGTCCGCCTGCGCGACGTGCTGAAGCCGCGCAAGACCACGATCGACTACATGTACGATTTCGGCGACAGCTGGGAGCACCGGCTCACCATCACCAAAATCCGCCCCGGCCAACCTGGCGTCTCCTATCCCCACTATGTCGGCGGCGAATGGGGCTGCCCGCCCGAGGATTGCGGCGGCATCCCAGGCTACTATGACATGCTCGACGCCCTGGCCGACCCCGGGCGTCCGGACCACGCCGAAATTGCCGAATACCTGGAGGACTGGAACCCCAAGGAGATCGACGAACTCCCGCTCAGGATTGCCCTCGGCCGCATTGCCAACCGGCGCAATGCCGCCCGCATCAGGATTGCCAAGAAGCAGGCCTGATGAGAGCTGGCCTGGCCGGCTGCACGAACCCAGGGTCCAGCTTATTTGGCACGGGCCTTGCTCAGTCCGCTCCGTTCCTTGCCGCGCAAACGATTTCCCGGAGTTCCCTCGTGCCCCGTGCGCCCCTCCCCCACCCGCCAGGCTGCCATTGCGGCGGCGCTGCCTTGGCGTGCGACCCGGCTTCGACCGAGAGCATCGCCGCCGCTGCTATTCGCGCGGCGGCCGAGCGCGCGGCGTTCGGCGGCGAGGCCGGCCGCCGCCGGGTGTTGAAGGCCTTGGGCGCGGCCAGCCTCGCGGCCGTCATGGACCGGGCATTCCCCATTCTGCGCGCCCAGGAGGCGTGGGCCGAGGGAGCCGGCGGCGCGCCGGAGAAGAAGGACCTCAAGGTCGGCTTCATCGCCATCACCTGCGCCACCCCGATCATCCTGGCCTCGCCGATGGGGTTCTACGCCAAGCAGGGCCTGAACGTGGACGTGGTGCGGACCGCCGGCTGGGCCGTGGTGCGGGACAAGGCGCTGAACGGCGAGTACGACGCCGCCCACATGCTCAGCCCCATGCCGCTGGCGCTCACCCTTGGCATCGGCGCGCAGGCCACGCCGTTCGCGGTGCCGGCGATCGAGAACATCAACGGACAGGCGATCACCCTGGCGCTGAAGCACAAGGGCAACCGCGACCCGGCCAAGTGGCGCGGCATGAAGTTCGGCATCCCGTTCGACTACTCGATGCACAACTACCTGCTGCGCTACTACCTGGCCGAGGCCGGGCTGGACCCGGACCGGGACGTGCAGCTGCGCATCATCCCGCCGCCCGAGATGGTGGCCAACCTGCGCGCCGAGAACATCGACGGCTTCCTCGGCCCGGACCCGTTCAACCAGCGCGCCGTGTACGACGGCGTGGGCTTCATCCATCTGCTGACGCGCGAGCTGTGGGACGGCCATCCGTGCTGCGCCCTCGGCATCAGCCAGGCCGCAGTCAGGCAGAGGCCCAACACCTTCCGCGCCCTGCTGCAGGCGGTGGTGGACAGCACCGCCTATGCCAACAAGGCCGAGAACCGCAAGGAGATCGCCGGCGTGGTGTGCGCGCAGAACTACCTGAACCAGCCGCAAACGGTGGTGGAGCAAGCCTTGACCGGCACCTACGCGGACGGCCTGGGCGGCGTGAAGCGCGTGCCGGACCGGGTGAGCTTCGACCCGTTCCCCTACCAGTCCATGGCGGTCTGGATCATGACGCAGATGAAGCGCTGGGGGCAGGTCAAGGGCGACATCGCCTGGGCCGACGTGGCGAAGCAGGTGTACCTCACGGCGGACGCGGCGCCGCGCATGAGGGAGGCCGGGTTGCTGGTTCCCGACTCCCCCAGCAAGAGCTACGTCATCATGGGCAAGGCCTTCGACCCGGCCAAGCCCGACGAGTACGTGGCGTCCTTCCCGATCAGGCGGGCATGAGGCGGCAGCGCGTCCAGTCGTTCGCGCTGACGCTGCTGATCCTGGCCGTGCTGCTCGGCGCGTGGCAATGGGCCGCCACCCCGGCGCCGGGCAGCGTCACGGTGGACCCGGAATACGCCGCCCTGGTCGGCACGGCGGCGAGCCATGGCCAGAAATCGCCCATGCCGCGCCCGACCGACGTGGCCGAGCGTGCCTGGGCGCTGCTGCGCAACCCGTTCTACGTCCACGGCACCAACGATCAGGGCATCGGCATCCAGATGGGCTGGTCGCTGCTGCGGGTCGGCATCGGCTTCGGCCTGGCGGTGCTGGTGGCGGTGCCGCTGGGCTTCCTGATCGGCATGAGCCCGCTGCTGAACGGCGCGCTGGACCCGATGATCCAGGTGCTGCGCCCGATCAGCCCGCTCGCCTGGATGCCGCTGGCGCTGTACACCATCAAGGACAGCAGCGTCTCGGCCATCTTCGTCATCTTCATCTGCGCCATCTGGCCGATGCTGCTGAACACCGCCTACGGCGTCGGCTCCGTGCGGCGGGAGTGGCTGAACGTGGCGCGCACGCTGGAGGCGGGCGCCTGGCGCACCGCGTTCCACGTGATCCTGCCCGCCGCCGCGCCCACCATCATGACGGGGATGCGCATCTCCATCGGCATCGCCTGGCTGGTCATCATCGCCGCCGAGATGCTCGTGGGCGGCACGGGGATCGGCTACTTCGTCTGGAACCAGTGGAACAACCTGTCCATCGCGGACATCATCGTGGCCATCCTGCTGATCGGCTTGGTCGGCATGGCGCTGGACAAGGGGCTGGGCCGGCTGGCATCTGCGGTGGCATGGCGGGAGTGAGGCCCCTGGCTGTCATGAGACCCTGGCTGTCGGTTGAAGGCATCACCCGGCGCTACGGCGGCCGGCCGGTGTTCCAGGACGTGTGGTTCGGCGTCGAGCGCGGCGAGTTCGTCTCGCTGATCGGCCATTCCGGCTGCGGCAAGACCACCATCCTCAACATCCTGGCCGGGCTGGAAGCGCCGGACGGCGGCGCCGTGCTGATGGACGGCCGCCCCGTCACCGGCCCGGCGCTGGACCGCGCCGTCATCTTCCAGTCCCACGCGCTGCTGCCCTGGCTGACCGCGCTCGGCAACGTCGCCTTCGCCGTGCGCTCCCGCAACCGCGGCTGGACTCGCGCCCAGGTGGCGGGCCACGCGGCCCAGGTGCTGGAGCTGGTGGGCTTGACGGAAGCCGCGCAGCGCAAGCCGTCCGAGCTGTCCGGCGGCATGAAGCAGCGCGTCGGCATCGCCCGGGCGCTCGCCATCGCCCCGCAACTGCTGCTGATGGACGAGCCGTTCTCGGCGCTCGACGCGCTCACCCGCGGCGCCTTGCAGGACGAGGTGCTGCGCCTGGTGGCGGACGCCGGGCAGACCGCGTTCATGATCACGCACGACGTGGACGAGTCGATCCTGCTGGCCGACCGCATCCTGCTGATGACCAACGGCCCGGACGCGCGGGTGGCGGAGGTGGTGGTGAACACCCTGCCCCGCCCTCGGGTCCGCACCGAGATCCACCACACGCCGGGCTACTACGAGCTGCGCAACCACGTCGTGGATTTCCTGGTGACCCGCTCGCGCACCCTGGCCACCACCCGGCCGGATGGCTGGACCGGCCGGGCGGTGCCCGAGGTGCGGCCTGCCGAACTCGTGTCCTGAACCCTGAACGGAGAACATCGCCATGAACGAAGCCAAGACCGCGCTGGGCGCCAAGATCATCGCCGCCAAGAAGGCCAAGGGCTGGACCTGGCCGCAGGTGGCCGAGAAGCTGGGCCACTCCCCCGTGTGGGTCTGCGCCGCCTGCCTGGGCCAGATGTCCATGACGCCCGAGACGGCGGAGAAGGCGGCCCTGCTGTTCGACCTCTCGCCGGCCGAGGCGGACTTGCTGGCCCAGGCGCCCTACCGCGGCTCCCTGCCCGGCACCCCGCCGACCGACCCGCTGATCTATCGCTTCCACGAGCTGGTCAGCGTGTATGGCACCACGTGGAAGGAGATGATCCACGAGGAGTTTGGCGACGGCATCATGTCCGCCATCGATTTCGACATGACCATGGAGCGCCAGCCCGACCAGAAGGGCGACCGGGTGAAGCTGACGATGAGCGGCAAGTTCTTGCCGTATAAGCGGTATTGACCCGGCGGGCCGCGGCGGGGTGGCCAGGCTGGTTGCCTCCCGCCACGGCCAAGTTCCGTCATGCCCGGGCTTGACCCGGGCACCCACGCGACGGGAACGCACGTGCCCGTTGCAGCGAGGACGCCAACCGCTGGTTGAGGGCAGCAACCACCCGCTGGCGGCACCTGAATTGATGCCCGTTTCGTGGGATGGTGTTTCAGGCCACGGACGGCCACCCATCATGCCAACCCAGGGAACGGTATCTCGTCTGTTTGCCCCGCATCTGCCATAGCTGCCGGCCTAGCAGCACGGCCGGAAACGACCGCAGCCGTCCGCCAACGACAGTGCGGTTCGAGCGTTTATAGCGGCGCGGATCGTAGCGATAGTTTATCGCGAAACCTCGCTGGCACCTCACCAGCCTGCCGGGTAGTGTCTCAGTTTGAATATCGGCTCACGACCCCATCTTGATCATTCGTGAGCAACGCGATTGATCTTGAAAGCGGCTGTGCCTTATACCAACCGTCGTTTGCTCTGACTCAAACGTGAGTAGGTGCGGCTCGGGGCTGG
>CAXTPP010000072.1:0-17057 GCA_964246185.1 uncultured Acetobacteraceae bacterium
GGTGCCGGCGGCGGGCGGGGTGTATCCCGGGCCGCTGGCCGTGGCGGCGGTCTATGGCTTGCTGACGGCGGGGGCGTTCGCGCTGTGGCCGCTGGCGCGGGCGGCGCAGATTCCAGGCGCTGCGCTGTTCCGGGACGCGCTGCTGCCGTCCGGGCGCGGCGTGCCGGTGGCCGTGTGGCTGGCCAACGCGCTACTGGTGGCCCTGCTGGTCGGCATCGTGGTCGGCACCGCGCCCGACCGCGGCTTCGCGCTGTGGTTCTGCGGCAGCGCGGCGGCCACGCTGCTGCTGTTCCGCGTGGGGGGCGCGGGCCTGATGGCCGCGGCACGCCGGGTGAGGCTGCGCCGGCCGTTGGCGTGGCGGCTGGGGGTGGCCAACCTTCACCGCCCGGCCAGCCAGGCGCCGCTGCTGCTGGTGGCGCTCGGCCTGGGGCTGACCACACTGGCGGCGGTGGCGCTGATCCAGGGCAACATCCGCCGGCAAATCCTCGGCGATCTGCCGGAACAAGCGCCGTCGTTCTTCTTCATCGACATCCAGAACGAGCAGCTGGCCCGTTTCGAGCAGCTGGTGCGCAGCCAGCCAGGTGTTTCCGACCTGCACCAGGTGCCCAGCCTGCGTGCCCGCGTGGTGGCGCTGAACGGCGTGCCGGTGGACCAGGTCCACGTGAAGCCGGACAGCCAGTGGGCCTTGCGCGGCGACCGGGGGCTGACCTACGCGGCGGCGGTGCCGGACGGGTCGGCCGTGGTGGCGGGCCAGTGGTGGCCGGCGGACTACGCCGGCAAGCCGCTGCTTTCCTTGGATGCGGGCTTGGGCGAAGGCTGGGGCATCAAGCCCGGCGACGCCATCCGGCTGAACGTGCTGGGACGGAACATCGACTTCACGGTGGCCAATTTGCGCGCCATCCAGTGGCGGCAGCTGGCGATCAACTTCGCCCTGGTCGCCTCGCCCGGCCTGCTGGAGCACGCGCCGCACATGCACATCGCCACCGTGCGGGACGCGCCGGGCGGCGACGCGGCGCTGCTGCGCACGGTGACGGACGCGCTGCCCAACGTGACGGGCATCCGGGTGGCGGACATCCTGCAATCGGTGGCGGACCTGGTGGGCAGGCTGGCGGCGGCGCTGGCGGCCACCGCATCCGTCACGCTGGCCTCGGGCGCGCTCGTGCTGGCCGGCGCAGTGGCGGCAGGGCAGCGGCGGCGGGTGGCGGAGGCCGTGGTGTTAAAGACCCTGGGCGCCACGCGGGGCCAGATCCGCACGGCCTGGTTGGTGGAGTTCGGCGCCATCGGCGTCACCGCCGGGTTGATCGCGGCGGCGCTGGGAACGCTGGCCAGCTGGGGCGTGGTGCACTTCCTGCTGCGCGCGCCCTGGTCGTTCCTGCCGGGCGTGCTGGCGGCGACGGTGGGCGGGTGCGTTCTGCTGATGCTCGGGTTCGGCTATGCCGGCACGGCGGCGGCGCTGCGGGTGCGTCCGGCACCGTACCTTCGTAACGAATAACGGGTTAAAGCCGCGCAACCTGCTGTCGATTTGTCTTGCTCGCGGCCTCGACTCGGCCAACATAGCGATCATAGGGCATCACGCCCGACTTTGAGGAATTCCTAGGCCATGGCCTACACCCCCGATCTTCGCACGTACGCGCCGGCCAGCGCCACAAGTGCTGCCGCACTCGACGCTGGCCTGCGCGCCTACATGCTTCGCGTCTACAACTGGATGACGTCAGGCCTGCTGCTCACCGGCGTCGTGGCTTACGGTGTCGCGAACACCTCGCTGATCAACTACTTCTATCCGCTGCGGGAAACCCAGTACGGCTTGCGGCACGTGCAAGGGCCGTTGGCGCTGGTGGCCATGTTCGCCCCCCTCGCCTTCGTGCTGGTGCTGCAGTTCGGCGTAAACCGGCTGTCCCGGACCGCGGTGCAGGGCATCTTCTGGGCATTCTGCGCGGCGATGGGCGCCAGCCTCACGTCCATATTTCTGCTGTACAGCGGCGAGTCGATTGTCCGCACCTTCTTCATCACGGCCGGCACGTTCGGCGCGATGAGCCTGGTGGGCTACACGACCCGGCGTGACCTGTCGGGCATGGGCTCGTTCCTGATGATGGGCCTGATCGGCGTCATCCTCGCAAGCGTCGTCAACATGTTCATCGGCAGCAGCGGGCTGCAGTTCATGATCAGCATCGTCGGCGTTCTCGTGTTCGTAGGCCTTACCGCCTACGATACGCAGCGCATCAAGCTGACCTACACGCAGTTCGCCCACGCCGAAGGGCAGGACCAGGCAGCCAAGCGCAGCGTGTATGACGCGCTGAGCCTCTACCTGAACTTCATCAACCTGTTCATGCTGCTGCTGCAGCTCACCGGTGGGCGCAGCAGCAACAACTGATCGGGCTTCAAGCCAACGAAAAAGGCCCCGGAACGGAAGTTCCGGGGCCTTTTTCGTGGGCAGCTGGGCGGGGCTAAACCGTCTTCAGGAAGTCACCCAGCTTGGTCATGGCAGTCGGCTTGTCGGTCTTGTCCAGTGCCGCAAGCTCTGCGCCGAGCCGGTCCATCGCGGCCTCGTAGATCTGCCGCTCGCTGAAACTCTGGTCCGGCTGCCCCGCGTTGCGGTGCAGGTCCCTCACCACCTCGGCGATGGCAATTGGGTCGCCGCTGTTGATCTTCGCCTCATACTCCTGCGCCCGGCGGGACCACATCGTGCGCTTGATGCGCGCCCGGCCTTTCAGCACCGCCATCGCCTCGTCAAACATCTTGCGCGTCGCCAGCTTGCGCAAGCCGGCCGAACGCGCCTTCGACACCGGGACGCGTAACGTCATCCGGTTCTCCTCGAAGGTGATGTGGATCAGTTCGAGACGATGGCCGGCGATCTCCTCCGTCGCAATCCGCTCCACCTTGCCCACCCCGTGGGTCGGGTAGACGACGTGGTCGCCCTCATGAAAGATTTCCGCCTTGGCAGGCATGCGGGCGTGCATGATCGGACGGTTTGGCACCCCTGGCATGTGGCCCGGCATGCGTGGGGCCACGCGGTGGGACACCCGCGGCAAATCTTCTTCTTCCTCCTCCTCTTCGGCCCGCGGGGCGATGGCACCCTCGACATCCTCGTCGGCGATCGCCTCGATGTCCTCCTCGGCGAGTTCTTCCGCCGCGCCGGGCAACCCGATCAGCTCGGCCTCGGCAGCATCCGCCCCCAGGTCCGGGACGAGTTCGATCTCGTCGCCCAACTCTGGGATGAGTTCGACCTCATCCATCGCCAGGGGCTCTGAAGCCTCCGGAGCCGGATTCTCGTCAACTAGCAACAGTTCGGTGGTGTCGATGGTGTTTGTCTCCGTCTTGGCGGCAGTTTGCTTGTCAGGCGAGGCGCGCCGCTTGCGCGTAGAAGCCGGCTTAGGCGGGCTGACGCTTGGGTGGGCGCTGCCGGTTCCGATTTTCGCCATGCAAACAATCTCCACCGACGAATGCCCAGGCAAAGCAGATGGATGCCTTGCTGCCCTGGGTGCCGCGAAACAGGCCGGCAATCCCACTCAGATGCCTAAGCCCTTGGCAAGCATAGCACATCGAAGGGCAATCGTCAGCCCTGGCGAGCAAGACCGGCGAAACAGCCTCTGGAGAGCCTGATTTTTAGCCAGGGTTGGCGGAGAACAGCGCGGCCTTGCCGGGCTTGTCCTTCCACTCGTCAGCGTCCGCCGGAGGCTCGCCCTTGCGGGTGATGTTGGGCCATTGCAGCGCGAAAGTCCGATTCTGCTCAGCCCAGGCGGCAGCCCGGTCATCGCTGTCCGGCACGATGGCCTCGGCCGGGCACTCGGGCTCGCACACGCCGCAGTCGATGCATTCGTCGGGATGGATCATCAGCATGTTCTCGCCGACATAGAAGCAATCGACGGGGCAAACTTCCACGCAGTCCATGTACTTGCAACGGATGCAGTTCTCGGTGACCACGTAGGTCATGCGGCAGGCTCCAGCACTCAGAATATGGCTGACTTAGGTGGGGCGGTAGGCCGCGGTTTCATCCCCCCTCAAGCCGGCCCCATTGAAGCTGATCCTTCGCGCCAGGCTCCTCGACCTCCTCGTACAGCGCACGGGCCTCGGACGCCGGGCCACGCCGGGCCGCCAAGGCCAGCACGCGCACAACGCGCACTTTGCAGCTCCTAGGGCCGCTTCCCGGATCGCCCACCGGGAACGTCAGCACGTCGCCAGGGCGCAGCCGGGCATGCGGCTTGTCGGTGGGCTGGCGGTTGATGCGGACGACGCCTTCTGCCACCCACCGCGCGCAACCGGCGCGGAGCTTCATGAACCGGGCGCACCACAGCCACTTGTCCAGCCGCTGCCAGTCCCGGTCCTCGCCGCTCAATTATCGGCGGAGTGCGGCCAGCGCCGCGAATGGCCCGTCGGCGCGGACCGGCACGGGGCTTGGCGAGGACCGGGTTCTTTGGGCCGCCCGCCCGGCGCCGGCAGCCAACATGGGCGGGGCTGGCGGGCCGAACGCCTCCGCCGCCATCGTGGTCCCGGGCGTCACCCGCACGTCCAACGCCCGCAGCACCGCAGGCAGCAGCTCCGCCCGGATGGAAAGGCGGGAGGCGAGGCCCGACGGCAGCGCCGTGGCGCCGCGGCGGGTGGCATAGGACAGCTCGGCCGCGATCCGCTCCGCCACGTCCAACCGCAGCAGCACCGGCCCGGCATCAAACCAGCCCATCGCGGCGGCAAAGCCAGGCGGCCAGTTCGCCTGGTGCGGCAAGGACACGAGGCCGGGCCCAGGCAGGTTCGGGGGTGGCAGACGGTGCGCCACGGCCCAGAGCAGGGCGCGCAACGCCATCGCCCGGGGTTTCAGCGCCGCCGGGCTGAACAGGCCGAACCGCCCTGCCCGCACCCCCAAGGCCTTCAACCGCACCCGGTCCGGCGGCGGCAGCGGCACCGGCGCGGACACGCCGCCCTGCTCGTTCAGCTGGTGCAGGGGGCCACGCAGGGCCGGGTCCGCCACCGCGGCCAGGCGCAGCAGCACGGCCAGGTCGGCCTCGACCATGGCGGTGACGAAGGCCTGCAGGCGGGCGCGCACCCGTTCGCGCTGCGCCCCGTCCAGGTACTCGCTGTCGTTCACCTCCACTTGCGGGCGCAGCAGGGTCGCACCCGGGCGCAGCCGCCCGACGGGTCCGCCGCCCCATGCGAGCCGCCCATCCGGCGTCAGGCTGATCGCGCCGTCCGGCCCCGCCGCCAGCGCCTCGACGCGGCGCGGCATCTCTTGGCGGAGGGCGCGGCGGGCGGCGCGCAGCACGAGGCGCTTCTCGTCGCCGACGGCTAGCGGGTCGGGACTGAATGAGAAGCCCTCGATGTGGCCGACCGAATGGCCCTCCACCACCACTTCGCCGCGCGGGGTGACGGCGGAGAGCAGGCCTTCGCCTTCCGCGTCTTCCAGCCGGCGGATCAACAGGGTGGATCGGCGGTCCACGAAGCGCGCCGTCAGCTTCTCGTGCAGGGCATCGGACAGCTTGTCCTCCACCGCCCGCGCCCGCTCCGCCATGCCGGCGGCATCGCGCACCCAATCGGGCCGGGCGGCGATGTAGGACCACACGCGCACGCCAGACAGCCGCTGCATCAGCGTGTCGATGTCGCCGTCGGCGCGATCCAGCATCGCCACCTGGGCATCCAGCCAGTCGGCCGGCAGGTGGCCTTCGCGCGCCATGTGGCCGAACACGCGGGCGCAGAAGCGGGCGTGGCTGTCGTCCGCCAGCTTGCGGAAATCCGGGATTTGACAGGACTCCCACAGCAGCCGGGTCATGCGGCGGCCGGCGGCCAGGCGGCGCACCTCCTCCTCCCGCGCCAGCTGCTCCAGCGTCTCCAGGTCCGAGGCGTCGCGCCCGCGCACCAGCCCGGCGCGCGGCGGCCCTCTTTGCAGGCTGGCCAGCAGTTGGTCGACATGGCTGAAATCGAGGTCGTTGTTGCGCCAGGCCAGCTGCTCCAGCGGCTCGAACCGGTGGTTCTCCACCGCGTCCGCCAGCTCCTCGTCGATCGGTGCGCACCCGGCGGTGGTGCCGAACGTGCCGTCCCGCATGCCGCGCCCGGCCCGCCCGGCGATCTGCGCCACCTCGGACGCTGCCAGGCGGCGCGGGCGATGGCCGTCGAACTTGCCAAGCCGGGCGAAGGCCACGTGGTCCACGTCCATGTTGAGGCCCATGCCGATCGCGTCGGTCGCCACCAGGAAGTCCACCTCCTTATCCTGGTAGAGCGCCACCTGGGCGTTGCGGGTGCGGGGCGAGAGGCGGCCCATGACCACGGCGCAGCCACCGCGGCGGCGGCGGATCAGCTCGGCGATGGCGTACACCTCGCCAGCCGAGAACGCGACGACGGCCGTGCGGGGGGCCAGGCGCACCAGCTTCTCAGGGCCGGCGAAGCGCAGCTGGGACAGACGGGGCCGGGTCTCGATCTCGGCCTGCGGCACCAGGCGCTGCAGCAGGGGGCGGATGGTCTCGGCGCCCAGGAACATCGTCTCCACCATGCCGCGCGCGTGGAGCAGCCGGTCGGTGAAGATGTGCCCGCGGTCGGCGTCGGCGCAGAGCTGGATTTCGTCCACCGCCACGAACTCGGCCGCACGGTCCAGCGGCATGGCCTCCACCGTGCAGGCGTGCCAGCGGGCGTTGGGCGGGATGATCTTCTCCTCGCCGGTGATCAGCGCGACGTTCTTGACGCCCTTGGCGGCCACCATGCGGTCATAGTTCTCGCGCGCCAGCAGCCGCAACGGGAAGCCGATGATTCCTGACGAATGCGCCAGCATCCGCTCGATGGCGAGGTGAGTCTTGCCCGTGTTGGTCGGCCCGAGCACGGCCTTCACACGGGAGGGGAAGCCCGACATGACTGGATGGTTGGCCGGGACGCCGGCAATTGCAAGCGCCGGACGCGGCTTGCGTCAACTTGCCAGGGTGAAACGATTGATGGAGAAGTCTCCGATGTTCGATCGAGACCTCGACTGCCTGGCCGACCCGGCAGCCGCCAGCCTTCCCGTGCATGCGCTGCGCCCGGCCGGACTGGAAGCCTTCCTGGCAAACTCGCCCCATGCCGGCTTCCTGCGCGCCAGCGGCTTCAGCGCGGCGGCCGGGGCGTTGCACCTGCTGCCAGGCGGCGACGGCATCGCGGGTGCGGCGTTCGGCCTGGGCGAGAGCACCGATCCGCATGGCTTCGGCGCCATGCCGTTCGGCCTGCCGCCCGTCACCTGGCGGATCGAGCCTGGCGACTTCACGGCCGCCGATGCGACGCTGGGCTTCTGCCTGGGCGCTTACCAGTTCGCCGCCTTCAAGCCGGCCCGCCCATGCGCCCGGCTCGCAGCACCGCGCGGGCCAGAAGCGCAAGCCGCGACGCAAGCCGCGCGGGCCGCCTGGCTGGTGCGGGACCTCATCAACACGCCCGCCGACCGGCTGGGCCCGGCGGAGCTGGCCGCAGCGCTGGTGACGGTGGGCGAGGCGTTCGGCGCAGCCACCAGCATCATCACAGGGGCGGAGCTTGGGCGCGAGTACCCGGCGATCGCCGCCGTCGGCGCCGGCTCGGACCGGCCGCCCGCCGTGGCTGCCCTGCGCTGGCAGGGCAGCGGCGCCGGGCCGGACGCGCCGCTGGTGTCCCTGTGCGGCAAGGGCGTGTGCTTCGACACGGGCGGCTACGACCTGAAACCCTCTGCCGCCATGCTGCGCATGAAGAAGGACATGGGCGGCGCGGCCATCATGCTCGGCCTGGCTCGCATGGTCATGGCGGCCGACCTGCCGGTGCGGCTCGCGCTGCGCCTTGGCTGCGTGGAAAACAGCGTGTCCGGCCGGGCGATGCGCCCATCAGACGTGCTGCGGACCCGGCGCGGCCTTCATGTGGAGGTCGGCAACACCGATGCGGAAGGCCGCCTGGTGCTATGCGACCTGCTGGCCGAAGCCTCCGACGAGGACCCGGCGCTGCTGGTCGATGCGGCAACGCTGACTGGCGCCGCCCGGGTGGCGCTCGGGCCGGACTTGCCTGCGCTGTTCTGCAACGACGACGCCACCGCAGCGGCGATGCTGGACGCTTCGGCCGCCTGCCACGACCCGGTTTGGCGCTTGCCGCTCTGGCCCGGCTATCTTCCCTGGCTTTCGAGCAAGGTGGCGGATTTCAACAACGTGGCGGCCAAGCCCTTTGCGGGGGCAGTCGTGGCCGGGCTCTTCCTTCAATTATTCGTGAAGGCAGGAGTTCCATGGTGTCATTTCGATACCTACGCCTGGAACGACACGACGACGCCCGGGCGCCCGGAAGGCGGTGAAGCCCAGGTTATGCGGGCTGTTTTCCGTGCTATATCAATGATTTCCAACCCTCCATCCATAAACGATCCGGTCGATGACGCAATTAGGACAAATCCAGCTTCATCAGACAGTTAAATCGGTTCGGGGATGAACCATATAAGTTCCGTGTGAGCATCGAACGATTGCTTGCGCGGTCATCTGCTTGGGACCGCTGCGCTGACCGGTAATTGTGGTTGCAGAGATGAAAAGGACTGAAACGATGGCAAACCAAACCTCCACCGACCAGCTGGTGGGCATCCTGCGGGATACGGTCGTGGCCCTGGTGCGACGCGATGGACCCGATCTGTCGGCGCGGCAGCTTGGCGTGTTCCTGACTTGCTACCTTGAGGATAGCGCGCACACCGTCCGTGGCCTCGCTGCGGAACTGAACGTTTCCAAGCCGGCCATCACCCGTGCGCTTGACCGGTTGAGCGAGCTTGATCTGGCCCGCCGCAAGGTGGACCCGGCAGACCGGCGCAGCGTGCTGGTGCAGCGCACGCTCAAGGGCGCAGCTTTCCTGCGGGACATGCGCTCCATCATGGCGGAGGCGAATGCCCCCACCCGCAAGACCGCCGCTGCCCATGTGGCCGAGCCAGGCCGCAAGGCGCTGCACGGCTAGCAATGCGGCGTTGACAAAGCCCTTGGTCCGGCGGAACTTCGAGGGACCAAGGGGAGCCCTGGACGGGCTGAGACACCGCTATGCCATGGGCACCTGCCTATGGCGCCGCGGGGACCCTTCGACCTGATCCGGATCATGCCGGCGTAGGGATGGGTTCGCAGATTCAGGCGGCTTCATCCGCTCCGCCGTCGAAGGGAGCGCCTGATGACCTACCAGCAAAAGCCGAGCGCCGTGACGACCGGGCCGATTGCCGGCTCGGCCAAAGTCTATAGCCAACCGGCCGGCAATGCCGACATCTCCGTTCCATTCCGGGAAGTGGCGCTGGACCGCACGGCAAACGAGCCGGCGGTGCGCCTATACGACACGTCGGGCGCCTACACCGACAATGCCGCCACCATCGACTTGGCGGCCGGTCTGCCGCGCGTGCGGGAGGCTTGGCTGGCGCGCCGCGGTTTCGGCCAGCCGGTCGCCCGTGCGGTGAAGCCCGAGGACAACGGCCACACCGACCGCCTGGTACCCGAGTGCCCCGCCGCTCCGGCCTTGTGGGCCGGACAACCCGGGCAGCCCGTGACGCAGATGGAGTATGCCCGCGCCGGGGTCATCACCGAGGAGATGATCTACGTCGCGCACCGGGAGAACCTGGGTCGCGCGGCGATGGCGGACGGTGCGGAAGCCCGCCGGGCGGAGGGCGAGGATTTCGGCGCAGCGATTCCCGCCTTTATCACTCCGGAGTTCGTGCGGGACGAGATCGCCCGCGGCCGCGCCATCATCCCGGCCAACATCAACCATCCGGAACTGGAGCCCACGATCCTGGGCCGCAACTTCCTGGTCAAGATCAACGCCAACATCGGCAACTCCGCGGTGACCTCCTCCGCCGCGGACGAGGTGGAGAAGCTGGTCTGGGCGATCCGCTGGGGTGCGGACACGGTCATGGACCTGTCCACCGGGCGCAACATACACAACATCCGCGGCTGGATCATGCGCAACTCCCCCGTGCCGATCGGCACCGTGCCGATCTACCAGGCGCTGGAGAAGGTGGGCGGAGACGCGGACAAGCTCGACTGGGAGGTGTTCCGCGACACGCTGATCGAGCAGGCGGAACAGGGGGTGGACTACTTCACGATCCACGCCGGCGTGCGCCTCGCCTACGTGCCGCTGACGGCGCGCCGGGTCACCGGCATCGTCAGCCGCGGCGGCTCCATCATGGCGCGCTGGTGCCTGGCGCACCACCGCGAGAGCTTCCTGTATGAGCATTTCGGCGACATCTGCGACATCATGCGCAAGTACGACGTGTCGTTCTCGCTCGGCGACGGCCTGCGCCCCGGCTCCATCGCGGACGCCAACGACGCCGCGCAGTTCGCCGAGCTGGACACGCTGGGCGAGCTGACCAAGATCGCCTGGGCCAAGGGCTGCCAGGTGATGATCGAAGGCCCCGGCCACGTGCCGATGCAGAAGATCAAGGTCAACATGGAGAAGCAGCTGGCCGTCTGCGGCGAGGCGCCGTTCTACACGCTCGGCCCGCTCACGACGGACATAGCACCTGGTTACGACCACATCACATCCGCCATTGGTGCTGCCATGATCGGCTGGTTCGGCACCTCCGTGCTCTGTTACGTGACACCCAAGGAGCACCTCGGCCTGCCGAACCGGGACGACGTGAAGACCGGGGTGATCACCTACAAGATCGCCGCCCATGCCGCCGACCTGGCCAAGGGGCACCCGGCGGCGCAGCTGCGGGACGACGCGATCAGCCGCGCCCGGTTCGAGTTCCGCTGGCAGGACCAGTTCAACCTCGGGCTGGACCCCGACACCGCGCGCCAGTTCCATGACGAGACGCTGCCGAAGGACGCCCACAAGGTGGCGCATTTCTGCTCCATGTGCGGCCCGAAGTTCTGCTCCATGAAGATCAGCCAGGACATCCGCGCCGATGCCGAGCGGCTAGCCGGGCTGGAGCAAAAAAGCGACGAGTTCCGCAACAGCGGCGCATCGCTTTACGTGCCGGAGCCGGCAGCGCGCGACCCGGCGGAGCTGCCAGCCGAGTGAGTGCGGAGCAGGCCCGCCTGGCCCTGGACGCGATCGGGCAGCTTCCCAACAGCGAGCTGGATCTGGCCAACGCGGCGCTGCAATTCGCCCGCATCGACCAGCCCGACGCGGATTGGCAGGCCGCTCGCGCCCACTTGTCCGAATTGGCCCGGGACGCGGCGGCGCTCGCAGCGGAGCGGACCGAGAACGACGCCTCAGTGCGGGCCGGCGCGCTGGCTGGGCTGATGGCAGGGCGATGGCGCTATGCCGGCGACCAGGACACCTACGACGACGTGGCCAACATCAACCTGATCCAGGTGATCGAGCGCCGGCGCGGCTTGCCGGTGACGCTCGGCATCCTCTGGCTGCACTGCGCCCGGGCCGCTGGATGGCCAGCGTTCGGCTTGGATTTCCCCGGCCATTTCCTGATCGCGCTGCCCGGCAGCAAAGCGCAGCTGGTGCTGGACGTGTTCGCCGGCGGGCAACCGATGGACGCGCGCTCGATACGGGTGCTGCTCAAGCGCGTGTCCGGCTCGCGAGCCGAGCTGCACCCCGGAATGCTGCAGCCGATGAACTCGCGCGGCGTGCTGCTGCGGCTGCAGAATAACCTGAAGGCCCGCCGGCTCGGCGCGGACGACCTGGCCGGCGGCTTGACGGTGGTGGAGGACATGCTGCGTATCGCACCGGATCATGCCTCGCTGTGGCGCGAGGCGGCGCTGATCAACCAGCGGCTGGACCGCGTGGGGGCAGCGCTCCGCTCCTTCGAGCAGTTCCTGGCCCTGGTTCCGGAGGGCGATGCCGCGGCCCGCGCCCGCACCGCGATGGACGAGTTGCGGACCCGGCTGAACTGACGGCGCTCGCTGTCCAGCATCGCCAACCGGCGCGCACGAGCACCCGGCTGGCCTGGAGGGAACGATGGACGGAGATGTCGCTGCACGGTTGCGCGGGCTGCCCAAGGTGCAGGCGCTGCTCGACTCGCCCCAGGCGGCCCCGCTCCTCGCGGCAACTTCCCGGGCAGCGGTGCTCGCGGCGGTGCGGGGTGCGGTGGACGCGGCAAGGGCGGAGCTGCTGCGGGATGGCGGGGCAGCGCCGGATGCGGCGGCGTTGCTGGCCCGTGCCGGGGATGCCTTGGAGCAGGCGGGGCGACCGGTGCTGCGCCGGGTCATCAACGCGACGGGGATCGTCATCCACACCAACCTCGGCCGCGCCCCGCTGGCGCCCGAGGCGGTGGCGGCTGTCGCGGCGGCGGCGGGCGGCTACTGCAACCTGGAGTTCGACCTCGCGGCCGGCGCACGCGGCTCGCGCACCCAGGGCGTGGAGCCGCTGCTCTGCACCGTCACGGGGGCGGAGGCGGCGGTCGCGGTGAACAACTGCGCCGCGGCCATGCTGCTGGCGCTGGCGGCGCTGGCGGGCGGCGGCGAGGTGGTCGTGTCGCGCGGCGAGCTGGTCGAGATTGGCGGCGGCTTCCGCATCCCGGACGTGATCCGCCAGGGCGGGGCGCGGCTGGTCGAGGTCGGCGCCACCAACAAGACCCGGCTCGCCGATTACCGGGATGCGGTCACGCCTGCGACGCGGGTGCTGCTGAAGGTGCATCAGAGCAACTTCAGCATCGTGGGCTTCACCGAGGAGGTGGAGGTGGCGGCGCTGGCCGGGCTGGCGAAGGAGACGGGGCTGCTGGTGGTGGACGACCTCGGCAGCGGCTTGATCGTTGGCCCTGGCGGAGTGCGCGACAGCCTGGCCGCGGGGGCGGACCTGGTGGCGTTCAGCGGCGACAAGCTGCTGGGCGGCCCGCAGGCCGGGCTGCTGGCCGGGCGCCATGCCGCGGTGGACCCGCTGCGCCGCCATCCGCTGATGCGGGCGCTGCGGCTGGACAAGATGACCCTGGCCGCTCTGGAGGCGACGCTGCGCCTGCATCGCGACAGCGCCACGGACCGCATTCCGGTGCTGCGGGCGATGGCGCAGAATGCAGGGATGCTGCAAGCCCGGGCGGAGCGCCTGGCCGCTCTGCTCGGCCCGCCGGCGCAGATGCAACCGACCACTGGCTATGCCGGCGGCGGAGCGCTGCCGAACGAGGGCATTGCCAGCATCGGCGTGAGCCTGGAATGCCCCGGAGTGACGCCGGACCAGCTGGCCCTGGCCCTGCGGCAGGGATGCCCGGCCGTGGTGGGCCGCATCGCCGATGGTCGCGTGCTGCTGGACGTGCTGACGGTCACGGACGCCGAATTGCCGGAGCTGGCCCAGGCAGTGCAGGCGGCCTTGCCAGTGGCGGCGACTCCCGGCATCGTCGGGTGAATGGAGGCGACTGGGGTCTGGTGGCTCCCCTGGTCTTCAAAACCAGAGACCCGCCCACAAGCGGGTGGTGGGTTCGATTCCCATCCGCCTCCGCCACTAATTAACGTTAATACTAAAAAAAGTGACCGGCTGCGACTCGGGGTGCGCCTGCAATCCTTGATCTAAAGCGGAGTTAAACCGATGACGAAATCGGGGCCATCCAAAGGTGGCAGCGTGATGCCACCATCTCCGCGTACGGGCACGGCAATTAAACAGTTGGCCGGTGAAGGTCTAGCTCATCCGAGTACGTTGAAAGCGTCCGAAATTCGAGAACTTGCTGCCAGCGTCTTATCGCACATCGAGCCACGCAAAAAATCTTAGACTTCTTGCATGTGCAGCACGGCTGAGCGGGGGATGCGGATTACACCGCTTGCTTGCATTCGCCTCCCGCCGATATCTCCTAAATTTGGTGCAATAGCCATTACTCTCGATGTCTTAGCAATTAGATATCCCACAGATAGACATTTTACAGATTTTGGAAGTTGGTAATCATCAATCCATTGCCAGGCTGATACCGGTTGCGCGCTGTTCTCCCACTCAATAAGAACGAGCTTGTAGGGGAGCGGAACACGCTGACATTTTGCTGTGCGGGACATTCATCAGTTCTAGCCTGTAACTAAGCCCGGTCGCATCATCTTTGCTATGTTATAGAGCGCTTTGTTACTCTGATTCCCACCCGCCTCCGCTAAGCCGCCATCAATGTTGCGTTGCCTGCGGCCAATCCGCTAGCGTACCAACGGTTCGTCAGAAGGCGGGCCGCAACGAGCAAGGGAGCGGCGATGAGCGCGCAAACCGAGGGAGGCACCGGCGGCACGCGCTGGGGGCCGCACAACACGGTGACGGTGGTCGATCCGTCGCCGGTGAACTGGCTGTCGATCACCTGGAACACCATGGAGGAAGCCAACCGGGTGGACCACGCCGGCATCGGGCAGCCAAGCCTAGCCGCCGGCTGGAAATGGGTGGACGACGAGACGCTGGAGATGCCGCTGCGGCATACCGTGTTCCAGGACGGCGAGACGTATGACGCCAAGTCCTTCAAGACGGCGTTCGACAAGGTGCAGGAATGGACCGACCCGCATCCGCCGGGCGCGTTCCTCAACTTCCACCGCGAAACCAGCGTCACCGTCGTGGACGACTACACCGTCCGGATGCGCTTCCCCGGCGGCGACTCGGCGGCGCTGATGAAGCTGCGCGGGATGCACATCCCGTCCACCCGGTTCTGGAACGAGTGGGGCTTCGTCGATCCCGAGACCGGGAGCGCCGAAGGCCACTGGTGAGTCATCGATGCGCCCGGTCCGTGGGGGACTGGCCCATTCGTGCTCGCTGAGGGCATTTCGACGCTGAAGACCCGTTCGCCCCAGGTCATCATGGAGCCGAACGAAACCTACTGGGACCCGGCGCGCAAGCCGAAGGTCCGGATCGTGTACGACAACGCCATCTCCAAGGCCGACGCGCTCAAGGCGGTGGCTGCCGGGGACGGCAAGATCGACGTCGTGCTCGACCTCACGGTCATCGAGGCCCATGACTTCGAGGGCGGCGGCAAGGCCAAGCTGCAGACCAAGGCGGCCAAGACGGTGCTGGCTGGCGTGTTCAACCGCGCCAAGCCGCAATCGCCCTGGTCCGACCCGGCGCTGCGCCGGGCCATGAACCAAGCGATCGACCGCAAGAAGGCGCTGGAGCAGGGCTCCCACGGCTGGGGCGTGCCCATGCCGGCGCTGATCCAACCCGGCCGCTACGGCGCGGACCCGGCGATGCGCGCCTACGAACTCGACGTGGCGGCGGCCCGTAAGGTCATCGACGCGGCGGACATCCCGGGCAAGGAGGTGTTCATCCTCGCCTCCCCGGAATGGCAAGGCGTGGTGGAGGTGATCACCGAAGGGCTCGCCGCGGTGGGGCTGAAGGTGCGCGCCGACTACAGCAAGGAGGAGCCGGAAGGCTGGGACCTCAAGCTCGTCTGGCACTTCGACTGGTCGCCGCAATACCCGGTGGGCGTGGTGCACCGGGAGTTCTTCGGCAAAAGCGGCGGCTTCCTGTCCGGTCCGCCGGACGAGACGTTCGACGCGCTGTACACGAAGCTGCTCGCCACGCCGCACCAGCCGGCGCAGGAGGAGGTGGTGCGCGAGATCGAGCGCTACGTGTTCGACGAGGCCAAGGCGCTGTTCCTGTTCTCGCCGTTCAACCTGTTCGCGGTGAGCGACCGGGTCGATTTCGTGGCCTACGACACGTGCATGTCCGAACTGGCGGAGACCACGATCCGGTGATGCCCACGGGGCTCTGCCCCGCACCCCGCCAGAGGACAGTCGTCCTCTGGACACCTTCACATGAAGGGGTGAAGGGGATGACTATCCCCTTCCGGGTGCAGGGCAGAGCCCTACCTCTCTGAGCCAGGCATTGCATGATCATCGCCACCGCCGGCCACATCGACCACGGCAAGACCGCCCTGGTCCGCGCGCTGACCGGCGCCGACACCGACCGGCTGCCAGAGGAACGCGCGCGCGGCATCACCATTGACTTAGGCTTCGCCTACCTGCGCCTGCCCGGCGGCGCAACGTTCGGCTTCGTGGACGTGCCGGGCCACGAGCGGCTGGTCCGCACCATGATGGCCGGCGCGAGCGGGGTGGACCTGGCCTTGCTGGTGGTCGCCGCCGATGACGGCGTGATGCCGCAGACCCGCGAGCACGTGGCCGTGCTGGACTTCCTCGGCGTGCGCCGCGCTCTTGTTGCGCTCACCAAGTCCGACCGTGCCGACCCGGCCCGGTTGGCGGCCGTGATGGCGCAGATGGCAGAGACGCTGCACGGCACTGCGCTGGCAGGCGCGCCGGTGCTGCCCTGCTCCAGCCTGACCGGCGACGGCATCCCGGACATCCTCGCGCACCTGCAAGCGGCGGCGGTTGGCATGGTCGGGCGCGGCGGCGCTGGCCGGTTCCGGCTGGCGGTGGACCGCAGCTTCACCCTGCCCGGCATCGGCCTGGTCGCCACCGGCACCGTCCATGCCGGCCAGGTTCGGGCAGGGGACCGCGTGCTTGTCTCGCCCGGCGGCATCGAGGTGCGGGTACGCGGGCTGCACGCCCACGACCAGCCGGCCGGGAGCGTCGCCGCCGGGCAACGTGTCGCGCTGAACCTGGCCGGCGCGCGGGCCAGCCGCGACAGCGTGGGGCGCGGCGACTGGATCGTCGCGCCCGAGCTGCACCGGCCCACTGCCCGGCTGGACGTGCGGCTGCGCCTGCTGCCGGCGGAGGCGCGGGCGCTGAAGCACTGGACACCCGTTCACCTGCATCTGGGCACGGCGAGCGTGACCGCGCGGGTCGGGCTGCAAGCGCCGGTGTCGCCGGGCGAGGAGGCGTTGGCGCAGCTGGTGCTGGATGCTCCCGTGGCCGCGCTGTGGGGCGACCGGTTCGTGCTGCGGGACGCCTCGGCCCAGCGCACGGTCGGCGGCGGCCAGGTGCTGGACCCGTTCGCGCCACAGCGCCGCAATCCGAACCGCGCCGCCACCCTGGCCGCCTGGTCGCAGCCGGACCACGCAGCCGCGTTCGCTGGCCTGCTGGACGCGACGCCCGCCGGGCTGGACACGGCCAGGTTCCGCCTGGCGCGCAACCTGGGCGACGCCGAGGCGGCAGCGCTGGCCGCCAGCGCCGTGACGGCCGGACCGCTCGCCTTTTCGCTGCCGGCCTGGGCTGCGCTGGAGCACGGGCTGATGGCCGCGCTGCGGGAGCGCGCGGACGAGTGGGGCGCCACGACGGAGGAACTGGCGGCCACCCTGCCCACCCCGATGCGCCCCACCGCGCCCGCAGCACGGCGGGCGCTGCTGGACCGCGGCGAGC
>CAXTPP010000073.1:0-17029 GCA_964246185.1 uncultured Acetobacteraceae bacterium
ACGCAGGCGCGCCGCACCGGCGAGGCGGCGGCGGTAGCGCTGGCGGAGTTGCAGCGCCGGCTGGACGACGATGCCGCCGCCACCAGCGCCAGCCAGGCCGCCGAGGACGAGGCCGCCGCCGCCGCCGAGGCTGGCCGGCTGCTGGACGAGTACCTCCTGCTGCGGCTCGCCTCCGGCATGCTGGGCCGTGCGCTGGACCGGGTGGAGGAGAGCGCCGACCCCACTGGCGTGCAGCGCATCGCCGCCGCCTTCCAGGCGATCACCCGCGACGCCTGGACGATCCGCGCCGGAGAGAACGCCAAGGGCGAAACGGTGCTGCAGGCGCAGGAGCCGGGCGGCCCGGCCAAAGCCATCGATCAGCTCTCGGAGGGCACCCGCGACCAGCTCTATCTGGCGTTGCGCCTCGTCGCGATCCAGGACCACGTGGCCGCCGCACCGCCCCTGCCCTTCATCGCGGACGACATCCTGCAAACCTTCGACGACACCCGCGCCCGCGCCGCCATGGAGGCGCTGGTGGGGCTGAGCCAGCACGTGCAGGTCATCGTGCTGACCCACCATCCGCATTTGCTGGAGGTTGCCAGAGGATTGCCGGTGCACGTGCAGCGGCTGTAGCAACCAGCGCCCCCCCCGGCGCGTCCAAGCCGGCGGAGGGCAGCACGATGACGGAAAAGGCGAAGCACGAGCTGGTCGAGCTGCTGGTGCGCAAGGCGTTCGACCCGGTGCTGGCAGCCCCGGCAGGCAAGCTGAGCGGCCCCGACCAGGAACGGCTCGCGCACGTCCAGCACGCGACCCGCGCCGAGATCAAGCGCTTCCGTGACTATTCGACCGCCGAGGACGTGGTGGCCAACTTCAAGCGGGACCTCACTTCCGCCGCCGCCAAGAAGATCCATGCCGAGCTGGCCCGCCTGCACCTGCCCACCCTGCACCACGTCCGCGCCGAGTTCGACGCGCGGGCCGACGCCTTGGGCGTGCACCCAGCTAAGTGAGCCACGCCCTGCCCTTCGCCTGCGAGAAGCAGCCCGCGACCGGCTCGCGCGGCATGGTGGCGGCCAACCACCCGCTCGCGTCCGCCGCCGGCGTCCAGGTGCTCGCCGAGGGCGGCAACGCCGTGGACGCCGCCATCACCGCCCTGTTCATGCTCACGGTGGTCGAGCCGATGATGGTGGGCATCCTGGGCGGCGGCCTGGCCCATATCCGCCTGCCCGACGGCCGCCACACCGTGATCGACGGGCTGAGCACCGCACCCGCCGCAGCACGGGCGGACATGTTCGCGGGCCTATCGCCGGATGCCAACCGGCTCGGCGCCCTGGCCATGGCGGTTCCGGGCGCCCTGCCCGCCTGGGCCATGGCGCTCGCCGCCTACGGCACCATCCCGCTGGCCGACGCCCTCGCCCCCGCCATCCGCATCGCCGAGCGCGGCTTCATCGTGAGCCCTTACCTGAGGAGCTGCATCGCAGACGGGGCGGAGGATTTGCTGCGTGACCCGGACCTCGCGGCGCTGTTGCTGCCCGACGGCGCGCCGCTCGCGGCCGGCAGCCGGTTCCGCCGCCCGATCTACGCCCATACGCTGCGGCAGGTCGCGGCCGAAGGCGTGGCGGCGCTGCACGGCGGCGGCGCGCTCGGCACGGCCCTGGCGCAGCACATGGCCCGGTCCGGCGGGCTGGTCACCGCAGCCGACCTGCGCGCCGTGCGCCCGATGGAGCGCGAACCGATCCATGGCGCATACCGCGGCTGGAGCGTGGTGGGGCCGCCGCCGCCCTCCTCCGCCGGGGTGCACGTCACGCAGATGCTCAACATCCTGGAAGGCTACGACCTGGCCGCCATGGGCTTCGGCTCGGCGGACGCCACGCACCTGCTGGCCGAGGTGCTGAAGATCGCCTTCGCCGACCGCGCCGTCGCCACCGCTGACCCGGCGTTCGTCCCTGTGCCGGTGGCGCAGCTCACCTCCAAGGCCTACGCCGCCGAACGCCGGGCCGCGCTGGACTTAGGCCGCGCCCAAGCCTGGTCCGCCGGCATCGCCGGGCGCGAGGGCGCGGACACCACCCACGTCACCGTGGCGGACGCGGACGGCATGGTGGTCGCCACCACGCAGACGATCAACGGCCTGTGGGGCGCGCGCTTCGCCGTGCCCGGCACCGGGATGATCGGCAACGACTACATGGCCAATTTCGACCCGACGCCTGGCCGCGCCCTGTCCGTGCAGCCGGGCAAGCGGGTGTTCACCTCCATGGCGCCGACCATGGTGCTGCGGGACGGCCGCCTCGCCTACGCGCTGGGGCTGCCCGGCGGCCTGCGCATCTTCGGCTCGGCGCTGCAGGCGGTGGTCAACCTGCTGGACCATGGCATGACGCTGCAGCAGGCGGTGGAAGCGCCGCGGGTGTGGACCGATGGCGGCCCGCTGGAGATCGAGCCAGCCATCCCGGACGCCACCGCCGCCGAACTCGCCCGGCGCGGCCATGCGGTCAGGCGCGTCCCCCGCATCGCCGGCGGCATGAACGCCATCGCCATCGCCCCGGACGGCGGCATGACAGGCGCCGCCTGCTGGCGCGCGGACGGCACGCCTGCCGGGTTGTCAGGCGGCCTGGCGCGTGCCGGCGTGCGGTTCTCGGCATGATCTCGGCAGGTGGGCGCATCGTCCTGCTGGACGCGGTCAGCGAGCGCACCGCCGCGCGCATGCGGGCGCTGCTGCCGCCGGGCTTCACCCTGTCGCACGCCACCGGCGCCGGCGAAGCGTACTTGCAGTCCATCATCGCGGATGCCGACTACGCGATCTCCGGCCAGGTCGCGGTGCCGGGTGCGGTGCTGCAAGCGGCGAAGCATCTGCGGCTGCTGCACAAATGGGGCGTCGGCACCGACAACCTGGACCTGGCAACCGCGGCGGCGCTGGGCATCCCGGTGGCGCGCACCACCGGCAGCAATGCGGCGCCGGTGGCCGAGTTCACCATCGGCCTCATCATCGCCACTTTGCGCCACCTCGCCTGGGCGCATGCGGAGCTGCGCGACGGGGCGTGGCAGGGCGGACGGCTGCCCGGCGACTCGTTCCTGCTCTCTGGCAAGACGGTCGGCCTCGTGGGCTTCGGCGCGATCGGCCAGGCGGTGGCGCGCCTGCTGCGCGGGTTCGGCTGCCCCGTGCTGTACGCAGCCCCCCGCCGCCAGGATGCCGAGGTCGAGGCGGAGTTAGGTGTGGCCTATGCCAGCCTCGATGCCCTGCTGGCCGCCGCGGACGTGGTGTGCCTGCACTGCCCGCTGACGGAGGCCACGCGCAACCTGATCGACGCCGCCGCACTGGGCCGCATGAAGCGCACGGCGGTGCTGGTCAACGTCGCGCGCGGCGGCGTGGTGGTGGAGGCGGACCTTGCGGCGGCGCTGCGGGACGGCACGATCCACGGCGCGGCGACCGACGTGTTCGCCCAGGAGCCGCCGCCGCCCGGCCACCCGCTGCTGCACCTGCCTAACTGCATCGTGACGCCGCACATCGCGGCAGCCAGCGCGGACACCTTCGAGCCGACGATGCGGCAGATGTTCGGCAACATCGAACGGGTGGCCCGGGGCGAGCCGGTGCCTGCGCGGGATTTGGTGCTGCCGCCGGACAGCGGCGCACGGGTGGGCTGAGCAAGGCCTGCCACGGGATTGCCAGTTCCCGCACGGGGGCGTTATTGCCACGAATCATGGCTGCGACCTGTCGGCATCGAGGCTGCATTGGAACTGAAACCGCTTCTCGGCCTGCTCGGCGTCCTGCTCGCCGCCCTCACGGTCGAGTTCAACGACGGCGTGGTCGGGGCGGCCCTGATCGACGTGCGCGGCGGCCTGGGCATCAGCAACGACCCGGGCACCTGGCTCACCAGCCTGTTCTCCACCGGCCAGGTGATCGGCATGTCGATCGCGACGTTCTGGGCCGTCACGGTGTCGATTCGCCGCTTCGCGCTGTTCGCCATCGCGCTGAGCTGCGCCTCCACGATCTGCGTCCCGCTCACCTCCAACCTCACGCTGCTGTACGGCTTGCGCCTCATCGAGGGCCTCGCGTCCGGCTTCACGATTCCCCTTCTGCTGACGGTGGCGCTGCAGGTGCTGCCGCCGCCGGTCCGGCTCTACGGCCTGGCCGCCTATGCCCTGACGGCGACGTTCGGGCCGAACGTCTCGACGGCGCTGGCGGCCTTGTGGACCAGCGCGACCGGCTGGCAGTTCGCGTTCTACGAGGACCTGCCGCTTTGCGCGCTCGCCGGCCTGCTCGTCTGGCACGGCGTGAAGCAGCAGGAGCCGCAGTACGAGCGCATCCGCCAGTTCGATTGGCGAGGGGCGTTGCTGGCCATCGCCGGGTTCGGCGCGCTGACCACCCTGCTCGAGCAGGGCGACCGGCTGGACTGGTTCAACTCGCGGCTGGTCTGCGTGCTGGCCCTGGTGTCAGTCGTGGCGCTCCTGCTGCTGGTGGTCAATGAAACCATGGTGGGGCTGCCATTATACAAGTTCTCGCTGCTGAAGCGGCGCAACTTCGCGTTCGGGCTGACCACCCTGTTCACCTTCCTGATCCTCAGCTTGTCGGCCTCGACCATCCCGATCCAGTACCTGACGGAGGTGGCCGGCTACCGCCCGCTGCAATCCTGCGTGGTCACCCTGCTGATCGCCGCGCCGCAGCTCGTGCTGCTGCCGCTGGTGGCCGTGCTGCTGAACTTCGAGAGCGTCGATGCCAGGGTGGTGATCTTCGCCGGGATCGCCTGCGTCATCACGGCGTGCGTCGGCAACTCGTTCCTGACCTCGGTCTGGGAGGGCTACACCTTCCTGCTGTGGCAGGGCTTCCAGGCGGTGGGCGGGCCGCTGATCGTGCTGCCGCTGCTGATGATCTCCGTGAACACCATCACCGACCCGGCAGACGGGCCGTTCGCGTCCACCCTCGTCAACACCATGCGCGCCGTGGCGGAGCCGGTCGGGGTCTGGCTGCTGCAGCTGATCATGCGCTGGCGCGGCGCGCTGCACACCAACCGCATCATCGACCAGTCGGGGCAGGGCAGTTTCAGCGCGTTGCAGCAGCACAGCGCGTCGAGCATGGGTGCGTTCCGGAACGCCGTCCGGGAGCAGGCCGCCGTGTTGACGTTCAGCGACGCCTTCCTGGTCATCGCCTGCGTGGCGGTAGGGCTGATCGTCGTGCTGCTGGTGCTGCCGGTCCGCACCTACCCGCCCCGCATCGTCGCCCAGCAGCGGTAGGGCAAGGCGATGGACGAGGAAGGCGGCGGCGAACCTGGCAAGGACAAGCCTAAGCAGGGCAGCGGCGAACCGCAGGGCGGCAAGCAGGACGGGCCGCCTAGGCGCAAGCCGCTCTGGCCGTGGCTGGTTGCCGGAGCCATCGTCCTCGGCTTCACCGCCGCCGTCCTGGTGATCATCTTCGCGCCCGCGCCGGACGTGTGGACCGATGACGCCTATGTCACCGCGCACTATGCCACGGTGGCGCCGCGAGTGTCCGGGCAGGTCGCCTCCGTGGACGTGGACGACAACCAGGCGGTGGCGGCGGGCCAGCTGCTGGCGACGATCGACGACCGGGACTTCCGCGCCTCGCTGGCTAACGCCGAGGCGGTGCTGGAGCGTGACCGGGCGCAGCTGGCCGACACCGGCGCGTCCATCGCACGCCAGCCGGCCGTGGTGGACCAGTCCCAGACGCAGAACCCGTCGGCCGCGGCGCAGCTCATCCTGGCGCAGGCCAACCAGAGGCGCTACCGCGACCTGGCCGCCACCGGCGCCGGCACCGTCCAGGAGCGGCAGCAGGCGGACGCGCAGCTGCAGCAGGCGGAATCCAGCGTGGGCCAGGCCAAGGCGTCCACCGAGGCGGCCCGCCGGCAGATCCCGATCCTGGAGGCGCAGCGCGCGGCGGCGGCGGCCACGGTCAAGTCGGACGAGGCGCAGGTCGAGCAGGCGCGGCTCAATCTCAGCTACACCCGCATCCTGGCGCCGCTGGACGGCATGGTGGGCCAGCGCACCGTGCAAGTGGGCAACTACGTGTCGCCCGGCGCGTCGCTGATGGTGCTGGCGCCGCTGGACCACGTCTACATCGAGGCCAACTACCGCGAGGTGGCGCTGCGCCATGTGCTGCCGGGTCAGCACGTCCGCATCCACGTCGATGCCTACGACCTGTATCTGGACGGCGTGGTGGACAGCGTGCCGCCGGCGTCCGGCGCGGCGTTCGGCGTCATCCAGCCCAACAACGCCACCGGCAACTTCACCAAGATCGTGCAGCGCCTGCCGGTGAAGATCCTGGTGTCGCCGGGGCAGAACGAGGCCAAGCTGCTGCGCCTGGGCTTCTCGGTGGAGACGACCATCGACACCGGCCTGGCCGGCGTGAAGGCCGAGCAGCGCGGCACCGCCTCCCGCTTGACCGCACCCCGCCTGACCGCACCTCGGCCGTGACACGAGCGGCCTGGGCCTGGGCGGCGTGGCTTGCCATGCTGACAGGCTGCACGGTGGGTCCGGACTTCCATCCGCCGGCAGCCAACACCCAATGGAACTGGGGGCCGCAGCGCACGGACGTGCCGAGCCGCACGGACACGGCGGAGGTGGACCCGCGATGGTGGGACAGCTTCGGCGATCCCATGCTGTCGTCGCTGGTGGCGCGCGTGGCCACGCAGAACCTGGATTTGCAGACGGCGGCCGAGCGTGTCCTGCAGGGCCGCGCGCAACGCGAGGTGGTGGCCTCGCAAGGGTTGCCGCAGATCAGCGAGCAATCCTCCTACGCGCGCACCCGGCTGAGCCCGCTCGGCGACCCGGTGGCGCTCGTCGTGCCCAGGCCCGGCGCGCCGCTGGAGTTCGACGTGTTCCAGAACGGCGTCAGCTCGTCTTGGGAGCTGGACCTGTTCGGCCGGGTGCGCCGCGGGGTGGAGGCGGCGAACGCCGACACGCAGGCCGCCATCGAGGACCGCCGCGGCATCGCCCTGTCCGCCATCGCCGATCTGGCGCAGGACTACATGCAGCTGCGCGGCGTGCAGGCGGAGCTGTCCATCGCGGAGCGCAACCTGGGCTTGGCGCAGCAGGATGCCAGCCTGGTGCAGCGCCGCTTCGACGATGGCGTCGCCACCACGCTCGACCTGGCGCAGGCGCGGGCGCAGCAATCCACCATCGACGCCACCGTGCCGCCGCTGCGCACCCAGGAGGCCGCGCTGATCAACGCCATTGGGCTGCTGCTGGGCGAGGCGCCGCGCGCGCTGGAGGCCGAGCTGCACCCGCCGGCGGCCCAGCCCACGGTGCCGCCGGTTGTGCCCATCGGCCTGCCGGCGACCCTGGTGCGCCGGCGCCCGGACGTGCGGCAGGCCGAAGCCCGGCTGCACTCGGCCACGGCGCAGACCGGGGTCGCGGTCGCGGAGTTCTATCCGGACGTGACGCTGATGGGCAGCTTCGGGCAGCAGGGGCTGCGCTTCAAGGACGCGTTCAGCCTCTACTCGCGCGAGTTCCAGGTCGGCCCGTCCGTGTCCATCCCGCTGTTCCAGGGCGGGCGGCTGCGCGGCACGCTGCGGATGCGCCAGTCGCAGCAGCGCGAGGCCGCGGTCAACTTCCAGAAAACCTTGCTGCAAGCCTGGCAGGAGGTGGACGACGCGCTGACGGCCTATGCGGAGGCGCAGCGCCGCCGGGTGCAGGTGGCGGACGCGGCGGCTCAGAACGCCACGGCGCTGCGGGCGGCCCGGCAACGCTACGTCGCAGGCGTGATCGACTTCCTCAACGTCAACTCGACACAGTCACAGCTGCTGCAGAGCGAGAACGACTTGGCCAACAGCGACGCCCAGATCGCCGGAGACTTGGTGGCGCTGTACCGTGCGCTGGGTGGCGGATGGGAGATCGCGGACGCTACCGGCCCGTCCAGGCCGTGACATGGGTAGTTTCCGAGGCTGCCGCCGCACCCATGCCGCACTCATGTTGCAAGCTCGCCATTGGACTCGGGCATGTTGCAGCTTGGATCATCGTTCAAGGGTCTTGCCATCGAGGCATCCGACGGCAGGCTCGGCACGGTCAGCGACCTGCTGTTCGATGACTCCACCTGGCACATCCGCTGGATGGTCGGTCGCACCGGCCCGTGGCTGACCCGGCGCACCATCCTCGTCTCACCAGCCTCCATCGGCCAGGCCGACCAGCAACAGCACGAGCTGCACGTCCGCCTGACGCGGGCGCAGGTCCAGGCCAGCCCCGACATCCTGCTGGACGAGCCCGTCTCAAGGCAGGTCGAGTACGGCTTGCACGGCCTCGGGGCATGGGACCCCGAATGGGGCAACCCCCGATTGGTCGCCGGCCTGTGGGGCGGAATGGGGGTGCGCGTCTCGCGGGCACGACTGGCGGAGGAGAAGGCCATGCACAAGGCCCCTCGCGGCGGCACGCAGGAGGACGCGGGAGACCCTCACCTGCGCAGCCTGTCCGCGGTCATCGGCAGCCATGTCCATGCCACGGACGGGGTCGTCGGCCATGTCACGGACGTCGTCTTCGAGGATGCCGGCTGGGATATCCGCCACGTCATCGTCGACCTGAAAGATTGGCGGCCGGGACGGCGGGTGCTGCTGCAGCCTGCCGCAGTCAAGCAGATCAGCTGGTCGCACCAGGAAACCACGCTCACCCTTGACTGCGCCGCCATGAAGGCCAGCCCAAGCTGGATGGGCATCAGCCACGCCAGGGCGCTTGCCATGGACCTGTCAGCATCGGAAACACCATAGGGATATCCATGAGTTTTGGACAAAGCACAGCCATGCAACCGAATGTGCCCACCTCCTCGCCTGCGCCGTTGCAGGCATGAGCGCCTGCATCGTCCCCGCAGCTGGCTGCTGACCCGGCATGTGCGGCCGCTTCGCCTCCTTGCTGCCTCCCCACGAGGTGCAGGCCTTGTTCGGCGCTTCCGGCGCGCTGCCCAATGCGGGGCCGTCCTGGAACGTCTCGCCGACGCAGGACGCCGTGGTGGTCCGCCGCCATCCGGAATCGGGCGAGCGGCGCGTGGACCTGCTCCGCTGGGGGCTGGTGCCGGCCTGGACCAAGGACCTGAAGGCTGCCCGCAAGCCGATCAACGCCCGCTCCGAGACAGCTGCCGGGTCCGGCATGTTCCGGGCGGCGCTGGCGGCCCGGCGCTGCCTGGTGCCGGCGGACGCGTTCTACGAATGGCGCGTCCAGGCCGACGGCAAGCAGCCCTTCGCCATCGCGCGGCGGGACGGGCAGCCGCTGGCGTTCGCCGGGGTGTGGGAGGGCTGGCGCAGCCCGGACGGCGAGGCCCTGCGCAGCTTCGCCATCCTGACCACCAGCGCCAACGCCACCATGCGCCAGCTACACGAGCGCATGCCGGTGATTCTGGAGCGGGAGGACTGGCCGGCCTGGCTGGGTGAGACGCCTGGCGAGTTCGAGACGCTGATGCGCCCGGCGGCAGAAGGCGTGCTGCACCTCTGGCCGGTCAGCCGGGCCGTCAACAACGTGCGCAACCACGGGGCCGCGCTGCTGGACAGGATCGACGACCCTGCCGCACCGCCCCCGAGCGGCGCGCCCGCCGGCACGAACCCGGCCTAGGCCGGCACCGCCCTGGCTATGGTTGCGGCGAGGGACTGCTCGAAGCTCCTATCCCAAGCCCCGAGCCGTCTCCCGCAACAGATATTTCTGCATCTTCCCCGTGGACGTCTTCGGCAGCGGCCCGAACACCACCGTCCGCGGCGCCTTGAAGTGCGCCATCTGCCCACGGCAGAACGCGATCAGCGCCGCCTCGTGCACTTCCGCACCTGGCTTGAGCGTCACGAAGGCGCACGGCGTCTCGCCCCATTTCGCGTCCGGCCGCGCCACCACGGCGGCTTCCAGCACCGCCGGGTGGCGGTACAGCACGCCCTCCACCTCGATGGTCGAGATGTTCTCGCCGCCGCTGATGATGATGTCCTTGGCCCGGTCGCGGATTTCCACCGCGCCGTCCGGGTGGCGCACGCCGAGGTCGCCGGTGTGGAACCAGCCGCCGGCGAAGGCGGCTTCGGTCGCCGCCGGGTCGTGCAGGTAGCCCTTCATGATGATGTTGCCGCGCATCAGCAGCTCGCCCATCGTCGCGCCATCCGGCGGCGCCGGAGCGAGGCTGGCCGGGTCGGCGACACTCAGCGCCTCCTGCACCACGTAGGCCACGCCTTGCCTTGCCTTCAGCGCGGCGCGTTCGGGGGCGGGCAGCGCGTCCCATTCCTCGTGCCACTCGCAGACGACGGCGGGGCCGTAGGATTCGGTCAGGCCATAGACGTGGGTGACGGCGAAGCCCAGCCGCTCCATGCCCTCGATGATGGCGGCGGGCGGGGCGGCGCCGGCCGTCATCATGTGCACCGGCCTGGCCCGGGGCTGCACGCCGGGCGCGTTGAGGATCATCCCCATCACCACCGGCGCGCCGCACAAATGCGTGACGCCTTCCTCGTCCAGCGCCCGCAGGATCGCGCCCGCCTCGACCCGGCGCAGGCAGACATGCGTGCCGGCCTGCGCCGTGACCGTCCAGGGAAAGCACCAGCCGTTGCAGTGGAACATCGGCAGCGTCCACAGATAGACCGGGTGGCGCGGCATCGCCCAGGTCAGCACGTTGCCGACCGCGTTCAGGTATGCGCCGCGGTGATGGTACACCACGCCCTTGGGCCGCCCCGTGGTGCCGGACGTGTAGCTGAGCGTGATCGCGTCCCACTCGTCGGATGGCAAGGCCACCGCGAAGTCTGGGTTTCCGCCGGCCAGGAACGCCTCGTATTCGACCGTGCCCAGCAGCGCGCCGGGCGGGGCAAGCTCGTCGTCGATGTCGATCACGAACGGGCGCGCGTCCAGCGGCAGCATCGCCAGCGCGGCGGCGAGGGTGGCGGAGAACTCGCGGTCGGCGATCAGCACGCGTGCCGCCCCATGGCCGAGGACATACGCGATCGTCTCCGCGTCCAGCCGCACGTTGAGCGCGTTCAGCACCGCGCCAAGCATCGGCACTGCGAAGTGCGCCTCCAGCATGGGCGGCGTGTTGGGCGCCATCACCGCCACCACGTCGCCGCTGCCAACGCCCTGCCGCTGCAGTGCGGAGGCGAGGCGGCGGCAGCGTTCGGCGGTCTGCGCCCAGGTGGCGCGGTGCGCGCCGTGCACCACCGCCAGCCGGTCCGGATGCACGGCGGCGGTGCGCGCTAGGAATGACACGGGGGACAGCGGCACGTGGTTGGCCGGCGTTTTCGGCATGTCGAACGGATGCATGGCACGATCCTTCCCGGCTGGGCCCGGCTGGGTTGCTCCCGCTCGGCGTGCCCCACCGTAGGGCAAGGATAAGCCCGGTGCCATCGGCGCAGACTCGGTTGCGCTGCCCCGGCGAAGCCCTTAGTGCAGAGGTATGAAGCATCCGATGCTGGCCTGCGCCGCCCTCGCGGCAGCCCTGGGCGGCTTGCCGCCCCCGGCGTTGGCGCAGAAGGGCGTGGCGCCCAGCACCGTCGCCGTCGGCGGCCATGCGATGGTTTCGGACCGCGACCTGATCGAGAACCTGGCCAAGTCGGCCGACCACACCGTGTTCCTGGCGCTGCTCCGTGCTGCCGGCATGGCTGAGGCTTTGCAAGGCCATGGCCCGTTCACGGTGTTCGCGCCGACCGATGCGGCATTCGCGGCGCTGCCGCCGGGCCTGCTGGACGCGCTGCGCCGGCCCGACGGCAAGGAGCGGCTAGTGGCGCTGCTGTCCACGCAGATCGTGTCCGGCAACTACTCCTCGGCTCGCCTGCGCTTCCTGCTGCGCGGCGGCAAGGGCCAGACCGATCTGGAGACGATCGACGGAGGCAGGCTGGTCGTGACGACCAACGGCCCGTCGAATCTCGTCGTGAAGGACCCGAAGGGAGATGCGGCCGCCATCACCCTCTACGACGCGAAGCAGGCCAACGGCGTGCTGTTCGTCACCGATCGGGTATTGCTGCCCAGCTAACGAGCCCAGCTACCGAGACGGGGCAAGCGGCACGAGCTTGCCGCCGAGCAGCACCGTCCCTGTCGGCTGTCCGGTGGGCGAACCTCCGGCCGGCTCGTCCGACACCAGCAGCTGCTCCTGCGCGGAGGCCCGCTGCGGCGGCGTGACCACCTGCCGGCCCGGCGTCAGCAAGCCGAGCGGAACCGGGACCGTTGCGCCTTGCGGCAGACCCCATAGCTGGAAATCCCGCCCGGCCGGGGCCGCTGCGGCGTCGAGGCTGGTGACGGCGATGCTGCCGTCCGGCTGCGTTTCGGCCAGGAAGCGGGCGGGCGTGCCCAGCGGCGCCAGCGCTGCGGCGAAGCGCGCCGGCTCGGCAGCGGGAACCGGCGGGCGTGGCAGGAAGGCGAACAGCGCCAGGCTCGCGGCAAGGGCCAGGGACATGGCCGTCGCGGCGGGCCAGAACCGGCTGGCCGAACGGGCCGGCGTCGCATCGATACCGGTCGCCAAGGTGAGACGTTGCCACAAGGCCGCGGGAGGCTGGACCGGATCGACGGCGCGGCTCAGCGGATGCAGCCTGTCTTGCCAGAACACGATCTCAGCGGCGAAGGCCGGGTCCCGCGCGGCGATGGCCTCGGCCTCCCGCATGCCGGCCAGATCCAGGCTGCCCAGCGCGTACTCCCCGGCGAGCAGCATCGGGTCGTCTTCGGAGCCGCTCACGACGAACTCGCCTTGCCCGGCTCCAGGCAGGCGCGCAACGCGAGCAAGGCCCGGCGAATGGAGGACTTGATGGTGCCGAGGGGCTGGGCGACGTGCACGGCGATCTCGCTCTGCGACATGCCCTGGATGAACGCCAGCTCCACCAAGCGCCGCCGCGCCGGCTGCACGTCTTCCAGGCAGCGCCGCAGCGCGGTGCCGTCCTGGTCCGACATCAGCCGGCTCAGCACGTCCGGCGACTCGTCCACCTGGTCCGGCAGCTCCACCCCCGTCGTCTCGCGCCCCTGCTTGCGGGCGATGTCGAGCGCCCGGTAGCGCACCAGGCTGATCAGCCAGCCATCGGCGTTGCCGCGCTCCGGATCGTAGCGGGCGGCGTTGCGCCAGACTTGCAGCATCGCATCGTGCACCGCGTCCGACGCCAAGGCCGGGTTGCGCGTGATGCGCAGGGCGATGCCATACAACCGGCTCGATTGCGCCTCGTACAGGGCGCGGAACGCCCTGGCGTCGCCCCGCCCGCAACGGGCGAGCAGATCGGCGGTCTGTGCCCCTGCCCCGCCTGCGATTCCAGTCAAGCGGGGCGGCTCGGCATCGCTCTTCATTATGCAAGGATAGTTACCCGCTACGAACCCTGCCAGCAAGCCGTTGACCATAGCGAAGTGGATCATCGAGGTGTGCCTTCCACCTGACTTCTGCTCACCTAACGAGACCGTCATCAAATTGGATGCAAGCCCGCCTTGGCCGGCCCTTTCGGCTGCCCCATCTTGACCGACCCTGGCTCGACAAGGGCGCGCCGCATCGCCATCTGCGGTGGGACGGCCATCACGGATGGCATCGAACTGGAGTGCGAGCGATGGCGACCGAAACTGCGATCTTGGGCGGCGGCTGCTTCTGGTGCCTGGAGGCCGTGTACCAGGACCTCCGCGGCGTCACGGCCGTGCAATCCGGCTACATGGGCGGCGCGCGGCCGAACCCGACCTACCAGCAGGTCTGCACCGGCGCCACCGGCCACGCCGAGGTGGTGCAGGTGCAGTTCGACCCGGCGGAGCTGGACTATGCCGACCTGCTGCGGGTGTTCTTCGCCATCCACGACCCGACCACGCTGAACCGCCAGGGCGCGGATGCCGGGACGCAGTACCGCTCGGTGATCTTCACTCATTCCGACGAGCAGGCGCAGACGGCCGCGGCGGTCATGGCGGAGATCGCCGACGCCAACTTGCATGACGGCAAGCTGGTGACGCAGGTGCTGCCCGCGCCGGCGTTCTACCGTGCCGAGCCGGAGCATGACCGCTACTTCGAGCGCAACCCGTACGCGGGCTACTGCCGCGCCGTTGTGGGGCCGAAGGTGGCCAAGTTCCGCAAGGTGTTCAGCGACCGGGTGCGCTCCACCGCGGCCTGAATGGCGGCCTCGGCCGCCATCACCGCCAGGCCGACCGCCGTCGCCACGTCCGGGGCGACGGCGTTGCCCAACGCTTTCAGCCGGGGCCGGCGCTCGCGGTCCAGCTTTCGGTCCAGCCGGGCGGGAAGCCCATCAGCCACTCCACCCAGCCCGGGGTCAGCCGGCCATGGACGGCGTCCGGCAACGGACAGGAGCGGCGCCGAGTCCGCTGGTTGGCCGAGCCCGTCTTCCAGTCGCGCGCCGTGGGCGTGGGCCAGTATGAAGACGCGCTGCCGCCGATGGGGCGCCCCGGCATGGGCAGCACCCACCACGAGCGGCCAGCAGGCGTAGCCCGCCGCTTCCAGGCCGGCGAGAACCCGGTCTGCGCCGCGAACGCGGAGCGCAGGGACGTTCTCAGCCACCACCCAACCGGGTCGGCATTCCTGCACCAGCCGCAGCATGTGCCGCCACAGCCCGCTGCGCGCGCCGTCGAGCCCGGCGCCAAGCCCGGCGGCGCTGATGTCCTGGCACGGGAAGCCGCCGCAGACGAGGCCGGGCATCGCCACCCCGTCGGCCCGCAACCGCCTGGCGGACAGCTCCTCGATACGGGGATAGCAGGGCACGGCCGGCCAGTGCCGGCGCAGCACTCCGCGCGCGAACGGGTCGGCTTCGCAGAACGCGGCGGTGTGCAGGCCGGCGCGCTCGAGGCCGAGGGTGAAGCCGCCGATGCCGCTGAACAGGTCAAACACGCGCACAAGATGGCCGTCTTAGGAAAAAATGCATAGGACAGGCCTAGCGCACGGACATCGGCAGTTGCAATAGGGTCAGCCTAAGTGTAGAGCGGGGCATGGCAAAATCCACTCCCGCGACCCGGCTGCGCCGCATGTTGAAGGACACCGGGCTGAGCGCCGCCGACCTGGCCCGCAAGCTGGAGGTGTCGCAGCCCACGGTCCACGCCTGGGTGACGGGCCTGCACGGCATGCGGTGGGCCAACGCGCGCCGGGTGGCGAAGGCCGTCGGCGTGACTCCGTCCTGGCTTATGTTCGGCGCGGACCCGGTGCTCGAAAGCACGGCGCAGGGCGCCGAGGAGCTGGCCCTGCTGCGGCTGTGGCGGGAGCTGGGCGAGGACGAGCAGACGGCCGCCATGCGCCACTTGGCCAGACGCCGCAAGCAAGGCTGAGCCGAAGCCGTTGCCCGCCGTCACCGTCCATCTCGTGCGCCACGCCGAGCATGGGTTGCTGGGCCGCGTGCTGGCCGGCCGGACGCCGGACGTGCCGCTCTCGCCCGTCGGGCGCAGGCAGGCCGGCACGCTGGCCGCCCACTTCGCCGTCGGCTTGGTGCGGGCAGTGCTGACCAGCCCGGTGCAGCGCGCGCGCGAGACGGCAGCGCCGGTCGCCGCCGCGGCCGGGCTGCTGCCGGTAGTGGAACCAGGGCTGGACGAGGTGGATTTCGGCGCCTGGGCGGGGCTTGGCTTCGATGCCCTGGCGGACGTCCCGGGCTGGGCGGCGTGGAACGGCGCGCGCGGCCTGGCGCACACGCCGGGCGGGGAGACGATGCTGGCGGTCCAGGCGCGCGCGGTGGCCGCCCTGATGGGCCAGCGCGCCCTGGGCGGCAGCGTGGCCGCGGTCAGCCACTCCGACGTCATCAAGGCCGTCCTGGCCTACGCGCTGGGCATGCCGCTCGATCTGCTGCACCGGCTGGACATCGCGCCGGCCAGCCGGTCCGTGCTGGTCCTCGGGGACGACTTTGCCCGCGTCGAGGCCATCAACCTTCCGCCCTGAGCGCCGCAGCCAGGCTGGCGACCGGGGCCGCCCACTCGCCTGGCACGCGCTGGCGGTGCAGGCGGGTGGCGGAATACCAGGCGGTGCGGTCCGTGGCGCCCCAACGCCAGTCCGCGTCGGCTTTCAGCAGCAGCTCCACCGGGCGGCCCAATGCGCCGGCCAGGTGCGCCACCATGCTGTCCACCGTGACCACCCGGGGCAACGATGCGACCAGCCGGGCCGTCGCGAGCAGGTCCATGCTGCCGCCCAGCGGGTCGGGCAGGCCCACGGCGCCGCGTTGGAGGCTGACCGCGCCATGCGGCAGCGCGGGGCGCAGTTCGGCCAGCGGGATGGACCGCGCCGGGTCCCAGGCGCCAGCCTGCCAGCACACGCCTGCGGCCGCCCCGGCAACCGGCGCTGGCGACGCCGACAGGTAGGGCGCACCGTCCGGCTCCGCCCGCAAGGCGTGCTGCAGCTCCATGATCTCGATGTCGTCGTCCGCGGGAATCGGCGCGGCGGCGTCGAATGGCAGCACGCGGTCGGCTCCGGGGATGCCGGCAAGCAGCGCGCTCAGTTCCGGCTGCGCCTCCAGCGTGACGTGGGCGGCACGGGCGCGCAGGGCGGGCAGGAAACGGACGAACTGCAGCGTGTCGCCCAGCCCATGGTAGCAGCGCACCACGACGGCGCGCCCTGACAGGTCGCGTCCGTCCCACACCCACCGCTCATGGTAGGCGCGCGCCGGGTCGTCCCGGGTGGCTGGGTCGCGGGCGGCCAGCGCCTCGGTCGCTACGGCCCAGGCTGCCGGCCAGTCCTCCTGGCGCATGGCCGCGATCCAGGAGTCGGCAGGCGCGTCGATGGCTTGGCCCACGCATCTCAGTTGTTGTCCGGCGCACAACGCATCGTGACACTGGATGTTTCATGACACAGGGAGACTAGATATGGTGTCTGCTGGCCAAGGCCGGGTGAAACGAGGGAGGATCGAATGTTCCTGAAACGGATGGTCCGGAGGCTGGCGATGCCGGTCGCCCTGATGATCGGCTTGTCGGGCTGCTACTACTCGCCTTATGACGCCTACGGATACGGGTATGGCGGATATCCGTATGGGTATGGCGGCTATGGTGGGTTTGGCGAGTACGGCTACGGCGGCTATCCCTACTACGACGCACTCTACCCGGGCTTCTTCGGCGGCGTCGGCTTCATCGGCTTCTTTGGCCGCGGCTATGGCAACTATGGCCGCGGCTATGGCGGCTATTACGGCCGCGGTTATGGCGGGTACTATGGCCGCAGCTATGGCGGGTACTATGGCCGCGCCGGGTT
>CAXTPP010000074.1:0-16891 GCA_964246185.1 uncultured Acetobacteraceae bacterium
ATGAGGTAGGCGTAATCGGACAAGAAACGCGGTCCGTAGCTGCCATTCGGCGAGTAGATCGACGCCGTCAGGAGACGACCTATGCGCCCATCCTGGACGAGCTGAGCCGCGCGCCGGGCTGCCGGACTCATGCGACCTTGCAGGCCGATGCAGGTGCGGACATCGACAGATCGAGCGATCGCGGCCATGGCGTCTGCCTCATCGACGTTGCGCCCAAGCGGCCACTCGCAGATGACGTGCTTGCCCGCCTTAAGCGCCGCCTCGACCACATCCTTGTGAGCCGGCACGCGAACGCTCACCGCCACAACATCGACGTTTTCGCTGAGCACGAGTTGGCGAAAGTCGTCGTATGCTTCTGAGGCGCCGAACGCTTCGGCAGCATCAGTCGCGCTCGCTAATCTGCGGGTCGCCACGGCGGTGATCGCATACTCAGGAAGTGCCTGCAGCGCCGGGATATGGGAGTCCTTGGCCCAGCTTCGACCGGCGTTTACGCCGACCAAGCCGACGCGGAGCTGGAAAGGCATCATCTATCCTTGGTTACGATTCGCTAATGGGCAACGCCAAGTGGACAAGTCGTTCCTGCATTGATAATGTGCGGAGGGGTATGCCCCTCATCCTCAACGCGGGCTGCCGGATCCTCCAAGTCGCGCGGCTCGCCACCGCTCTCGCCTTGGTAGGAGAGGTCGAACGCGAGCGCCGCAAAGCCGCGCCCGGCCAGCCGCCTGGCATAATTCGCGCCGATCTGCTCCTTCACGCTGCTGCCAGGCGTCGTGATCACGACCGCGGGATAAATCCCGGTTACGATAATGTCGGCGGGAAGATAGAGGTCGGCAGAGATATCGATAACGCCGTTCTTGAACGACACGTGCTTTCGGTTCAGAAGCCATAGTTTTCCTGGCTTCTATTACGGGTGCGACGAACGCTTCCGGGTGCTTCATGTCATTAGTGACTACGGCTAGGGGTGCATGGCCGGCCGTCGTCGACATGTCGATCTCGGGCAAGCCCATCGTGCGCGAGCGGGCAGTGATCGCCAAACGCCGGCTCGGGCCGCTGAATAGGCAGCGCGTTCGGGCATTCAAGCCGCATCCTCCAGATCCCCGCCTGAGATCAGCGTGGCTCCGGCTCCCGCCAACAGAGCCTCCATCTCGGCGAGCACGGCGACCGCCGCCGCGATGCGCTCGCTGCCGACCTTCCCGGCAATCAGCTCATTGAGCGGCCGCTCGCATTCCTCCGCCTTAGCCAGCGCGGCGCGACCTTCGTCTGTCAAAACGACGAGCTTGGCACGCTGGTGATGGGGATTGCTCTCGAAACGGACCATTGCCCGCTCGGCAAGCAAATCGACCACGCGTTGCACCGCTTGGCGGGACAGCCCCATGTTGCGGGCGATGTGCGACACCGGCAGCGATACCGGCGAGTAGCCAAGCGCGCCGAGAACCTGCCACCAAGCCGTCGTCAACCCAATATCGGCCACCAGCCGATTGCCGGTCTCGACCAGCCGACCGTTCAACTGGAAGACCTGGATCACAAGATCGCGGACGATCAAACCGTCATGACCATCTTTCGACATCATCGGGCACACAGCCGATCCCAGTTTCCATGTGCGATTCTCTCCCTGTCGGCCGGGCTCAGGCCGGCCTCCTCCAGGAACCGGCGCGCACCGCCGTTGGGGATGGGCACGTAGGGGTAGTCGGTCGAGAACAGGATGCGGTCGGCACCCATCACGTCGAGCGCCCATGACAGGTATCGCTGGCTGAGCATGCCGCTCGGGGTGATGTGGAGGTTCGCTCGTATGTATTCCGCGACTGGTCGCCGCAGGTGGTGCGCCGCCTTTGACAGCAGGTCCACGCGTTCGAGGTAGAACGCCACGACCTCGCCCCAATGCCCAAGGATGAGCTGAAGATCCGGGAAGCGGTCGAAGATTCCGGCGAGGATGAGCCGCACGAGCTGGATCCCAGTCTCGACGTGCCAGCCCAGGCCTCCGGTGGCTAAGTGGAGATCGAGTTCTTCCCCGAACCCCGAGTAGAGGGCGTCGCGTACCGCCCGCTGCGGGATCTGCGGGTGGATGTAGACCGGGACGCGAAGTCCGGCCGCCACCTCAAAGATCGGAAGGAAGTCAGAGTGGTCGAGGTTGCGGTCCCGCGTGCGCCCGCAGAGCATCGCGCCCTTCAATCCCAGTCGGTTGACGGCGCGATCCAACTCGCGCGCGGCCTCGTCCGGCGCGGGGGTCGGCAGTGTCGCGAACCCCTCGAAGCGGTCGGGCCGCCGTCGCACTGCCTCGGCAATCAGGTCGTTCGTATGCCGCGCGAGCGATACCGCCTCAGACGGATCAAGGTTCTGGACGGCCGGTGTGGTGAGCGAGAGCACCTGCACATCCACGCCGCACACGTCCATGTTGTGCAAACGGGCGTCAGAAAAATCTGTCAATCGCCTCTCGATCTCGCCATCGCTGAACATTGTGAGGCTTGCGTCTTGTTGAGCAGGGTCGAGCCGGGACCAAGCGTCACGCAACTCGCGCGTCACCAAGTGCTCTTCAATGGCCACGATTCTCAAGCGCAGTTCTCCATACCCATACGAGGCACCGGCCGCGCTTCAGGCGACCGACCCGGACGAGGTGCCAAATACCTTCTCGCAATAGGCTCTGAGGCGTTCGGGGTGCTCCGCCGTGCCACGAAAGGCGATGTGGCCGTCTGGCCGAATGAGGATGAGCGACGGGATACCGTTAAGCGCGTAGGCCGTATGCGCGCGCGTGCTGAGGTCCGACAAGATCGCCGCCTCGCCAGCTTCAACCTTTGCAACAAGCGGTCCGGCCAGGATCAGCCTCGGCCGCACGCAAGCCCAGCCGGCGACTACCGTCAGCGCCGTGGCGAGCTTCGTTGCCGCGCCATCCTTGCCGCCGTCGAAGGCGAGCAGCGACCAGCCGTAGCTCCGGCCATCGGGGTTATAAACGTATGAGAACAGACTGGTCGTGCGGCCCGCCTCATCGGTCACCTCGGCGTCGGGAGCACGGTCGCCGGCGTGGGGTACGTGGGCGCGGAGTATCTGACGCAGGCCGATCTGGTCGTCGTTCAGCGGGCTCTTGGGATAGCTCACGGAAAGCTGCTGCAGGTCGTCGGTGCCCTGGATGCGCGAACCGATGTCGGGGACCAGCTTCGCCCCGACATCGAGCGCGAAATCGGTGATCGCGCCGCGGTAGACGACGCGGCGAAACCCAGTGGTCTGCTGCTCGTCGAGGCGGGCGTGCTCGCCGCCGCGCTCGGCGTCGTAGGATTCAAGCACGACAGGGTTCGCACAGCCCTCCAGCGTCATCGCCAGACGCCAGGCCAGGCCCACTGCGTCATGGAAACCGGCGTTCATGCCTTGGCCGCCGATCGGCAGCGTGGTGTGCCCGGCGTCGCCTGCGAGGAAGACCCGGTCACGCGCGTAGCCCGAGGCCGAGCCGTGCTGGAACCGGCTGTGAGTCAACCAGATCGGGTCGGAAAGGGTGAGGGTGTCGTCCTCCGTCACTTCGCGGGCAAGGGCCTGGATCTCCTCCAGCGTCGGATCGCGGTCCGGTATGCCGGCGTCGTCCTGCAGGAAGAACAGTCGATGGTAGCCTTCCCACACCGGCATGACACCACAGAAACCATTATGATAGTAGAAGAACCAAAGCTGGTTCGGGTCCGTGGAGCGACGCCAGCGGAGCTTGGCATCCACCTGGCGGTTCATACGGTCGGGCAGGCGCTCCGTCTCGAAGTCGAGGCCAATTGCCTTGCGCACGGTGCCCTCGTTGCCGTCCGCGCCAACAAGATAGCGGCACCGGAGCCGCTCGCTCGGGGCATCGTCGAATCCTTCTTTGGTTTCCGAGCGCTTGAGGGTGACGTTCACGCTCTCGCCGTCCTGTTCGACGCCAACGACCTTGCATCCGCGCTCGACGGGAGCGCCGCGCTCGGCCGCAAGATTCGAAAGGGTCGTCTCGATGACATCCTGCCCGCTGTAGAGCACTTTGGGAAAGGGACTCGCGACTTCATCGATCTCGATTGGGTTGACGGGCTGCCCATTGAAGGTCGTGTTGATCTGGTCAATGCGATACGCCTTCTCCGCAACCGCGTCGCGTACGCCGATGCTCGCGAGCAACTCCTGCCCTCGAGCCCAGAAATTGTTGGCCCGCGAATAGGGCTTCGGCTCAGTACGCTCCTCCAGGATACGGCAGTTCACGCCGTGGTGTCGTAGGGCACAGGCTAGAGTCAGCCCGACAGGCCCTGCGCCGACGATTATGACGTCGGCATCGTAGGAGACTTGGTTGCTGGATACGGACATATTTCATGGCACTCCTGCAGCCCCGGCGTTCTCGCCTGCTCATGTGTTCCGGGTCACCGAACCTGAAGGGTCAGATGGGCACACGACAACATGCTGTCAATAAGTGCCGGGAGCCGCAGCAAATCGCGGCGGCTCATGAGGTGACCGGCGCGTTCCACCAGGGCCGGCAGCAGCGCAGCCTCATTGTTCGGCTTTGAACAGCTCGACTATGCGGTTCGCCAGGACGAAATGGATCACCTACCGAGCGGCTTTGGGTTGTCGACCCTTCGGCGGCCACTTGCGACGTTGCGGCTCGCGCTCTGCCGCGATCGCGGCGGTGCCAACGACGCGAGCACCATGGGCCAGTAGGACGCGGGCGGTTTCCAACCACAACTCCAGCCGACGCCCCAGTCACGAGCACTCGTTACTTACTCAGATCAGTCTCTCCGAAAACCTCGTCCGCCGTTCTCGTAGCTTCGAGCATGGCTCACCTAAGCGCTTACTTCGCCAAGTTGTGGGAGCGGAACGCCGCGTCGGGAATTACCGGACAGTGCCGGCTGTAACCGCGCGCACCTCGCACCCCCCTTTCCGTCGACGCAGCTTGTCGTGCGCGCTATTCGGGGGCGAATGCCTGAATTGCCGCCGCGCTGACGAGAGCCTCACGGAGGAGCTTGATTTTGCTGTTCTCCGCGATCAGCACGCCGGAATAGGTCTGTTGATAGCTCTTTCCCGTGGCAGCGACGGTGGCATCGACGCTATATTCCGCACACACCCGATCGGGTGTGACGATCCAGAAATGCGGCTCCTGAAACTTGAAATCGGGACCCATCGCAAGCAGATCGATCAGCACCTTCTCGACTTCTGTGTGACCATGCGCGCGGATTTTGATCGATGGCAGTTCGAGGACCCCGTCATCGGCGAAAAGGGCGCTGGCGGCCTTTGGCTCACGAACATTGTCAAGAGAGCTATGCCGTAGTGTTTTGGCGTCCATCATATTCATATTCCTTTCTATACTAACCCGTTTGATGCCGTGACACGCGCTTGCCGGGGCTTCTGATGAAAATGGGTCGTTATTCGGCCGGCGTCTGGGCCATCGGGCGAGCCTTGCGCGCCCGCTTCCCGCTCAGGCCCTAAGCCCCGTGCTGTGGGAGAATCGGGTCCAGAATGTGCCGCGAGATCTTCCCGATTTCCTCGGCCGGCATCGCATCGAACCGTGGAGAGAAAATCTCCAGACCGACGTTGTTGAGGCCGCCTGTGGCGCGCAGTACCTGGACGATCTCGTCGACTGGAAAGTCGCCTTCGCCTGGCGCTCGTCGATTGTTCAATCCGTCCTCGATCAGCGACATCCCAGCCGGGAGATCGGCGGTCGCGTCGCAGAGCTGCACCGCCGTGATCTTGTCGCCGGGGATGGTGCGCAGGAGAGCATCGTCCCGCCCGCCTCGCATGTAATGCCACAGGTCGATGACGAGGCCGCTATTCGCGGCGCCCACTCCATCGACGATCGCCCAGCCGGTCTTTAGATCGGGAACGCCGAAGACCGGGATAAACTCGAGGTCGCAGCGGAGCCCGTATCGCGACGCCCGCTCGCACATGCGGCTGAAGGCGTCGATCAACGCCGGAAGCTCGTACCGCCCTTTGGGGAAGGCTGCCCATGCCGTGAACGATGTCACCTCCAAGGCATCGGCAAAGCGGAAGAAGTCGTCGGCTTCGAATGCAATCGGGTCTGTCGGAAACTGCTCGGCGGGGAAGTCTGGCTGCCAGTGGTCCACCCACCGTACGAACGGGTCGAGATGCGTGATCTTAACGCCCGCGTCGTCGGCCTCCCGCAGGATATCTCGGGTCGAGACGGATTTTGCCAGCCAGGAGACGTAATCCGAAGGAGTGACGGTCAGGGCGTCGCAACCCGCGATGGCAGCCGCGCGCAATTGCTCTTTCAGTGGCAGGGCCCTGACCGTGCCGTTCCACATTACCCTGGTTGCCTTGCCCGTGCTCGCCATAGTCCGTCTCCGATCCTGGGCGGGCTGCGCCGACGCAGCCCCGGCGTTCTCGCGTGATCATGTGTTACGGGTCACCGAGCCTACACGGCCAGCTGGGAACACGACAACACGTTGTCAATCAGGGCAGTGAGCGGCAGCGTATCGCGGCGTTCGCGGCACCCACGGCGAGCCACTTATGCCGCCTGAGCATCCTTAAACGAGGGCAACCCCAACTTCTCGCGTAGCCAAGCTGCCATTTCGCCGACTGCAACGTCGACCTCCGGCACCCGGCCCGCGCCGAGGATGAAATTGTGCTGGCCGTAGGCAAGTGCGCGTACCGTTAGGTCCACGCCCGTTCGCTTGGCGCGTTCGGCGAAATCGATCGCTTCGCCCGAAAGGATCTCTTGGTCGCCATAATAGATCATCGTTGGCGGCAGGCCCGTCGGATTGGCGTGCATTAGGTTGATTCGAGGGTCGGATTTTGCAACGTCGGTGCCGCTCAGCATGAGGTCGCTGAAGCCCACGAGCATGTCGCGCGTAAGGTTTTTATCGATATGGGCGTGCGTCTCGATCGCTTTGTTGTTCACCTCCATGTCGAACCAGGGAGACATGGAAAGGACAGCGCGCGGCGTCGGCTTACCTTTGCGTGCGAGCGTCAGCGCGATATTGACCGCATAGTTGCCGCCAATCGAGTGGCCGATGCTCGCGATCCGGTGGGCGTGATAGCCCTGCTTGAGCAGCCAATCGAACGCCGTCTCGACATCATCGATCTGCGCAGGGAATTTGTGCTCAGGTGCCAGGCGGAAGTTAATGAGCAGCGCCCGGGCGCCGGTCGCCTTCGCGAGATGTCCGATCGCCTTGCGGTCCATGTACATCGAGCTGACGACGGAGCCACCTGAATGGCTGTGCAGAAGGACGTGCTCGGGCGAGGCGTCGACCGGGAGGCACCAGATCGCGGGAATGCCATCCACATCCACTTCGGCGTACGTCACTCCTTCCGGCTCGATCGCGAGCATATGGAGCCTCTCCGCAAGGTCGCGCTGCATCGAGAGGTCATCGACCGGCCATCGGCTTCCTAAATCCACGTAAAAATCCGTCATTTGGGAAAGCGCCGAGCTGGGCATGCGATGCCTCCTGATCAGGTTTAATGTTGAAACCACTGTAGAGGAGGTGATTTAAAGATGCAACCGGTCTATGATGCGATCTTGAATGTCTTCGCACCTATCGACCTCCCGCGCGGGCGTCGCGGTCGGCGGGACGGAGGATACCGTTTGCAGGTGGACGAGAGAAAATGCGTCGAAAGAGCCTCGAAGGCGAAAATTGCCCGGTCGCCCGAACGCTTGACGTAATCGGTGATTGGTGGTCGCTCCTGATCGTGCGCGACGCTCTGCGCGGCATCTGTCGCTTCAGGGATTTTGAACGAAGCCTCGGCCTCGCCAAAAATATTCTTTCAACGCGGCTCAAGGCCCTCGTTGCTCAGGGCATCCTGGAGGTCGTGCCAGCGTCCGACGGAAGCGCGTATCACGAGTACGTTCTGACCGAAAAAGGGGAGAAGCTCCTGCCAGTCATCATCGCGATGGGACAGTGGGGTGCGGATCACTTATACGAGCCAACCGAACTGATGTCGCGGGCGGTCGACGCTCGCGATGGCAAGCCCCTTGCCCGGATGCAGGTGCTCGCAAGTGATGGACGGGTGCTTGGTCCAGGCGACTTGCTATCCCCCGTCAGCTAGCCAGCTTTCAAGGACAGGCCCCGAATTCGAAGCAAACACTGGCTCTAGCCGTTGGAACCGTGACGAGTAAACTACCAGCGCGTTGGTTTGGGGTTCCGCTCGTCGATGCCCCTTTTGATGCCAGTTCGGGTAAGCTGGAGGCCGGCGACGTGCGTGGTTGAGACGTTCAAGCTGCGCCTCGTCCAGTGTCGAGCCGATCGCGCCAAGCGCTTCTTGGGCTGGAGGCGTTCCTCGCAGGAGGGTCCGCTAAGCAATCGGCTCCTATCAGAGTGGTATGGCGTAGGTATATTGCCCACCTTCGTCCTGCACGGCCCGCCAACTCGGAACGAAGCTCCGGAACCTGATTTCACCATCAGGATTTGAAGTGGCACGCGGCGTGTTGCCCTGGACGCCCGTGCGCCTGCTCTAATACGGGCGGCGTGGTGCGGCACACCTCCTGCACCTTGGGGCAGCGCGGATGGAACACGCAGCCGGGCGGCGGGGCGAGCGGGCTTGGCATCTCGCCGCGGATGGCGGGGACACGGCTACGGCGGCGGCCGATGCGGGGCACCGCTTCCAGCAGCGCCTGCGTGTAGGGGTGGGATGGCGTTGCGAACAAATCCGTCCGCCGGGCCAGTTCCACCAGCCGTCCAAGGTAGAGCACCGCCACACGGTCAGCCAAATGGTTCACCACGGCCAGGTCATGGCTGATGAACAGGTAGGCCAGCCCGCCGCGGGACGCCGCCGAAAGCTGCAGGCTGTGGAACAGGTTGAGGATCTGGCTCTGGATCGACACGTCCAGCGCCGACAGCGGCTCGTCCGCCACGATCAGCGTCGGGCCGGGCGCCAGGGCGCGGGCGATGGCGATGCGCTGCCGCTGGCCGCCGGAGAACTCGTGCGGGTAGCGGTTCAGCGCGTCCAGCGGCAGGCCCACCTGCCCCACCAGCTCCTCGGCGCGGGCCTGGCGGTCCGCCTTGCTGCCGGCCCCCGCGATGCGCAGCGGCTCGGTGATGAGGGCGGAAACCGGCATCCGCGGGTCCAGCGCCCCGAATGGGTCCTGGAACACGATCTGGATGGCGCGCTGGGCTTCGTGCCGCACGGCGCGGTCCATCGCCCGGCCGCGGAACCGCATGACGCCGGCGGTGGGCGTCTGCAATCCGGCGACCACGTTGCCGAGCGTGCTCTTGCCGCTGCCGCTCTCGCCCACCAGCGCCAGGGTCTCGCCCTCCGCAATGTCGAGCGTCACGTCCTCCACGGCGCGCAGGCGGCGGCGGCCCACGGTGAACTGGACCTGGATGCCGTCCAGGGTGACGAGGGAGGTCACTGGCCCGCCTTGAAGCACGCCGTCCAATGCCCCGGCGCCAGCTCCTCCAATGACGGCTCGGCCCGGCGGCAGCTCGCATCGCCTCGTGCGCACCGGTCGGCGAAACGGCAGCCGACGAACGCGCTGTCCAGGTTGGGCACGCCGCCGGGAATCACCGGCAGCTCGACCGTGCGATGCGCCGGGTCCGGCAGGGTGGCGATCAGGCCCAGCGTGTAGGGGTGCAGCGGGTCGGCGAACAGCGCGTCGGCCGACGCACGCTCCACCACCCGGCCCGCGTACATGACGATGATCTCGTGTGCGACCTCGCTGACCACGGCCAGGTTGTGGCTGATGAACTGGATCGCCATGCCGATCTCGTCCTGCAGGCCGAGCATCAAATCGAGGATTTGGGCCTGGATGGTCACGTCGAGCGCCGTGGTCGGCTCGTCGGCGATCAGCAGCGCCGGGCGGCAGGCGAGCGCCATGGCGATCATCGCGCGCTGCCGCATCCCGCCCGAGAGCTGGTGCGGATAGGCGACGGCGCGCTCCCTCGGCGAAGTGATGCCGACATCGGCCAAGCTCTCCACGGCCCGCGCGCCGGCCTGCTTCCAGCTCAGCTGCTGGTGCAGCACCATCACCTCGGCGATCTGGCGGCCCACCTGCATCACCGGGTTCAGCGCGGTCATCGGCTCCTGAAACACCATCGCCACCCGCTCGCCGCGCAGGCGACGCCACACGGCCGGGGGCTGGCCCAGCATTTCGCGCCCTTCCACCCGAACCGACCCGGCGACGCGGCCCGGCGGCGGCACCAGGCCCATCACCGCCAATGCCGTCATGGACTTGCCGCAGCCGCTCTCCCCCACCACGCCCAGCGTCCGCCCGGCGCCCACGCCGAAGCCGATGCCGGCGACCACCTGCCGCATCCCGGCCGGCGTCGGGAACGCCACGGACAGGTTCTCCACCGCCAGCACGTCAGTCATCCCCGCTTCATTCATCAGCGAGCCATTGCTCCGCCCAGCGCGTCGTCGGCGCTTCGTGCCCGGTCGGCTGCACGCCGTGCAGCCAGGTCGGCCAGACGTGCGCGTCGGCGCTGAAGTTGAGCGGCAGCGCCGGAAGCTGGTCGGCGTAGAGCCGCTGCATGTCGGCCCAGATCGGCACCCGCTTGGCCGGGTCCAGCTCCCGCTCCAACGCCTCGATGTCGGCATCCATCTGCGGGTTGCGGAAATCCATGTAGTTGGTGCCGCCCCAGTTGTTGGCCGCCGTCGGGATCTGCCCGCTGGACAGGATTTGCCGCGGCGTGCTCTCGACCGGAAGGACCCAGGCGAACAGCACGGCCCCAGGAAAGCTGCGGTGCTTCAGCGTCTCGCCGAACAGGGTGCGCGGCGGCTCGTTCTTGATCGCCGCTTCGACGCCGATGCCGCGCCATTCGCTCTGGATCACCTGCTGCTGCAACTCGCGGAACCGCACGCCCACGGTGGTGGTGAACTCCAGGCTGAGGCGCTGCCCCGCGGCGTTGCGGCGGATGCCGTCCGGGCCGGGAGTCCACCCGGCTTCGGTCAGCAACGCCGCGGCGCGGGCCGGGTCATAGGGATAAAGCGGCACGTCGGCCGTGTAGTACGACTCCAGCGGGCCGACGAAGCTGGTGGCGACCGGCACCCGCCCGCCCATGAGCTTGTCCACGATGGCCTGCCGGTCGATGCCCATCAGCAGCGCGCGGCGCACCCGCACATCCGCCAGCACCGGGTTGTCCAGCTGCAGGTCGATGTGCGTGTAGGTCAGGTTCGGCTTGTAGGCGTAGGCGAACCGCGCCGGGTACTGCCGCTGCAGCGTGAGCACCTGGTCGAGCGTGAGGCCGGTGCCCTGGCCGGGCGCCATGTCCACGTCGCCGGACAGCAGGTTGGCCTGCAGCGCGGCGGTGTTGCCGATCGTCTTGATGACGATGCGGTCGAAATAGGGCCTGGCGCCCATCCAGTGCTCGTTGCGCTCCAGCACGACCTGGCTGCCGACATCGACGGCGGAAACGCGATAGGGTCCGTTGTAAAGCCCGGGGTTGGTCGGGTCCCGGTTATAAAGGCTGTGCTGGATGTAGTCGCCCGGCTTAGGGTTGGCCTCGAACACCGGCTGCTCCAGGTGGGCGGGCAGCAGCTCGGCGATCTCGTCGTACTGATAGAACGGCTCGCTCAGGTGCATCACCGCCGTCTGCGGGTCCAGCACGTCCACGCGGCTCACCCGTTCCCATATCTTGGTGTTGGTGAAGCCGCTGTTCGGGTCCCGGCCGGCGCGGGCGGTGAAGGCGAGGTCCTCGGCCCCCAGCGGCGCGCCGTCCGCCCAGGTCAGCCCCGGCTTGAAGCGCACCGTCACCGCCATGCCGTCGCCTTCCAGCTTGGCGCCGCCATTGGCGATGGTGGGTACTTCCGTGCACAGCAGGCACACCAGATGCCTGTCCGCGTCCCAGCTCGTCACCGGACGGTCGGCGAAACCCAGGATGTAGAACTTGATCACGTCGGCATCGACCGCCGGGTTCAGCGTGGACGGGTAGGACGAGACGCCGATGGTGAGCGTGCGGTGCGGAGCGGCCACGGCGATGCCGCACAGCGCCAGCCAGATCAAGGCCGCGCGTATCATGCCGGATGCCAGTTCTCGGCCCAGGCGCTGCTCATGTCGCCCTGCCCGGTCGGCACGTAGCCGCGCAGCCAGGTGGGAGTCACGTGCGGGTCGGCGCGGAAGAACAGCGGCAGCGCCGGCACCTGGTCGGCGTAGATCCGCTGCATGTCGGCCCAGAGCGCCTTCTGCTTGGCCGGGTCCAGCTCGCCGTCGGCGGCGTGGATGTCGGCATCCATCCTAGGGTCGGAGAACCCGGTGTAGTTCGCGCCGCCGTAGTTGTTGGCCTCAGCGGGGATTTGGCTGGCGCCCAGCGTGCGCAAGGGCGTCTCGGTCACGTTGCTGATCCAGGCGTACATTTCCAGCCCGGTGTAGCTGCGGTGCTTCAACGTGTCGCCGAACAGGGTGCGGGCCGGCTCGTTCTTGATCGTGACCGCCACGCAGGCGTTCTTGAGATTGGATTGCAGCACCTGCTCCTGCAGCTCGCGCAGGCGGTTGCCGGCGGTGGTGCCCAGCTCGAACTGCAGCCGCTCGCCGGCCGCGTTGCGGCACACGCCGTCCGCACCCGGCGTCCATCCTGCCTGCATCAGCAGCGCCTTGGCGCCCGCCGGGTTGTATTTCACGGCCGGCACAGTGGCGTCGTATCCCGGGCTGAGCGGGTTGACCCAGGTGGCGGCGACCGGCTGCTTGCCGCCGAACAGCCGGTCCACCATGGTTTGCCGGTCCAGTGCCATCAGCAGCGCGCGCCGCACACGTACGTCCTGCAAGAGCGGGTTCTCCCGCTTCAGGTCGATGTGCTCGTAGGTCAGGCTCGGCTTGAACTCATAGTGGAACTGGTCCGGGTGGGCCTTTTGCAGCGCCAGCGCCTGGTCGATCGTGAGGCCAATGCCCTCGCCGGCCACCATGTCCACGTCGCCGGAGAGCAGGTTGGCCAGCAACGCGGCGGTGTTCTCGATGTGGCGCAGGACGATGCGCTTGAAGCCGGGCTTGGTGCCGCTCCAGTGCGGGTTCGGCTCCAGCACGATCTGGTTGCCGCTGTCGTAGGCGGCGATCATGTATGGGCCGTCGTACAGCCCAGGGTTCACCGGCGCACGATTGTAGTTGGCGCCGTTGATGTATGCGCCGGGGCTGCCGTCCTTGGCGACGACTGCGCCCTCGACATGCTCCGGCAGGATCTGGTCCCACTGGGCGAAGTCGGCGCGCACCCGGTCCAGGTGCAGCACGGCGGTCTGGTCGTCCACCACGTCCACGCTGCTGGCGCGGCTCCAGGGGTTCGGGTTGGAGAAGCCGCTGCTCGGGTCGCTGCCCAGCTTCCAGGTGAAGGCGATGTCGCGCGCCGTCACCGGCTGCCCGTCGCCCCATTGCAGGCCAAGCTTGAGCTTGATTGTCACCGCCATTCCCTTGCTACCATCCGGGCGGTCCTCGATTTTGGCCAGGCCGTTCTCCAGCGTCGGCAGCTCGGCGCACAGCAGGCAGCTGTTCTTCCAATCCGCGTCGAACGCGGTGATCTGGCGCATGACGAAACCCATGGCGTAGGTGCGGACCACTTCCGGGTCGATGTTCGGCTGCAGGGAGGACGGGAACTGCGCGATCCCGATGGTCAGGCTGTCATGCGCCGGCTCCGCATGGCCCACACCTACGCCAGCGGGGCCGGCGGCAGCGAGCAGGATGGCGAAAGCTGTGGGGAGTCGCATGGGGCCGCCGGTCGATGTTCGCCGCCAGCAATGCGGACGGCGCGGCCCCGCGTCAACGCAGGCGGCCTGCTATCGAGCAGGACGGGCCACTATCGAGCAAGGCGGGCTACCCACCTGGCCCCGGCCATGCGAAGTTTATCGTTGCATAAGTGCCCGGCTTTGCGTGGGCGTGGAGAAACTTCTATCAATGGGCATGTCCGCCTTCGTGCATCTCTTATCGTGGCTGACAGGGCTTGCCGCAGCGTTCGGCATCGTCCAAGCCGTCGCCGGGGCGGCCGTGGTGCGCCGCTTTGCCAACCGCGCCATCACCGTGGCGCCGCGCCGCTCGCCGGTTACGGTGCTCAAGCCGCTGCACGGAGACGAGCCGCTGCTGCGTCAGGCCCTGGCCTCGTTCTGCACCCAGGACTACCCGCAGTTCCAGATCGTCTTCGGTGTCGCCCACGCGGCCGACCCCGCCCTGGCCATCGTCGAAGAGCTGCGCGGCGAGTTCCCAAAGACGGCCATGACGGTGGTCATCGACCCGGCGCAGCATGGCTGCAACCGAAAGATATCCAACCTCATCAACATGCTTCCAGCTGCCCAGCACGACCTGCTGGTGATCGCGGACAGCGACCTGCACGTGGCGCCCGACTACCTGGACCGCGTGGTGGCGGAACTGGCGCAACCCAGTGCCGGCCTGGTGACCACCTTGTGCATCGGCTGGGCAGCGGCGCGGCGGCTTCCGGAACTGCTGGGCGCCAGCCAGATCACCTACAACTTCCTGCCAGGGGCGTTGATGGCCCGTGCGCTGGGTCGGCAGGACTGCCTGGGCATCACCATGGCGCTGCGGCGGCAAACCCTGGAGCGGGTGGGCGGCCTGCGCGCCTTGGTCAACCACGTGGCGGACGACGCGGCGCTCGGCCGCCTGATATGCGCGCAGGGGCTGGACGTCCGCCTTGCCACCACCCTCCCGGCAACGACCGTCGCCGACCCGACCTTCGCGGCCGGCTTCCAGCACGAGTTGCGCTGGGCACGCACCATCCGGTCCTTGGCGCCGGTCGGCTTCGCGGCGTCGGCCTTGCAGTATCCGATGGCATGGGGAGCGGCTTCCGTCCTGCTGTCGGGCGTCTCCGGCTGGAGTCTCGTGCTATGCGCCGTGGTCTGGGCCGTCCGCAACACCATGGCGAAGGTGATCGACCGTTCGCTGCTGCCGATGACGATCCAGGGCGGCTACCAGCGGGCGCTGGGCCTCCCGCCTTGGATGCTGCCGCTGCGGGAAACGATGTCGGTCGCCGTCATGGCGGCAAGCTACCGAAGCCGCAGGGTCGTCTGGCGTGGCCACGCCATGGAGGTAGGCGCTGCGCCGCCGATGCACGAAGCCGCCCGCCGCCGCGCAAAGGAATTGGCAGAGGACACGGCTTCGCCGCCAGGAGAGATGATGCCGGTCATCAAGCTGGCGGGAACCCGGGTGTTCAGTCCGTGATTGCCGCGTAGGCCAGCACCCGCAGCTCCCGCCGGATCGGATAGGCGGAGGACGGCATGAGCTGCGTCAGCATCACGACAGCCATGTCCTCCACCGGGTCCACCCAGAACGCCGTGCTCGCCGCCCCGCCCCAGGCGAACTCGCCCGGCGTGCCGACGATCTGCGCCCGTGCCGGATCCAGCATGACGGAGAAGCCCAGGCCAAAACCGATGCCCTCGTAGCTGCTCTCGCTGAACCGCGGCATGCCCATGGCGGCCATGTCGCCGCGCAAATGGTTGCTGGTCATCAGCTCCACCGTCTTGCGGCCGAGCAGGCGGACGCCGTCCAGTTCGCCCTTGTTCAGCATGAACTGGCAGAACCGCATGTAGTCCCCGGCGGTGGACACCAAGCCGCCGCCGCCGGAGCAGATCGCAGGCGGGGCGAGGTACCGGCTGGTCGCAGGGTCGTCCAGCAATGCCAGGCTGCCATCCTTGCCGCGGCCATAGTTGGCGGCGAACCGCGCGTGCTGCTGCGCGGGAACGTGGAACCCGGTGTCCGCCATGCCCAACGGCTCGGTGACCCGGCGTTGCAGGAACTCGCCGAACGGCTCGCCGGAGATCATTGCGACCAAGTGGCCCAGCACGTCGGTGGCGATGCTGTAGTTCCATTCCGCGCCCGGCTGCGCCAATAGGGGAAGGGCGGCAGCGCGCTCGACCAGCTCGCCCAGGCTGCATTCGGCGGTTTGGAAGTCGATGCCCTGCTCGCGGTACAGCTCATCGACCAGGGTGGACTGCATGAAGCCGTAGGTGAGGCCGGACGTGTGGGTCAGCAAATCCCGGAACGTGATGCCCCTGACGGCCGGGACGGTGTCGAGCTTGCCGCGCTGCCCGCCAACTGCCACGCGCATATGGGCGAAGGCAGGCAGGAACTGGCTGACCGGATCGTCCAATTGGAACAGGCCCTGCTCATAAAGCATCATGATGGCCAGGCTGGTGAGCGGCTTGGTCATCGAATAGATGCGCACGACTGTGCCCGGCAGCATCGCGGTCCCAGCAGCGCGGTCAGCCAGGCCGCAGCTGTGCATGTAGGCGAGATGGCCGCGCCGAGCGACCGCCGTGGTGACCCCGGCCAGCTTGCCGTCGTCCACCAGGCGCTGCGACCAGCCTGCGATGCGTGCCAGCCGGCTGGACGACAGGCCGAGTTGCTCCGGCTGAGCCGCTACCGTCATATCCATCACCGCCTCCTGCTATGGCCGGATGAGGCTACAGCAGCAGGAGGGATTCGTCACTGTAGTCAGTAGAAGCTTGGGTAGCCGGAGAAGAAGGGCGCTGCATAAGGATAGCCACCGTAGGGGTAGCCGCCATAGGGGAACCCGTAGGCGAAACGGGGGCCGTAGAAGCCCGGGCCAAAACCAAGGCCGTAGCCGCCGAAGCCCCGGCCATAGAAACCGCCATAGCCGCCGCCGAAGCCACCGTACCCGAAGCCGCCGTAGCCGCCGCGAAAGCCCCCGTAGCCGCCGCCGTATCCACCACGGAAACCGCCATACCCGCCACCGTAGCCACCACGAAAGCCACCGTACCCACCGCCATACCCGCCGCGAAAACCGCCATATCCTCCACGTTGCGCCAGCACGGGCGTGCTGCCCAAAGCCAGGACCAAGCTGGCAGTGCCGAGAAGACGTGCAATGTTTGCCATGAGCGCCACCCTCTAACCAACAAGAGTTGGTTTCGCGTGATGCCTCTCACAAGGCACCCCGACCTTCGCGTCAGGGTATTCACGAATGCGCGTCGATTGTAACCCAAATCGGCTTTGACAAGTGGAGTTGGCTCGAAACTTGGTGCCCCGTACGGGATTCGAACCCGTGTTACAGCCTTGAAAGGGCCGTGTCCT
>CAXTPP010000075.1:0-16843 GCA_964246185.1 uncultured Acetobacteraceae bacterium
GTGCGGCCGGGGTTCGGCGAGCGATGGCTTCGCCCCGTCGCTGCCCAAGGGTGCTCTGGGGCGGGCAGAAATTGGGCGGGCCGCATTCGGGCGGGCAGCTGGGAGAAGCGGGGCCGGCGCCGCGTCCCGCTTGGCCGGCCGCTTGCTGCCGAACAGCTCCAGCCGGTGGGATACCAGGTCGAAGCCAAGCCGGGCGGCGATGGCCTGCATCAGGCGCTCGTGCTCGGCGTCCTCGAACTCGATCACCTTGCCGGTTTCGACGTCGATCAGGTGGTAGTGGCGGCCGTGCGCCGTCGGCTCGTAGCGCGCCCGGCTGCCGCCGAAGTCACGCCGGGCGAGGATGCCCTTCTCCTCCAGCAGACGCACCGTGCGGTACACCGTGGCGATCGAGATGCGCTCGTCCATGGCCGTGGCGCGGCGGTACAGCTCCTCCACGTCCGGATGGTCCTCCGCGTCTGACAGCACGCGGGCGATGACCCGGCGCTGCCCGGTCATCTTCAGTCCCCGTTCGACGCATAAGCGCTCGATGCGCGATTCGATGGGCACTTGGGCATTTCCTGGCCGGAGATAAGGCCTTGGCGTAGCCGATTCGGTGGCCCGCTGTCGAATCGGCAAGCCGTTCCGTTTCCTTTTCAGCCCTGGCCCACCGTGGCCTTCGCCTCAGTTCCAGGTCTCACTCCCAGGCTTCATTCCCAGGCTTCATTCCCAGGCTTCATTCAGCGTTGCGCGCGCCCGTGCCGAGGCCGATCTTCTTGGCCAGCGAGGAACGGTGCTGGGCGTAGTTGGGCGCCACCATCGGGTAGTCCGAGCCGAGGCCCCAGCGCTCCCGGTACTGGTCGGGAGTCATGTTGTAGGAACTCATCAGGTGCCGCTTCAGCATCTTCAGCTTCTTGCCGTCCTCCAGGCAGACGATGTAGTCTGCGAAAACCGACTTGCGGATCGGCACCGCCGGCTGCGGGCGCTCCGGCGGCGGCGCGGGAGCGGCGCCCAGCCCGGCCACCGTGCGATGCACATCCCGGATCAAGCCTGGCAGCGCATCTGGCGAGACCGAGTTGGAAGCGACGTGCGCCGAAACAATCTGCGCAGTCAGCGCCAGTATATCGAACTCAGCAGAGCTTTCAGACATGTCGCAACCTCAGCTTGGAAAGAAGCGCCATATACAGTTGAGACGAGTCGCTCCGCAACTGCTGGAAATAGGTTCCGTGATGATCTTGTTGCAGGCAACCGCATGACTGACCTGGACATCACCCGCGAGGCATGTCCGATGACGTTCGTGCGCACGCGGCTGGCGCTCGACCGGCTGCGCCCGGGCGAGCGGCTGCGCGTGCGGCTGCGCGGGGAGGAGCCGCGCGCCAACGTGCCCCGCACCGCCGCCGAGCAGGGCCATACGGTCGAGTCGGTGGTGGACGAGGCGGACGGCAGCACCAGCATCGTGATCCGCCGCGGCTGAGCGCCCAGCGAAGGCCAAAGGCAGAGCCCAGCCTCGCTACCCAGGCCGGCGCAGCACCAGCGCGTCGCGGCCAGGGCCGTAATAGTCCCGGCGGCGGCCGACCTCGCCGAACCCGGCGGCGGCGTAGAGCGCCACGGCCGGGGCGTTGCCGGCCGCGACCTCAAGGAACAGCGGCTCGGCGGCGGCCGTCACCCGTTGCAGCAACGCCCGGCCGATCCCCAGCCGCTGGACCGCCGGCATCACGGCGAGGGTCAGGATCTCGGCCTCGCCGGCGGCGCGGCGGGCCAGGATGCAGCCGCCGCCCGGGTCGATGAAGCCGAACACGCCGGGCATCGCCAGCAACCCGGCCATCGCCACGGCATCCCACCGCTGCCCGGGGGGAAACGCGGCGGCGTGGATGGCGGCGAGCACGGCGGCATGGGCCGGCTTGACGGGACTCATGCCGGCGACGGGCGCAACGGCTGCTGCACGCGGGCTTCCGGCGCTTCGACGTAGAGCGGCTGCGCGTCGCAAGGCCGCAGGATTCCGGCCATGCGCCGCAGCGCCACCCGGCCGGCCGCGGCGGCATCCACCATGGCGCTGCCGGGCATGGCGTCCGTTCCCCGTGCGCGGAGGGCTGCGGCCACGGCCTCGCCCGCGTTGCCCAGGATCAGCATTGGGCCGGACAGCGGTGGCAGCGTTTCCAGGGTGACGGAGGCCATGCCTGCCATATCGCCGAAGAACACCCGTCCCATGCGCCTTGTATCCAACGCGACCCATGGCGTGCGGCCTGCCGGGTCGCAAGCGGCCAGGAAGGCTTCGGCCACCGTGACGCCCAGCACGGGCACGTCCGCGCCGAGCGCCAGCCCGTGGGCCAACGCCAGCGCGCCACGCAGCCCGGTGAAGCTGCCCGGCCCGACTGTGACGGCCACGGCGTCGAAGCTCGGCCCGTGCGCCTCCAGCAAGGACTGCACGAACGCCGGCAACTCGGCTGCGGCGGCGCGGGCGTTCTCGGCGGAATGCATGCCCAGGCAGCGTTCGCCCTGCATCAGCGCGGCGGAGCACCGGTCCAGCGCGGCGTCCAGCACCAGCAAACGCATCTCAGAGCACGAGGCAGGCCTCGCCGAACGTCAGCCGGGGGGAGCGGGGGTGCAGGCCCGCCGGGTCGCCATGGCCGAGGTTGACGAGGAAGTTGGACCGCCAGCCGCTGGCGACGAAGAAGATCTCATCCACCCGGCGCGTGTCGAAGCCGCTCATCGGCCCGGCGTCGAGGCCCACGGCGCGGGCGGCCATGATGAGGTAGGCGCCTTGCAGCGTGCCGTTGCGCAAGGCGGTCTCGGACGCGAGGGCCTCGTTGCCGGCGAACCAGGCGCGTGCGTCCGCGTGGGGGAACAGCTTGGGCAACTGGTCATAGAACCGCGGGTCGTGCGCCACCACGGCGACCACGGGGGCCGCCATCGTCTTGTCCACGTTGCCAGCGGACAGGGCAGGTCGCAGCCGCTGCTTGGCGTCGGGCGAGCGCAGGAACAGGAAGCGGGCAGGGGAGCAGTTGGCGGAAGTCGGACCCATGCGCAGGAGCGCGAACATCTCCTGAAGCACGTCTTCCGCCACCGGTTCGTCCCGCCACTGGCTATGGGTGCGCGCGTCGGTGAACAGCGCCCGGCGCGCCGCCTCGTCCAGCGGCAAGCGCTACATCTCGACCTGCTGCACCGACAGGACTTCCGGCACGTAATGGCGCAGCATGTTCTCGATGCCGTGCTTCAGCGTGGCGGAGCTGGACGGGCAGCCGGAGCAGGCGCCCTGCATGTGCAGCATCACCACGCCCTCGCGGTAGCCGCGGAACACGATGTCGCCGCCGTCGCTGGCGACCGCGGGGCGCACCCGGGTGTCGAGCAGCTCCTTGATCTGCTCGACGATCTCGCGGTCCTCGGGCGCGACGTCCTCGTCCAGCGCGTCGGTGGCGCCGTCCATGACGGGACGGTTGGCCACGAAGTGCTCCATCAGCGCGCCCAGCACCTGCGGGCGCAGCGCCTGCCACTCGGCGGTGTCGGACTTGGTGATTGTCACGAAATCCCCGCCGAGGAACACGCGGGCCACGCCGGGCAGCTGGAACAGCGCCTGGGCGAGCGGCGAGCGGCCGGCGGTGTCGGGCGTGGCGAAGTCAGCGGTTCCCTGGGCCATCACGTCGCGGCCGGGCAGGAACTTGAGGGTGGCCGGGTTCGGGGTGCCCTCGGTCTCGATGAACATCGTCTTGCCTTCCGAATGGGGACCGCAACGGTCCACGATGCGGCTAACATGGCGCAACGGGGGCGTGAAGCAAGGGCCGCCCGCGATGGCGCGGGCGGCCCTGCCGGGTCTCAGCAAGGCGTCAGGCCGCCAGCGGCATTCCGGACGCCGAGGACATGCGCTGCGCCACGGCGGCGTCGTAGAGCGCCTGCTCCTCCTGCTTGTGCTTGATGGAGAAGCGGATGCTCGCCGCGCCGCAAGCGCAGGCGATGGCGGCGATGCCGAGCACCAGGAAGCAGAGCTGCGGGTTGCCGGTGCCGCGCAGCAGCAGCCCGGCCGCGACGCCGCCGATGTTGCCGCCCGCCCCGATGATGCCGCACACGCCGCCCAGCACCTTGCGGTCGATGAACGGCACGAGCGCGTACAGCGAGCCGCACGCCATGTGGGTGAACAGCCCGAACACCAGCATCAGGGAGACGGCCAGCGCGGCCGTGCCGGCCTGGGAGAAGGCGATCAGGAACACGCCCTCGCCGATCATCAGGGCGAACAGCAGCCAGGTGCGCCCGTCCAGCCCCCGGGTGCGCGCCACCTTGTCGGACAGCAGGCCGCCGACGGCGCGGGCGAACAGCGCCAGCAGGCCGAACGCGCCCACCGCGTAGCCGGCGTTCTCGATCGAGAGCTTGTAGTGGTCGTAGTAGTAGGTCACGGCGATCGAGTGCACGAACAGCTCGACGCCGAAGGACGCGCCGTAGCAGGCGCCCAGCAGCCACACCCGGTAGTTGCGGCCCGCCGCCTTCATGACGTGCAGCCCGCCCTTCTTGCCGACCGCGGTGGAGAGGCCCATGCGGCGCATGTCGGCGAAGTTGCCTTCCGGCGTGTCCTGGGTGAACTTCCAGTAGGCGACCGCGGTCAGCAGCATCAGCACGGCCGGCAGCACCTGCGCATAGCGCCAGGACGTGCCCATGCTGAACCCGAGCGCCGCGACGCCGGCGAGGATGACCGGCATGGCGCTCTGCGTGACGCCGCCGCCCGCGTTGCCCCAGCCGCCCACCGTGGCGTTGGCGGTGCCGACGACGTTGGGGGCGAACATCACCGAGGTGTGGAACTGGGTGATGACGAAGCTTGCGCCGATGATGCCGATCAGCAGGCGGAACGCCAGGAACGAGGTGTAATCCCAGGCGAACGCCACGCCGATCACCGGCAGCGCGCCGAAGGTGAGCAGGGCGGTGTAGGTCGCGCGGGGGCCGTACTTGTCGCACAGCGGCCCGATGACGAAGCGGGCGAGCACGGTGGCGAACACGCCGGCAATGCCGATGGAGTAGACCTGGTCGCTGGTCATGTGCAGGTCGCCCTTGATGACCGGCATCAGCGGCGCCGTGGCGAACCAGGCGAAGAAGCAGACGAAGAAGCCGATCCAGCTCATGTGGAAGGCGCGCATCTGCGGGGTGCTGAAGCTGAACAGGTCTATGCTGGTGGCTTTGGTGCTGACAGCCATGGGGTGGAACTCCGACACGCCAGTACGAGCGGCAAGTTGCAGGGACCGTCGCCTCAATGTCAGGCAATGCTGCGCGGCACCATGAACCTGGCACAGATGACGCGCGCGTGAGAAGCCTGTTAGTGCGCCAATATTTGCGAGTCAGACATAATGCGCCTGTTTTTAAGGCATAATATGCCGATTTGCGAGGCAGACGCCGGGGTCCGGAGAGCAGTGGAACGGAACACCTGCTGTTTTCTGCTACCAGAGTGGGGCAGGGCGTAGCGGTGGGGAAGACAGCTTTCACCAGCGTCGGTTACTTCAATCCGACTCGTCTTTCCCCGAAAGCTGGCTTTCCGCCGGTTTCAGAAGCGCGCTGGCGATGACGCCGAAGAGATGATCGGTGCGCGGTGCGAACGAGGGTTGACCGCCGATCCATCCGAGTGCCCCGATCAGTGCAAACAAGTCGGTCCCATCCATATCGGCTCGTGCCATACCCTCAGCCTGGGCACGGAGGAGCAGTCGCGCGCCTGCTGAACGAACCGTGGTGCATGACGCATGGAGAGCGGAAGCCGGGTCTGCGATCGCGTCGGCCATCAAATCGATATGCCATTATAGCTCTGCACGAAGGCCACTCCTGCGCGAAACCAGGACACGAAGGCTTCACCCGCTGGACTCGACGCTTCGAGGTCGCCTTAATAAACGTAGCACCGCTCCACATATGAAAATCGCATCCTCGGCAAGCAATGATGCACTGGGACAAGGTATACACGTGCCGAAAAATCGGTGTATGGACCCTGCGACCTAAGTTACTGCGACCCAAGATTATGCCGGCGCCCGAATTCAGCAGGTGCTGCTTCTATTCGAGAGGAAAGTTTGATGGCAAGGTCGCCGTCATTAACGGTGGAACAAGCGGTATGGCGCTAGTGCTCTGACGCATTGTGAGGGTTCAGCATGTGTCAGAGCACTAGGAGCGATTAACGATGCCGGATCAATCATCATGACGGGATCGATTGCTTCGATCAAAGGCTGGCCCGATTACAGCGTGTATTCAGCGAGCAAGGCTGCGCTGCGTTCCTTCGCCCGCACATGGCTGAACGAGCTGAAAGACAGGCAAATCAGAGTGAATGTGCTGAGCCCGGGACAGATCGCCACGCCGATACAAGAGAAGATGTTCGACGAGGAGACGAAGCGGCAGTTCGAGTCGTTAATCCCGCGAGGAAGGATGGGACGCCCTGAGGAGATTGCGACGGTGGCGCTGTTCCTCGCTTCCGACGATTCAAGCTTTGTGAACGGGGTGGAGTTATCAGTCGACGGGGTCACCTTGGCAATCTAGGTCGACCTGCGAAAGCGATTGAGATACCGGACAGGATGGCGGCCATTGGCACGCCCGTTGCCGAAAGCTGCTGGAGAACTTCCCAGTACTCCCGGCCATAGGAGCTATGTCAGCCCTTACATAGTTTTTCCTGTTCCGTTGCTCCTCAGATCCCAAGGCGGACGCTACTCCGCAGCGTCCGCCAGCACCGCCGGCAGTCGCACCCGCATCCGCCGGATGCGGCGGGGGTCGGCGTCCAGCACGCGAAACTCCACGCCTGACGGATGCGTGACCACCTCGCCCCGCGCCGGCACCCGGCCGGCCACGGTGAAGATCAGCCCGCCCACCGTGTCGATGTCGGCCTCCCGCTCCGCCTCTGACAGCACGGGGCCGACGCGCGCCTCGAATGCTTCCACCGGCAGCCGGGCGTCCAAGTCCAGGGTGCCGTCCGCGCGCTCGGTGATGAGCGGGGCGTCCTCCTCGTCGTGCTCGTCCGCGATGTCGCCGGTGATGGTCTCGACCAGGTCCTCGATCGTCACCAGGCCGTCGATGCCGCCGTACTCGTCCACCACCAGCGCCAGGTGGATGCGGGCCTGGCGCATCTGCAGCAGCAGGTCCAGCACAGGCACCTGCGGCGCCACCATCAGCGGGGTGCGCACGATGGCCGCGAGGTCGAACGCCTCCGGCCGGCCGGCGTAGGCGAACACGTCTTTGACGTGGACCATGCCCACGATCTCGTCCAGCTGCTCGCGGAACACCGGCATCCGGGAATGGCCCTCGCGCCTGAGCTGCTCCAGCGCCTGCTCGAAGCTCGCATCGACCGAGATGGCCACGATGTCCGCGCGCGGGATCATCACGTCGTCCGCCGTGGTGCCGCGCAGGCGCAGCACGTTGGCGATCAAGGCGCGCTCCTGCCGGTCCAGCTCGGGCGCAACGCCGGGTTGCTGCACGGCGTCGGCGGCCTCCTGCACCAGCTCGGCGATGCTGTCGCGGACGCTGTGCTCCGGGCTGCGGCGCAGCTTGTGGCGCAGCCGGGTCAGGAAGGAGGCCGTCTCGCTCATCCGCGCCGCCACGGGTTGGGCACGCGCAGCCGGTGCAGGATGCGGGCCTCGCGCAGCTCCATCCGCCGCGCCGCGCCCGCGCCGTCATGGCCGTGCCCGCGCAGGTGCAGCGCGCCGTGCACCACCAGGTGGGCCAGCACGTGCGCGACCCGGCGGCCACCGGCGCGCGCCTCCCGCCGCACCACGCCGGCGGCGAGCACCACGTCGCCGCTGTCGAAGGTCAGCACGTTGGTCGGCTTGTTGCGGCCGCGGTGGCGCGCGTTCAGCCGCTGCACCGCCCCATCGGAGGCGAGCACCACGGCGCCCACCCCGCCGGCGGCGGCGGCGGCCCGGGCGGCCAGCCGCTCGACCCGGGGGACCATGCGACGCCATGCCGGATCGTTGACCAGGATAGGAGTCCCGCCATCCCCGGAAGGGGCGTCGGGACTCCAGCTACTTGGCGGCTCCATCGCTCTCCCGCTTGGCCCGGCCGCGGGTGTCCCGCTCGGCCACAGCCCGTTGCTCGTAGGCGTCGACGATGCGGGCCACCAGCGGATGGCGCACCACGTCGCGCACGTCGAACCGGTTGACGCCGATGCCCTGGACGCCTTCCAGCGTGTCCAGCGCGTCGCGCAGGCCGGAGCGGGTGCCGGGGGGCAGGTCCACCTGGGTGAGGTCCCCTGTGACGACCATGCGGGTGCCCTCGCCCATGCGGGTGAGGAACATCTTCATCTGCGCCGGCGTGGTGTTCTGCGCCTCGTCCAGGATCACGAAGGCATGGCGCAGGGTGCGCCCCCGCATGAAGGCGAGCGGGGCGACCTCGATCTCGCCGGTGCCCATGCGGCGGGACACCTGGTCCCCCGGCATCATGTCCCCCAAGGCGTCGTACAGCGGACGCAGGTAGGGATCGACCTTCTCCTTCATGTCGCCGGGCAGGAAGCCGAGCCGCTCGCCCGCCTCCACCGCCGGGCGGGACAGCACGATGCGTTCCACCTGGCCGGAGGAGAGCAGCGCCACCGCCTGCGCCACCGCGAGATAGGTCTTGCCGGTGCCGGCGGGGCCGATGCCGAACACCATCTCGTGCCGGGCCAGCATGTCCATGTAGGCGGCCTGGCCGGGGGAGCGGGGGCCCACGGAGCCGCGCCGGGTGCGGATGGCGGGCAGGTCCGGCAGCGGCAGCCGCGGGTCCGCATCGGCGCCGCGGCCGACGGTCATGCGGATGACGGCGTCCACGTCCCCGCTGGCGACGCCCTGGCCGGATTGCAGGCGCTGCCACAGTCCGCCCAGGGCGGACTGGGCCGCTTCCACCTGCGGCGGCTCGCCGGTGATCGACACGCGGTTGCCCCGGCAAGCGAGACGCACGCCCAACCCCTGCTCCAGCCGCGCAAGGTGCCGGTCGTGGTCCCCCAGCAGCAGCGGCAACAGGGCGTTGTCATTGAACTGCATGGTCACGGCACGGCCAGGAGCGCCGGGCGGCATCGTCACGGCGAGGGCCGGAACAGGATGTGTCAAGCGCAGGCGTACTCCTCTACCAGGGTTCCAGAAAGCGATGTGGGGGTGGTTGCAACGATCTTCACCCGCGTTTCCCCGCCAACCAGAGATAAAGGCCCGGGGAAGTGCACGGGTTGCAACGCGGGGGTGCGCCCGCCGAGCTGACCGGGGCGGCGGCCCGGCCCGGTCACCAGCACCGTCACCAGGCACCCGGCGCTGCCGGCGTTGAAGGCGGCCTGGCTGTCGCGCAGCGCCGCCTGCAATTCCTGCAGCCGGGCATCCTTCACCGCCTCCGCCACCTGGCCCGGCGCACCCGCCGCAGGGGTGCCGGGGCGGGCGGAGTACTTGAACGAGAACGCCTGGGCGAACCCCGTCTCCCGCACCAGCGCCATGGTGGCGGCATGGTCCGCATCCGTCTCGCCGGGGTGGCCGACAATGAAGTCCGAGGACAGGGCAAGGTCCGGGCGGGCGTCGCGCAGCCGGCCCACCAGGCGGCGGTAGTCGTCCGCGGTGTGGCGGCGGTTCATGGCGGCCAGCATCCGGTCCGAGCCGGATTGCACGGGCAGGTGCAGGAACGGCATCAGCTGCGGCACGTCCCGGTGCGCGGCGACCAGCGCCGGGTGCATGTCGCGCGGGTGGCTGGTGGTGTAGCGGAGGCGCAGCAGGCCGGGGATGGCGGCCAGCGCCCTGATCAAGTCCGCCAGGCCCCACCGCTCGCCGTCCGGCGACTGCGCCGCCCAGGCGTTGACGTTCTGGCCGAGCAGGGTGATCTCGCGCGTGCCACCCGCCACCATGCGCCCGGCCTCGGCCAGCACGGCGGCAGCGGGCCGGCTCATCTCGGCGCCGCGGGTGTAGGGCACCACGCAGAACGAGCAGAACTTGTCGCAGCCCTCCTGCACGGTGAGGAAGGCGGTCAGCCCCTGGCTCGCCGCCTGCTCCGGCAGCGCGTCGAACTTCTCCACCGTGGCGAAGTCCGTCTCGACCACCGCCCCGGCGGCGCGGCTGGCGCGGGCCACCATCTCCGGCAGGCGGTGATAGGTCTGCGGCCCCATCACGATGTCCACGAACGGCGCGCGGAGCAGCAGCGCGTCCCCCTCCGCCTGCGCCACGCACCCGGCGACGGCCAGCACGGTGCGCTTGCCCAGCGCCGCCCGGGCCTCCTTGATGACGCGCAGGCGGCCGAGCTCGGAGAACACCTTCTCCGCCGCGCGCTCGCGGATGTGGCAGGTGTTGAGGATGACCATGTCCGCATCGTCCGCGCCCTGTGCGGGGGCGTAGCCGAGCGGGGCCAGCGTGTCCGCCATGCGGGCGCTGTCGTACACGTTCATCTGGCAGCCCCAGGTGATGACATGCAGACGCTTCGGGTCAGGCATGGCGGCGTCGGTGCTCCGCCGGGGATATCCCGGGGTGCGGGGAGCAGTGGGCGAGGCGGTGGGGCTGGTCAAGCTCCGCAGGTTTTTTGAGCCTTCGCTGGGTGCGTGAGTGTGAGCGGATGCGGACGTTGGCTGTCAAGCTGGAACGGGTGTGCCCCGGTTCAAATTTCACCACCTGGTGGGAGACAGCAATGATTCATTGCTGTTGCTTGGCCAATTAATTTTCGAAAAGTGCAGCGTGCGATCCAGCCCGGGTGAAGACGATCCGAAGCTCTGTCCTGTCGTAGATCAGCAACACGTCGCCGCCCATGTGGCATTCGTGAAATCCGGCCCAGCTTCCGGTCAATTCGTGTTCAAGGTGAATGGCGTCCAGTGGGCCTTCGTTGGCGATGAGCTTCATCATCAAAGCTTTTAGCTGCTCCATGTTGCACTTGCCAGAGCGCTCCAGTCTTATCCAGTCTTTATTGAACTCTCTCGTGTAATCGACTTCTAGCGGAGGCTTAGTCTTGTGCTTCTTCCCCAACTTTGGCTTCGAGGGCACTGAACATCTCACGTGCGTTCTTAAATCGTGATGTCTTTCTGTTCATAATTTTCCTGGCCTCGCTCATCGCAGCGATGGTCGTGGAGTTTGGGGTAAACAATCCAATGGGGATTGCCTTCTCCTTCGCGATACGGGTCAGGACAACCCTGATGACGTCAGAGACGTTCAGGCCGACGTCCTCCAAGACGGCTGCAGCTGCATTCCTGACCTCATCATCGATTCGCGCGCGAACATATCCGTTCATCTGGTCTCCAATTTCTTAAATATGCTGCCGAGCAGGAATGTAGCTCATTTGGGCAACATCCTGCAACTTGTTCCGAGGGTCCCGGTCCAGCCCGGCCGCGATGCTTAAAAATGCCGTCCCGCCCCGCCACCTACCGACCATGCAAGACGCCACTCCCCACGACCCCGTCGGCTGGCACGGCGCCACCATCCTGTGCGTGCGGCGCGATGGGCATGTGGCCATGGCCGGGGATGGCCAGGTCACGCTCGGGCAGACCGTCATCAAGGGCAACGCGCGCAAGGTCCGCCGCATCGGCGCGGGGAGCGGGCGCTCGCCGGGTTCGCAGGCGCCACGGCGTTGCCGAACCCTTCCTGAATGGCAGTGGCATGAATACTAAGTCGCTTGAACCTCCGCTTGCGGCTAATTGCGGGCTTTTCCGTTTCGCGGAGGAGGTGATAGCTTTGCGTGTCTCAAAGCAGGGGGACCCTCCATGCGCAACACGGGCATCTCACGCCGCGACGCAGCCGCCAAGCTGTTGCAGATGGCTGCGGTCGGCGCTGCGGCCCCGCTGGCGGCGCGCGCCCAGGTGCCGCCTGCCCTGCCGGAGTCAATGCTCGGCCAGGGCGCCCCTGCCGATGACCCGGCCTACGGCGTGCCTGCGCCCACCGAGCGCGGCGTGGTCCGCCGCTTCCGCACGCCGCCCGCGTTCAGCACCGCCGCCTCCGCGCTGACGCCGCTGCAGGACCTGCACGGCATCATCACGCCGAACGGGCTGCACTACACGCGCGACCACGCCGGCACGCCCGCGATCAACCCGGACGGCCACCGCCTGCTGGTCCACGGCATGGTACGGCGGCCCATGCTGTTCACCATGGACGACCTGATGCGGTTTCCCTCGGTCAGCGCCGTGCACTTCCTGGAATGCTCCGGCAACTCGCAGCTGTGGAAGCCGGAGAAGGTCAAGCCGGACTGGACGGCGCAGGACACCCACGGCCTGATCAGCTGTGCCGAGTGGACCGGGGTGCGCCTGGCGGACGTGCTGGACGAAGCCGGGCTGCAGCCCGGCGCGCGGTGGATGCTGGCGGAAGGGGCGGACGCCGCCGGGCTGACCCGCTCCGTCCCCGTGGCCAAGGCGCTGGACGATGCGATCCTCGCCTACGCGCAAAACGGCGAGCGCCTGCGGCCCGAGCAGGGATACCCGCTGCGGCTGTTCCTGCCCGGGTTCGAGGGCAATATGAGCGTCAAGTGGCTGCACCGGCTCAAGTTCGGCGACCAGCCGTTCTACACGCGCGAGGAGACGGCGAAATATACCGGCCTGCTGCCGGACGGCTCGGCGCGGCAGTTCGTGTTCGTGATGGAGGTCAAGTCCGTCATCACCCGGCCCTCTGGTGGCCAGATGTTGCGCGCGCCGGGCTTCCAGGAGATCAGCGGGCTCGCCTGGTCGGGCAACGGGGCGATCCGGGGCGTCGATGTGTCCACGGATGGCGGGGCGAGCTGGCGCCGCGCGAAGCTGCAGGAGCCGGTGCTGCCGAAATGCCTCGCCCGGTTCCGGCTGCCCTGGCAGTGGGACGGCGGCCCGGCCACGCTGTTGAGCCGCGCGGAGGACGACACGGGCGCGGTGCAGCCGACCCACGCCGCGCTGACCGCCGAGCGGGGGACCAATTCCTATTACCATTACAACGGCATCCACGCCTGGCGCGTGGCCCCGGATGGGGCGGTGGGCATTGCAGTTTAGCCGCAGCAGAGTTTCTCACCATCGTAACAGGTGTCTAGAGGACGACCGCCCTCTGGTGGGGTTCGGGGCAACGCCCCGATCTTTGCTTTACTTCGGTGGCGCGCTGGCACTGCTCTGCGCCCTGTCGTGCCCCGCCGCAGCGCAGCCCCTCGGCATCGGGCGGGACGCTGCGCCGGCTGAGGTCGCCGCCTGGGACAGCGACGTGCGGCCGGACGGGTCGGGATTGCCATTCGGCCGCGGCAGCGTGGCGGAGGGCCAGGCGGTGTTCGTGCAGGCTTGCGGCGCCTGCCACGCGATGTCCGGCAAGCCAGGGCCGGCGCCGGCCCTGGTGGGCGGCATCGGGTCGCTGGCCTCCGCCAAGCCGGTCCGCACCGTGGGCAGCTACTGGCCCTATGCCACGACGGTGTTCGACTACATACGCCGCGCCATGCCTTTCAACGCGCCGCACTCGCTGAGCGACGACCAGGTCTATGCCGTGACGGCCTACGTGCTGAACGCGAACGGCATCGTTCCGGCAGATGCCGTGCTGGACCATGACACGCTGCCAGGCATCCGCATGCCCAACCGCGACGGCTTCCGCAGCGTGTGGCACGAGGCGCCCTAGCCACCTGGCTGCCAGGCCAGAGCGCCACGCTTGAGAATGCCGTCCCGCCCCGCCATCTACAGGCCATGCAAGACACCACTCCCCACGACCCCGTCGGCTGGCACGGCACCACCATCCTGTGCGTGCGGCGCGATGGGCATGTGGCCATGGCCGGGGACGGCCAGGTCACGCTCGGGCAGACCGTCATCAAGGGCAACGCGCGCAAGGTCCGCCGCATCGGCGCGGGGGACCGCGTGATTGCCGGGTTCGCGGGCGCCACGGCGGACGCCTTCACGCTGCTGGAGCGGCTGGAGGCCAAGCTGGAGCGGTTTCCCAACCAGTTGGAGCGCGCCTGCGTGGAACTCGCCAAGGACTGGCGCACCGACCGCTACCTGCGCCGCCTGGAGGCGATGATGGCTGTGGCGGATGCCGACCGCTCATTCACGCTGACCGGCAACGGCGACGTGCTGGAGCCGGACGACGGGGTGATCGCCATCGGCTCCGGCGGCAACTACGCGCTGTCCGCCGCGCGGGCGCTGATGGAGATCGATGGGCTGTCCGCGGAGGACATCGCGCGCCGGGCCATGCGCATCGCCAGCGACATCTGCGTCTACACCAACACCAACGTCATCATCGAGACCCTGTAATGGACGTTCCGACCTATTCGCCGCGCGAGATCGTCAGCGAGCTTGACCGGTTCATCGTCGGCCAGAACGACGCCAAGCGCGCCGTGGCCATCGCGTTGCGCAACCGCTGGCGGCGCGCCCACGTGGACGAGGCGATGCGCGAGGAGGTGGTGCCCAAGAACATCCTGATGATCGGCCCGACTGGCTGCGGCAAGACCGAGATCGCGCGTCGGTTGGCCAAGCTGGCGCAGGCGCCGTTCCTGAAGGTGGAGGCGACCAAGTTCACCGAGGTCGGCTACGTCGGGCGGGACGTGGACAGCATCGTGCGGGATTTGGTGGAGGTCAGCATCACCATGCTGAAGGAGTCTTCCCGCAAGGGCGTGCAGGCGAAGGCCGAGCTACAGGCGGAGGACAAGCTGGTGACGGCGCTGGTGGGCGAGGGTGCCGGCGGGGACACGCGGGCCAAGTTCCGCCGGATGCTGCGGGCGGGCGAGCTGGAGGACAAGGAGGTGGAGGTGCAGGTGGCCGACACCGGCAGTTCCCCCGTGGGCAGCCTGGACATCCCCGGCATGCCGCCGGGCCAGATGATCAACCTTGGCGAGATGATGAAGGGCATGATGGGCCGCCAGCAGAAGTCCCGCCGGATGAGCGTCGCGGACGCGCGGGCGGCGCTGACCAAGGACGAGTCGGAGCAGCTGCTGGACACCGAGCAGGTGACCAAGGACGCGGTGGCGCACGCCGAGCAGAACGGCATCGTGTTCCTGGACGAGATCGACAAGGTGTGCGCCCGCAGCGACGGCGGCTTCCGCGGCGGCGACGTGTCGCGCGAGGGGGTGCAGCGCGACCTGCTGCCGCTGATCGAGGGCACCACAGTCACCACCAAGTATGGCCCGGTGAAGACCGACTTCATCCTGTTCATCGCATCCGGCGCGTTCCACCTGGCCAAGCCGTCCGACCTGCTGCCCGAGCTGCAGGGCCGGCTGCCGATCCGGGTAGAGCTGGCGCCGCTGTCCCGCGCCGACCTGCGGCAGATCCTGGTGGAGCCGGAGCACAGCCTGCTGAAGCAATACGTGGCGCTGCTGGGCACGGAAGGGGTGACGCTCGACTTCCACGACGACGCGGTGGACGCGCTGGCGGACCTGGCGGCGGACATCAACGACCGGGTGGAGAACATCGGCGCGCGGCGGCTGGCGACGGTGCTGGAGAAGCTGCTGGAGGAGATCAGCTTCACCGCCAGCGACCGCCGGGGCGAGACGGTGGCGGTGGACGCGGCCTACGTGAACGAGAAGGTGGCCCCGCTGGCCTCGCGGGGGGATTTGAGCCGGTTCATCCTGTAATCATCCAACCACGAACGAGTTGAGGCAATTTGGAGGAATTTGGTGACCGGAGAAAGCATTTCTGTTATGCTTTCTAACGCCATCGCGCAGAATGCAGGCTGGAACTCAGCCTCGGCCATAGCGAGATGGGAAACGCAAGAACTTCTTGACGATTACCACGTAGTAGGATTCAAGCACGATGCGACGCATATCAGCAGCCATAAGGCACCAGGAGACACCATGAACCCTTCGATAGCGTCTCTGACGCTGACAGAGTTGATGCAACCCTCCTCCTATGGCGATAGGGTCAACAGAAATGTCAGGTTTGCGACCGTAGAGCTATTGCCAGACTACGAAGCTATGAGGAAGATTGTAGCTCAACCTACAATCCCGAGCGACCCTCCTCATGCCGACGAACGCCAACCAACCAAAGAGTAAGTTAGGACAATTCCCCAGGACAGAGGAACTACCAAGTCAGTCTCCTCTGTTCTGGGTCTAGCAAAAAGATCGCTATCTACGCCAGCTTTTAATCAATGACATAGAAAGTACGACTCAGCGGAAGCTACTTGTCTATTTTTCAAATCGCTTTAGTCTTTCCAGTGGCATCGACTCAGGTGATGTGGCCAATGTAGCTGAACTACTTACAGACATTGGTGACCTGCCAATAGATCTGTTTCTGGAAACCAGCGGTGGTGCAACTGACGCCACCGAAGCTATTATATCCTTAATACAAAGCAGTGTTCTAGGTTTTCGAGTTATAGTGGCCAATTATGCAAAAAGCAACGGAACGCTTCTGGCACTGGCAGCTAAGCAGATTATTATGGGTGCTACAAGCGAGTTGGGTCCGATTGAACCCTCGTTGGGGAATATTCCTTGTTCAATTTTAGACACTCCGCAAGTTGCCGCATCAAATTTTCCACTGCATATGGCAGGTAGGTACGCATTACAGCAGTCTCGCTCGGTAGCGAAAAGCTTGCTCACAAACGGAATGATGAACGGCAGAAAAGAGGAAGATATAGATGCAGCAATACATGCCTTAGCATCGCGAGATAAATATCCATCTCATGGATCAGTAGTCGACCACCAAGAGGCAAAAAGTCTAGGGCTAAATATTGAATATCTTCCGCCAACAAACGAATTATGGAAGCGTATCTGGCTTCTTTACTGCATGTATGAACATGACTGTGGCAGCAATCAATATATCAAGTTATTTGAGAGTTCGAGCCGAAGTCTTGCAATCGCGGCTCCACAAGATGCTCGCACGCCTTCTTCATAAACCTACGATGTGCGTGACAATTGGTAATTCAAAGTGTCAGATTACGACCTTTTGCAAACGTCCGCGTGGCGGATGGTAACCACAGTGCTGCAAGCAGAGCTGTCTCCCCAATGGCAGAGCCGATTGACGAAAGAGAGGGTCGGCGTCACATCGCCCGTATGACCGACCCCTTTGTCCAGCCCGCCGAACCCACCC
>CAXTPP010000076.1:0-16625 GCA_964246185.1 uncultured Acetobacteraceae bacterium
ATCCCAGCCCGTGCCGCGCCCCGGCCGGCGCCCACGCGCTGCGCGGGGTCGAGGCGGAGATCGCCTTCCGCCTCGGCGCGGACCTGCCGCCGCGCGACGCGCCCTATGGCCGTGCGGAAATCCTGGCGTCCATCGCCTGCTGCCTGCCCGCCATCGAAATCCTGGATTCGCGCTTCATCGACCCGGCGGCCGTCGAGCCGATGTCCCTGCTGGCCGACAGCCTGAGCCATGGCGGGCTGGTGCTCGGCGCCCCGGCAGTGGACTGGCAGGGCATCGACTTCGCCCGGGAGCGCGTGCGGGTGCTGGTGGACGGGGCGGAGCTGAAAACCGCCACGGCGAACCCGGCGGGCGACATGATCCGCCTCATCCAGTGGCTGGCGGACACGGGCGCACGCTGGGCGGGCGGGCTGAAGGCCGGGCAGTACGTCACCTGCGGCTCCTGGACCGGCAAGGATTTCGTGGGGCCGGCCGCGCAGGTGCAGGTCGAGTTCGCCCATGCCGGCCATGCCGCGGTGGAGTTCGTGGCATGAAAGATGCGCTGATCGTCGGCGTCGGCCCGGGCCTGTCCGCCGCCTTCGCCCGCCTGCTGGCCCGGCGCGGCCACACGGTCGCGCTGGCGGCGCGGGCCACTGGCAAGCTGGCGGCGCTGGCCGTCGAGACCGGGGCCACCCTGCACGCCTGCGATGCCTCCGACCCGGCCGCGGTAACTGCCCTGTTCGACGCCGTGGGGTCCCCCGGCATCGTGCTCTACAACGCCAGCGCCCGCAGCCGCGGCCCGTTCGTGGACCTCGACCCGGCGGAGGTGCGCCGCACGCTGGAGGTGACGGCGTTCGGCGCGTTCCTCGTGGCGCAGCAGGCGGCGCGGCGGATGCTGGCCCCAGGGATGGCCCGAGGGATGGATGGCGGCTGCATCCTGCTCACCGGGGCGTCCGCCGGGGTGAAGGGCTACCCGCAATCCGCCCCGTTCGCGATGGGCAAGTTCGCCTTGCGCGGCCTCGCGCAGTCCATGGCGCGGGAGCTGCATCCGCAAGGCATCCACGTCGTGCATGTGGTGGTGGACGGCGCGATCCGCAGCGCCGCCCGCGCCGAGGCGTCGCCGGACAGCCACCTGGACCCGGACGCCATCGCCGCCACCATGGCCGCGGTCATGGACCAGCCGCGCTCGGCATGGACCGACGAGATCGCGGTGCGGCCCTGGGTTGAGCGGTTTTAACGCCGGCGGAGTAAGCCAGGGCTCTCCCTCCGTGGCCGTTCCAATTGCCTGAAGGAGGCAATCGGAACCTTGCGGCCACTCCGCCCAGACCCGCCAAAGGCTCTGCCTTTGGCGGAGTCCAGAGGCAGAGCCTCTGGCCTGGCTTGCTTGACAATCGCCCGCGCGGCGCTCGTTCCTGATGTACGAACGAACGCGGGAGGGCCGGATGCTGACCAGGACAGCCATTTACGAGGGCACGATCCACGCCGGCCAGGAGGAGGAGTTCTTCCGCCGGGTGCGGGAGGAGCTGGAGCCGATCTGGCAGCGCTTCCCCGGCGTGACCGCCGTGCGGGTGCAGCGCACGCGATCGGCTGACAAGGATGCGCGGCCGATCGCCATGATCCTGGAAATGGACTTTCCCGACAGGGCGGCCCTCGACGCCTGCCTGGCCTCGTCGATCCTGCCGGGCGCGCACAGCGCCACCCTGGAAGTGATGAGGCTGTTCAGCGGCGGGTTCTACCACCTGGTCACGGAAGCGGCGACCCTGGCCCCCGCTCCACCCTGACAACGGCCTACTCCGCCGCCTTCGCCTGCACGCCGGCCACTCGGGTGCGGGTGCGCAGCGTCACCCACTCCTCGGCGCCCGTGGGGTGGATGCCGATGGTCTGGTCGAAATCGGCCTTGGTGGCGCCGGCCGTCATCGCCACCGCGATGCCCTGCATCATCTCCGCCGAATCGTCGCCCAGCATGTGCGCGCCGACCACGCGCTGGCTCGACTGCTCCACCAGCAGCTTCATCACGGTCTGGGTGTCGCGCCCGGTCAGGGTGTGCCGCAGCGGCTTGAACCTGGCCATGTACACGTCCACCGGGAACCGTGCCGCCGCGTCCTCCTCCGTCAGCCCCACGGTGGCCATCGGCGGATGGCTGAACACGGCTGTGGCTACGTTAGCGAGGTTCCAGTCCCGCCGCCGCGGGCCGTACAGCCGGTCGGCCAGCATGTGGCCCTCCGCGATGGCGACCGGCGTCAGGTTCATGCGGTTGGTCACGTCGCCGATGGCGTAGATATGGGCCTGGCTGGTTTGCTGGTCGGCGTCCACCACCACCGCGCCGTCCTTGGCGACCGCGACGCCGGCCGCGCCCAGCCCCAGGGTGCTGACGTTCGGCGTCCGGCCCACCGCCCAGAACACCAGGTCGGTCCGCAGCGCCGAGCCATCGGTGAGGTGGACCTGGTAGCCGTCGCCGTCCCGTTCCACGTGCGACGGCGAGGCGCTGCAGTGGAGCCTCACGCCCTGGGCCGTCAGCGCCTCCGCCAGCGCCTCCCGCATGTCATGGTCGAAGCCGCGCAACGGCAGCTTCTGCCGGCAGACCAGGTCTACTTGCGCCCCAAGCCCGGCGAAGATGCCGGCGAACTCCACTGAGATGTATCCCGCGCCGATCATCGTCACGCGCCGCGGCAGTTCCGGCAGGTGGAACGCCTGGTCGGACACGATGCCCAGGTCGCCGCCCGGCATGTCGGCCCGCAGCGGATGGCCGCCGACCGCGATCACGATGCGCTCCGCCGTCACCCGCTGGCCGCCGACGTCCAGGGTGTGCGGGTCGATGAAGCTGGCCTTGGCATCGAACCGGGTGCAGCCCGAGGCGGCCAGCATCTTCACGTAGATGCCGTTCAGCCGGGCGATCTCGGCGTCCTTGGCGGCGATGAAGCGCGTCCAGTCGTGCGTGCCCCGCTGCGTGTCCCAGCCGAAGCCGCGGCTGTCGTCCACCGCCATGCCGTAACCGGCCGCCATCACCATCAGCTTTTTGGGCACGCAGCCGACGTTGACGCAGGTGCCGCCCCAGTAGGTGCTCTCGGCGATGGCGACGCGGGCGCCGTGCCCGGCGGCGATGCGGGCGCACCGCACCCCGCCGGAGCCGCCGCCGACCACGAACAGGTCGAAGTCGTAGCCCACAGCGTTCAGGCGGCAGCCTTGTGGGGCACGCCCTTCTCCTTCAGCAGCGTCTCCAGCTCGCCCGACTGGAACATCTCGGTGACGATGTCGCAGCCGCCGACGAACTCGCCGTCTACGTACAGCTGCGGGATGGTTGGCCACTGCGAGAACGCCTTGATGCCGTCCCGCAGCCCGGCATCCTCCAGCACGTTGGCGGTCTGGAACGGCACGCCCATATGGCTGAGGATCTGCACCACCCGGGCGGAGAACCCGCACTGCGGGAACAGCGCGTTGCCCTTCATGAACAGCATCACCCGGTTGTCGGTGATGTCCTGCTTGATGCGCTCGGCTGCCAAGGTGTCGCTCATGGTGTGGTCTCCGGTTCAGGGATGGAGGTCTGCAAGGCCAGGGCGTGCAGCTCGCCGCCCATCCGGCCGCGCAGGGCGGCGTAGACGAGTTGGTGCTGCCTGACCCGGGACAGCCCGCGGAAGGCTTCGCTGGTGACTGTCGCGGCGTAGTGGTCGCCGTCCCCGGCCAGGTCCTCGACGGCGACGCGCGCATCCGGCAGGGCGGCGCGGATCATCGCCTCGATCTCGTTGGCGGCCATGGCCATGGCAGAAGCACCCTCGCGGTTGGTTGAAGGTATGGTTATGGCCGCAGGTGAAGTCAAACCGGCAGCTTCCGGAACCAGCGCCTGCACGGCGTGACGGGACGCCTGCCCGCATCGTGCGTCGGCCAAGCGCGGCATCCATCAACCAAACGCCCGAACGATCGAACCTTGGCAGCTTTTGGCAGTTATGGCGTCAGGAGGAACACGACCATGTCCGATAACCCGCTCGAGGATGACAGCGCCCGCGACGAGAAGATCCGCGAGCGCGCCTACCATCTTTGGGACGCCGACGGCAGGCCGATAGGCAATGACCTCGAATACTGGGAGCGGGCGCGCGAACTGATCGGCATGGAAAGCAGCCGAGGCGCCGGCCAGGTCGAGGTTCCCAGCGAGGATGACCCAAGGGTGGTCAACGGGGTCCGGGTCGAAGAGGCCTCCATACAGGAAAACCTCGGCGAGTTTCCCGAGAGGTCGGCCGACCAGGGCGAGCACCCGCAAACCCCAAGCAGGTCCCGCAAACAGCCTGACGCATAGCTGGAGCGCCCGTCCGGCCGCGTGCGGCATGGGCGGCCCGCGGCGCCCGACCTTGTCATCAGGTTCCCGCTGCGCGTCGTTCACGCTCCGTCCATCCAAGCCGGGAAGAACCGCCCGTGCGCCGCCCGCAGCGCCTCCAGCGTGGCGAAGCTTCCATCCGCCAGCGTGATCCGCTCGCCCCCCGCGGCCCCGAGCTGCAGCACCGGCACGTCAGCCGCATCCGCCGCCAGCATCAGCGCCGCCGCGTCCGCCACCGCCAGCACGTAGCGCGACTGGTCCTCGCCGAACCACCAGGCGTGCTCGTTCAGGCCCGGCGCCGGGCGGCCCAGATGCACGCCCACCCCGCCGGCCAGCGCCATCTCCGCCACCGCCACCAGCAGCCCGCCATCCGACACGTCGTGGCACGCCGCCACTGACCCGGCGGCGATCTGGCCGCGCACGAAATCGCCGTTGCGGCGCTCGGCGGCGAGGTCCACCGGCGGCGGCGGCCCCGCCTCGCGGCCCGCCGCCTCGCGCAGCCACAGCGACTGCCCGAGCCAGCCGGCGGTCCGTCCCACCAGCACCAGGTGCAGCCCCGCCTGCAACGCCAGCCCCACGGCGCGGGCCGCGTCGGCGATCACGCCCAGGCCGCCGATCGCCGGGGTCGGCAGGATCGCCGCCCCGTCCGTCTCGTTGTACAGGCTCACGTTGCCGCTCACGACGGGGAAGTCGAGCGCGGTGCACGCCGCCGCCATGCCGCCGATCGCGTCGGCGAACTGGCCCATCACCGCCGGGTCCTCCGGGTTGCCGAAGTTCATGTTGTCGGTGATGGCGAGCGGGGTGGCCCCGGTCGCGGTGATGTTGCGCCACGCCTCGGCCACCGCCTGCATCCCGCCCGCCCAGGCATCGGCGGCGCAGTAGCGCGGCGTGCAGTCGGTGGTCAGCGCCAGGCCGAGCGAATGCCCCTCGATCCGCACGATGGCCGCGTCCGCCGCGCCGGGCCGCCTGGCGGTCTGGCCGCCGATGGTGCTGTCGTACTGGTCCCACACCCAGGCGCGCGAGCACAGGTCGGGGCAGCCGACCAGCTTCTCCAGCGCCTGCATCACCCCCATCGGGCTGCCCACCTCCCCCACCGCGCCGGGCATGGGCGAGCGGGCGGCCGGGCGGTGATACAGCGGCGCCTGCTCGGCCAGCGGGTCGAGCGCGATGTCCGCCTCCACCGCGCCCCGGTGCCGCACCACGATGCGGCCGGCGCCGGTCAGGCGGCCGATGACGGCGAAATCCAGCTCCCACTTCTCGAAGATGGCCCGCGCCATCGCCTCGCGGTCCGGGCGCAGCACCATCAGCATGCGCTCCTGGCTTTCGGACAGCATCATCTCGTAGGCGGTCATGCCCGTCTCGCGCTGCGGCACCGCGTCCAGGTCGAGCTCGATGCCGACGCCGCCCTTGCCTGCCATCTCGACCGCCGACGAGGTCAGCCCGGCCGCCCCCATGTCCTGGATCGCCACGATCGCGTCGGTGGCCATCAGCTCCAGGCAGGCCTCGATCAGCAGTTTCTCGGTGAACGGGTCCCCCACCTGCACCGTCGGCCGCTTGCTCTCGCTGTCACTGGCGCTTTCTGGGCCGAACCCAGCGGACGCCATGGTGGCGCCATGGATGCCGTCCCGCCCGGTGCGGCTGCCCACGTACACCACGGGGTTGCCCACCCCGGCGGCGGCGGAGAGGAAGATGCGGCCGCGCGGCGCGATCCCCACCGTCATCGCGTTGACCAGCGGGTTGCCGTTGTAGGCCGGGTGGAAGTTCACCTCGCCGCCCACCGTGGGCACGCCGACGCAGTTGCCGTAGCCGCCGACGCCGCGCACCACGCCGTCCACCACGCGCCTGGTGGCCGGGTGCGCAGGGTCGCCAAAACGCAATGCGTTGAGGTTGGCGACGGGCCGCGCGCCCATGGTGAACACGTCCCGCAGGATGCCGCCGACGCCGGTGGCCGCGCCCTGGTACGGCTCGATGAAGCTCGGGTGGTTGTGCGACTCCATCTTGAACACCGCGGCCAGCCCCTCGCCGATGTCCACCACGCCCGCGTTCTCGCCGGGTCCGTGGATCACCCATGGGGCTTTCGTCGGTAGCTGCCGGAGCCACGCGCGGGAGGATTTGTACGAGCAGTGCTCCGACCACATGACGGAGAAGATGCCGAGTTCGGTGAGGCTCGGGATGCGGCCCATGATGGCCAGCACCCGGGCGTACTCCTCGGCGTTCAGCCCGAACTGCTGCGCCAGCTCCTGGTCCACGATCATGCCGCCAGCGCCTCGGCCAGCCCGGCGAACAGCGGCGCGCCGTCGGTGCCGCCCATCAGCGGGTCCACCAGGTCCTCCGGGTGCGGCATCAGCCCCAGCACGCGGCCGTTGGCGCTGGTGATGCCGGCGATGGCGCGGGCGGAGCCGTTCGGGTTGGCCGCCGCCGTCACGTCCCCGGCCGCCGTCACGTAGCGGAACGCGACCCGGCCGTCGCCCTCCAGTTGGTCGAGCGTCGCCGGGTCGGCGGTGTAGTTGCCGTCGCCGTGCGCCAGGGGCGCGCGGAACACCTGGCCGGGCGCGTAATGCCGGGTGAAGGCGGTGCCAGCGCCCTCGACGCGCAGGTGGCAGTCGCGCGAGAGGAAGCGCAGGCCGGCGTTGCGCAGCAGGGCGCCGGGCAGCATCTGCGCCTCGGTGAGGATCTGGAAGCCGTTGCAGATGCCCAGCACATGGCCCCCCCCGGCCGCGAAGGCGCGGATCGCCGGCATGATGGGCGAGTGGGCGGCCATCGCGCCGCAGCGCAGGTAGTCGCCATGGGAGAACCCGCCGGGCAGCACCACCAGGTCGGTGCCGGTAGGAAGCGCGGTCTCGCGGTGCCACAGGGTGGCCGGGCGGGCGCCGGTCGCACGGTGCAGGGCGATGGCCACGTCACGCTCGCGGTTGGTGCCGGGGAAGACGACGATGGCGGTTCTCATGGGGCCGGGACTCCTCCGGGGCGGCGCTCACGTCAAGTAGCATGGCTCATAACGGCATCGATCGGCCTTGCTGTCATGCCAATGGCCTTGGGGGTGACCGTCAGGCAAGCAAGGCCAGAGGCCCTGCCTCTGGACTCCGCAAGGCAGGGCCTTTGGCGGGTCTGGGCAGAGCCCATGCTTAATTTTCCGCACGTCAAACGTAAGGCCGTTTTCACAAGTCAAAAAACAGCCTCAAGGCGCTGTTCCATGTATAGAAACTACCTGACGATCAGAAGCCGAAATGTAATATCGCATTGGCAATGACGAATAAAATTGGATAAATTACCGTTTCGACGGCTTGCGTTCATAGAAGCACTTCGATAGCAGGACGCGCTCAAGCCGACCCCGCCGCGTAGAAATTACGCCAACGATGCTGCCAATGACGGCTGCATGCAATAGGATGATTCGTTTTATGGCTACATTGACTGTCGGAAACGGCGAACAGTATTCCACGATCGAGGCAGCGGTGGCTGCATCCAGCAGCGGCGACACGGTCGCGGTCGATGCCGGGACCTACACCAACGACTTCGTCACCATCAACCATGACTTGACGCTGCAAGCCGTCGGCGGCACGGCCAGCATCGTGGCCACGCAGCAGCCGCCGGACGGCAAAGCCATCATCGACGAGGGCGGCTCCGGCACGACGGTCTCGATCAGCGGGTTCGACCTCTCGGGCGCCACGGTCTCCTCCGGCAACGGCGCCGGCATCCGCTACGAAGGCGGCGCGCTGACCCTGGCCGACAGCAACATCCACGACAACCAGGAAGGCCTGCTCGGCGCGGCTGACCCGGCGGGCGCCATCACCATCAACCAATCGACCTTCGCCAACAACGGCGCCGGCGACGGCTACACCCACAACATCTACATCGGCGGCATCCAGGCCGCCACGATCGAGAACAGCACGATCACCAGCGCCAACGCCGGCCATGACATCAAGAGCCGCGCCGCCAACACCACCATCACCGGCAACACCATCACGGACGGCCCCTCCGGCACCGCCAGCTACGAGATCGACCTGCCGAACGGCGGCAACGGCGTCATCACCGGCAACACCATCGAGAAAGGGGCCAACGCCTCCAACCCGATCGCCATCACCACCGGCGAGGAAGGTAACCTGTACGCCAGCTCCAGCCTGCTGGTGGACAGCAACACGCTCCTGAACGACCTCACTGCGCACGCGGCCACCACCGTCGTGAACGACACGCCCGCCACCGCCCAAATCACCAACAACAGCCTGTACGGCTGGGCCACCGTGTCCTCCGGCCCGGCCAACGACAGCGGCAACACCATCCTGGCCACCGAGCCAAACGGCGGCGGCTCGCCTCCTCCGGTCAATCCAACCCCCGTCAACCCGACTTCCGGCCCGGACACGCTCGACCTCTCGGTGTCGGAGGATGCCTGGCAGGGCGACGCCCAGTTCACCATCGCCGTCAACGGCCAGACGCTCAGCGGCGTCTACACCGCGACGGCCTCCCACGCGGCCGGGGCGACGCAGGACGTCTCCGTCTCCGGCAACTGGGGGCCGGGTCCCATAACGGCCGGGGTCTCGTTCATCAACGACGCCTATGGCGGGTCGTCCAGCACCGACCGCAACCTGTACGTCGACCGCGCCAGCTACGACGGCCAGGCGCTAGCCGGGGCGCCCGCGACCTTGGACTCGAACGGGACGGCGAACCTCGCCACGCCGGTCGTCGCCCAGCCGGGCACGCCCACGGCGATCGCGCTCAGCCTGGCCGAGGATGCCTGGCAGGGCGACGCGCAATATTCCGTCGCGGTGGACGGCACGACGCTCGTGCAGGACGGCACGGCGACGGCGTCGAACGCGCAGGGGCAATCGCAAACGGTCAAGCTGCAGGCGCTGCTGTCAGCCGGCACGCACGACGTGGCGGTGTCGTTCCTGAACGATGCCTACGGCGGCTCGTCCAGCACGGACCGCAACCTGTACGTCAAGGGCATCGGCGTGGACGGCAACCTGGTGCCGAACTCCTCCGCCAGCCTTTACAGCAACGGCGCCCAGCACTTCCAGATCGTGGTCCCGTCCCACTAGCCGAGTTCTGCACGGGGGCAGCTGCCCCCGTGCAGACGCGATGGCGGAGCGAACCGGCCCTGCCAGTCGTTGCAGCACGGTCTCAAGATTGTTATAGACATTATGGAGCCGTTATGGAGCCGTTATGCCCATAACGCTGTCGATCAAGAACGTGCCTGAGGAGGTCGTCCGCATCATCAAGGGTCAAGCTGCCCGGCGCCACCGGTCCTTGCAGGGCGAATTGCTGACGATGCTGGAGGAAGCTGCCCGGGTGGAAACTTCGCGCTTGCTGACGACCAAGGAAATCGCGGCCTTGGCGGAAACGGTTGACTTCTCGTCGCCGAACGAGACGACCCGGATGATTCGGGAGGACCGTGATCGATAAGGTCGTCGATGCCTCGGCCATCGCTGCGGTGTTGTTCGCCGAGCCGGAAAGCGACGCAGTCTCTGCATCACTGAACCAAGCGCGGCTGCTTGCTCCGAATCTTATAGACTATGAACTTGCCAACGTCTGCTGGAAGCGTTGCCGCCGCGCACCGGAGACGGCCGGGGAAACGCAGCAACGGTTTGGGCAGCGCAAACACCTGCCGATCAACCTCGTCGCGGTTGATTCCAGCCAGGTCGCAGCGTTGGCGATCGCGACGGGGCTGACCGCGTATGACGCAAGCTATCTCTGGCTGGCCCGTCATCTTGCAGCGCCTCTCGTCACGTTGGACCGCAGGCTTGCTGCTGCGGCCATGGCTGCGTGAGTGGATCAATCCGGACGACTTGCTGGACCCGGTCAAGATGAGGAACGCGAGCGCCTCCGCGGCTCCGGACAGCGCCAGCACGGGTAAGCGTTAAGCAAGGCCAGAGGCCCTGCCTCTGAACTCCGCCAAAGGCAGAGCCTTTGGAATCCATCTATAGACAAAACGGTTGAAGGCCGCAGGCCTTTGGCAGGTCTGGGCAGCGCCCAGCCTTGCTCGCCAACCGGTCAGCGCCTGAAGCCGCTGGCATCACTTCCCCCAAATCGCCCGGTAATGCTCCCGATATCCATCATCCGGGTCGAACACGTTCTCCGGCCCGCCGTCGAACCCGATGTTGCCGGCCGTCACCAGGTGCACCCCCGGCACGTAGCCTGACCAGGCCGCCTTGCTGAACGCCCGGTTCAGCTCGTCCACCAGTTGCCAGCCCTGCAAGTTCAGCGGCTCCGGCACCGTGGCCATCTGGTACTGCTGGGCGCGGATGCGCTGGAACGCGCTCTCTGACCCATCGCCGGCGGAGATCGCCTTGGGCGGGCCGTCGCCCTCGATGCCGGCGGCGGAGAGCGCGGGCGGCATGAAGTCGAAATACAGGTCGTTGATCGCCAGCGAGTAGGTCCACTTCTTGCCGAACCGCTGCAGCAGCGAGGTGGTGAGCTGCGGCATCCGGCTGCTGCTCTCGCCGATCGGGCTGTCCTCGAACGACAGCACGGCGCAGCCGGGGCACTGCTTGATGACCGACTCCATCGCGCGGGCCTTGAACAGGGCGATCTTGTACTGGCTGTCGGTGAAGATCACCACGCCGGCATGGCCGTCGCTGTCCGCCACCGCCTCCATCGCCGCCGTCGCCGCCACGTCCGCCGAGACGCTGGTGACGTTGGCGAACAGCCCGGCCTCCGGCTCTGGCCCCGGCACCGGGCCGGAATGCCAGCCGACCAGCGGGATGCCCGCCGCCGCCGCCGCCTTGAAGCCGACGCTCTGCTCGTTGGTGTCGAACCCGCCGACCACGATGCCGTCCGGCCGGAGCGTCAGCGCCTGGTTGAGCGCCGCGGTGCGGGCGGAGACGGTGCCCTGGCCGTCCAGCACGCGCACCGTCCAGCCGATCGCCTTGGCCGCCTGCTCGACGCCCTCGGACACGCCCAGGATGCCGCCGTTCTTCATGTCGCCGGCCACGAACACGACGGTCTTGACGCCGGCGGCCTTGGGGCCGGTGGTGGGGCCGTCCCAGTGGTCGGCGCGGCCGGTCGCGGCCGCCGCGGCCTGCTTGGACCGCGCGGTGAAGTCCTCTGCGCCGGCGGCCTGCGCCAGCGCGATCAGGCCGGCGCCCGCCAGCAAGGAAGCTCGCAGCATCTAGGGGGTCTCCTTCGGGGTTCTTGGGATGGGCGGCCCGGGAACAGGCGCCTTGGCCGCGCCGCGCCTGCGTTGCGCGTAGCCGGCGATGCCGATGGCCACGAGCAGGGTCACGCCGTTGAACATCGGCTCCACCCAGAACGAGCCGCCGGATTGCTGGATGCCGGAGATGCCGATGGCCAAGATCGCCACCCCCACCAGCGTGCCCCACACGTTGACCCGGCCGGGCTTGATGGTGGTCGAGCCGAGGAACGCGCCGACCAGCGCCGGCAGCAGGAACTCCAGCCCCACGCTCGCCTGGCCGATCCGCAGCTTGGACGCGAGGATCACCCCGGCCAGCGCGGTCAGCGTGCCGGAGGCGACGAAGGCGGCCACCGTGTAGCGCCGCACCGGGATGCCGTTCAGCGCCGCGGCCTTCGGGTTCGCGCCGATCGCGTACAGGTAGCGCCCCACCGGCAGGTACTCCAGCGCCACCCACAGCGCCGCCGCCAGGCCGAGCACGTAGAACCCGGTGACCGGCAGGCCGAGCACGCTGGCGCCGTTGATCGCGTAGAACCCGCGCGGCAGCACGCCCAGCACCTGGCGCCCCTGCGAGTGCCACATCGCCACCGCGTACAGGATGGTGCCGGTGCCGAGGGTGGCGATGAAGCTGTCGATCTGCGCCACCTCCACCAGCAGCCCGTTCAGCAGCCCCACCCCTGCGCCGAGCAGCAGGATCGCCAGCACCGCCGCCGGCCAGGGCAGGTGCAGCCAGGTTTGCAGGCTGATCGCCAGGATGTGCCACAGCACGATGCCGTAGCCGACGGTGAGGTCGATCTTGCCGGCCACCATCGGCACCATCGCCGCCAGCGACAGGATGGCGATGATAGCCTTGTCGCTGATGATGGAGCGCAGGTTGAGCCAGGTCGGGAAGGTCTGCGGCAGCAGCGCCGAGAACAGCGCCGCCAGCGCCAGCATCAGCAGCACCAGGCCATAAACCGGCAGCAGCCGCACTGCCCGGCCGGCGGGCGACAGCTCGCGCAGCTCGCTGCTCGTCGGCTCCAGCGCGGCCGAGCGGATCGAGGTCGCCACTCAGGCGGCCGCCTGCACGGAGGCGGCCTGGATCAGCCGCTGCGTGGTCAGCGCCGGGCCGGCCAGCTCGGCCACGATGACGCCGCGCGAGAACACCAGCGCGCGGTGGCACAGCCGGGCCACCTCCTCGAAGTCGGTGGACACCACCACCACGCCCAGCCCGCCGGCCAGCGCCGCTTCCAGCAGGCGGTAGATCTCCGCCTTCGCGCCGACATCGACGCCGGCAGTCGGGTCCTCCGCGATCAGCAGCTTGCGCGCCGTCGCCAGCCAGCGCCCGACCACCACCTTCTGCTGGTTGCCGCCGGACAGCGCCTCGATCGGCAGCGCCGGGTCGTTCGGGCGCAGCCCCACCCGCTCGCCCACCGCCCTGGCCCGGCGCGCCTCGCGGCCCGGCGTGGCGAACTGCAGCAGCCGGCGGCCAGTGGCGCGCGGGTTGAGGAACACGTTCTCGCGGACCGAGAGGCCCGGCGCGCAGCTCTCGTCGATGCGCTCGCGGGCGATCAGCCCGATGCCGGACGCCATGGCGGCGCGGGGCGAGCCTGGGTGCAGCGCGGCCCCCTCCAGCCGGACGGCGCCGGTCCAGGGCGCAGCCCCGAACAGCGCCCGGCCGACGCTCTCGTGCCCTGCGCCGCGCAGCCCGGCCAGGCCCACGATCTCGCCCCGCCCCACGGTGAAGCTGGCCGGCCCGGCGTCACCCGCGCGCAGACCCTGCACGTCGAGCAGCGCCGGGCCGGACACCGCGGCGGCGCTGGCGTGGAAATGATCGAGGCTGCGGCCGACGATCAGCTGGATCAGCTCGTCCGGGCTGGTCTCGGCGACGGCGCGGGTGGCGACCAGCCTGCCGTCGCGCAGCACGCAGACCCGGTCCGCGATGGCGAACACCTCGTCCAGCCGGTGCGAGACGTAGATCATGCCGACGCCGCGCGCCGACAGCGGGCGCAGGGCGGCGAACAGCCGGCGCACCTCGTCGGCGGGCAGGCTGGCGGTCGGCTCGTCCAGCACGATGACCTCCGCCTCGGTGGCGAGCGCGCGGGCGATGGCGACCAGCGACTTCTCGGTGCGGCCCAGCTCCTGCACCCGCGCCGCCGGGTCGATGCCGCCGCCGATGGCGGCCAGCGCGCGGGCCGCGGCGTCGGCGGCGGTGGCCCAGTCAATGCGCCCACCCGTGCGCGGGTAGCCGAGGGCGAGGGCCATGTTCTCGGCCACCGTCATCCAGTCGATCAGCCCGAGGTCCTGGTGAATGAACGCCACCGCCTGGCGCTGGCCGAACCTGGCCGGGCGGTGGCGGTACGGCTGGCCGCGGTGCAGGACGACGCCCGAATCGGGGTCGTGGATGCCGGCAAGGATCTTGATGAGGGTCGATTTGCCGGCGCCGTTCTCGCCCAGCAGCGCCAGCACCTCGCCGGCGTGCAGGCTGATGCAGACGCCGTCCAGCGCCACCGTGCCGCCGAAGCGCTTGACGATGCCATCGAAGCGCAGCAGCGCCGTGTCGCCTCCGGCCATGGCCCCCCACCGTCGTTGCAGCGTTGCGCCGAGCCTAGAGGGCTGCGCTGGAAGTGCATAGAGGTTCACGCAACGAGGCTCACGCAACGAGGCTCACGCAACGAGGCTTACGCAACCCTGGGCGTCCCACGCGGTTCGGGATGCACAGGAGGGCTTTCATGCCGCACGAGAAGACCAAGTCCGACAACGACACCAGCACCGCCCGCTCCGCCAAGGCGCAGAAGGCCGACGAGGTGCAGGCCGCCGGCACCGCGAAGGCCGGCGGCCATTTGGGCGAGTCCATGGTGCCCGAGGGCGGCCCGCCGTCGCCCACGCAGAAGGCCCACGGCAAGCCGATGCCCGCCACGTCCCGCGCGGACGCGGACGGCACGACGGAGGAAGGCACCAGCAGCGCCACCGCCGGCAAGGCCGAGAAGCAGGCGGCGGAGCGGAACGCGGCGCTGACCAAGGACCAGCACGGCCGCGGCCACCGGAAAGCGGAGTAGCGCCCATGTCCGATGCATCCACCAGGACCACCGGCAACGACCCGGTGGAGGGGCTGGACCCCGGCGGCGCCCGCCCCACCAAGCCCGGCAACCCGGACAAGAGCGGCCCGGCCAGGCCCGGCAACGTCCGCAAGGATCAAACGGTCACCGACGGCGACACCAACTACCCAGACCGGGACCGTCCCTGATGAGCGGCACAGCGAAGGAGGCCGAGCGCAGCCAGGAGCTGCGCCGCCGGGTCAAGGAGGGCGACAAGGCGGCCCTGGAGCAGCTCAGGCGCGGCGACGACGCGCCAGAGCGCGCCACTGCGACCCCGCACGACCCGGGGACGCCACCGAAGGAGTGACGGCTTCAGCCTTGCGCTGTTGGCCGGACGACGATTTCGCCTACGTCCACGTCGCCCGGCTGCTCGATTGCGAAGGCGATGGCGCGGGCGATGGCGTCCGGCGAGATCGCCATCTTCTCCATCGTGCTGCTGGTCTGGGCTTTCATCTCCGGGTTCGTCATCGAATCCGCGAACTCCGTCCGAACGAAACCCGGCGTGACAACGGTCACGCGCAACTTGTCGCCGGCTTCCTGGCGCAGGCCTTCAGATATGACGCGCACGGCGAACTTCGTCGCTGAGTAGACCGACATCGTCGGCCTGGTGATCAACCCGGCGGTCGATGCGATGTTGACGAACTGTCCGAAACCCTGCTTGCGGAACACCGGCAGCGCCGCCGCGATGCCATACAGGACGCCCTTGATGTTGATGTCGATCATGTCCTCCCAATCCGCGACGCGCAGTTCGTCGAGCAGGGAGATCGGCCCAACGCCGGCATTGCTGACGAGAACGTCGAGCTTGCCGAACCGCTCGCAGGCCAGATCGACGAGGTTGGCCAGGTCGTCACGCCGCCTTACGTCGGTGACGGCGTAGGCTGCCTCGCCCCCCGCTGCCGCGATCTGCCCTGCCAACGCCTCAAGCCGGTCCGGCCGCCGCGCGCCCAGCACGAGCTTCGCGCCGCTTTCAGCCAGCCGAAGCGCCGTCGCCTTGCCGATCCCGCTGCTTGCGCCGGTGACTGCGACGACCTTGCCTGCAATGCCTGACATCGAATTTTCCTTGTCAAATCCCATGAATTGAACCGCCCGGCAGCGCGCAAGCGGAGTGCTCGCCGGTCTGCGACCGGGAGTGATCACCGTGCACGGCTGCTGCCCGGCGTCACTCCTCCGTCACCCTCCCGCACGACCAGCCTTCCCCCGGATCGCGCTCGCCCAGGCGGTCCAGCAGCGCGGCCAGCAGGGGTGGCCATTCCTCGGCCCAGCGGAACGGCGGATGGCGCACCAGCAGGCCGTTGCCGTTCAGCCGCGCCGGGTCGGTCGGCTCGCGCAGCCACAGCTCGGCCGCCGCCACGTCCCGCACGCCTGCCAGCCGCACCGCCTCGTGCAGGGTGCGGACCGGGGCGCGGTGCTTGATCGGATACCAGGCCATCACGATCGCCACCGGGAAGCGCCGGGCCACCGTGGCGAACGCCGCCGCCACCCGCGCGTGCTCGCCGGGCTGCTCGTAGGGCGGGTCTATCAGCACAAGCCCCCGCTTGGCCGCTGGCGGCAACAAGGCGGCGAGCGCGGCCCAGCCGTCCCGCGCGTGCACCGCCACCGCCGGGTCACGGGCGAACTCGCGCTTCAGCGCCGCCGCGTCCTCGGGTTGCAGCTCGCAGCATATTAATTGGTCGCCGGGGCGCAGCAGGGCGCGGGCGAGCACGGGGGAGCCGGGATACAGCCCAGCCTGCTCCACCAAGCCCAGGTAATCGGCTAATGGCGGCGGCGGGTCGTGCAGCAGGCGAGCGATGCCGGCGCGCCACTCGCCCGTGCGGTCCGCCGCGCCGGACAGGTCGTAGCGGCCAGCGCCGGCGTGGGTGTCCAGCACGGCGAACGGGGCGGGCTTGCGGGCCAGGGCGCGCAGCAGCCAGACCAGCAACGCGTGCTTGGTGCAGTCGGCGAAGTTGCCGGCGTGGTAGGCGTGGCGGTAGTTCACGCCCCCCTCATCGCCTCCAGCGGCCAGCGCGGCTGCGGCGGGGCGCCGAGCGGGTCGGACAAACCCAGCCTCAGCCGCTCGATCCCGGCCCAGGCCACCATCACCGCGTTGTCGCCGCACAGACGCAGCGGCGGCGCGACCATCGGCAGGCCGGCCGCCGCCGCTGCG
>CAXTPP010000077.1:0-16512 GCA_964246185.1 uncultured Acetobacteraceae bacterium
GCACCGTGTAGGCCATCCACCCCAGCCCGCCCAGGATCGGCCACAGGATGACGGCGCTGACCACCAGCCCGAACAGGAAGCCCTGCCGCGGCGTGGCGGCCTCCAGCTGGTCGGGGGTGAAGCGCGGCTCCAAGGCCTGGCTGAAGCCGTCCTCAAGCGCCTCCTGGACCAGCCCTTCGACGGCCGGCATCACCAGCTCCTCAGCCTGCCAGTGGACCTCGTGCTCGTCGCCGGTGGTCACCGCCATGGCATGGCCGCCCCTGCCCGCGTCCCAGCCCTCCCAGTATGCGGCCGCGATGGCGCGGCGCAGCTGCTGGCGCAGCACCTCCTCGGTCATGCGTGCTCTCCCTTGCGCGCCCGGGCCAGCCAGGCCTTCAGGCCCTCGATCACGCGGTTGGCCTGCGGCCCGGTCAGGAACTCCGGCGCGTCCACGCCGCGCGGGGTGGCGGCGGTGCGGGTCTGCCGCCGCACGAAGTTGCGCAGCGCCGCGTCCGACCCGTCCGTCAGGTAGGGCCGCAGCTCCGCCCACAGCGCGCAGGCCAGCCGCACCTGCGCCTTGTCCGCCCGCCGCAGCGAGGCCTGCGGCTTGGCGCCCGACCAGCCCAGCCGCTTGAACTCGCCCAGCAGCCGGTGCAGCTGCGCGTCGCTGGCCGCCCCCGCGCTGGGCACCCCGGCGACGCGGCCCACCACGTCGCGGTAGGCCGCCTCGTCCAGCCCCAGCGCCTTGCGCGCCACGTGCACCTTCGCCAGCATCCCCCGCCGCTCCGGGGTGAGCGCCTGCCCGCTCACGCGAACGCCCCCGTGCCCAGGGACTTCACCGTCTTGCGGATGATGAACGGCCGCTCGCCCAGCTCGACGCGGCGGCGGTTGACCTGCAGCAGGTCGAAGCCGTGCGTCGGGCTGCCGAGCTGGTGCTCGATCGCCCAGGCCTGGATGTTGGCGTAGCTGTCCGTGATGGCGGTTCGCGCGGGGACCACCTCCACCGGCGGCGGCGGCGGCGCATAACGCGCCGCGGCCGGCGGGAAGAGCTTCACCGCCCCCTTCACCCCCGACCAAGGCAGCGTGACCACCAGGGCGTTGCCCACGATCTCCCACCACGCCGGCACGCGCGAAAGCCCGTCCGCCGGCATCCCCGCCAGCTGGGAGACGTGCAGCCCGCATGGCCGGGGCGTGCCGTCGATGCGGCGGCGGCCCTTAAACGCGGACAGCCGGAACGGCCCTCCAGGCGCGATCCGCACGAGGCCTGCGTGCTCGCCCGCGCCGATCTGCGCCTCCACCGCCGCGCCCGGCTTCCACCAGGGCAGCATCCCGGCCTCCAGGCGCTCGGCATACACGTTCACCAGCATCTTCTGCCCCTGCCGCGTGCTGGCCTTGCTGACGGACAGCGTGACCGCGGGCTGGTGCCGGCCTGCGACCCGCGACCCGCGCGGAGCCAGGGCTTCCCAGCTCATTGCATCACCTGCCCGCACGGCGGGTCCAGCAGTTCCGCTGCGGCCTGGGCGCGGGCGATATACAGCGCGTGGTCCTGACCGCGCGGGCAGGCCTGGAAAATGTCTGCCACCCAGATGCACATGCGCGCCGCCGTTATTCTCACGTCCTCGGGCGAAAGATTGAGCAGCTCGAATCTGCGACGCGTGCCTTCCTCCTGCGGCGTGATGGTGATGACGATGCAGCCGCTGCCTTCCTCGCGCAGCCGCGTCCGCAGCCGCATCAGCAGCTGCATCTTTTCCGTCTCCAGGTCGGGTATTTTCATGCCGCCACCTGCGCCAGCTCTGCGCTGTCCAGCGTCACCACGAACTCCTCGCCCGCGCTGCCGATGGTGACGCCCGGGACAGCGATGGCCTTTGCCGGCTCAGCCAGCATCGCCTCCTTGTCGATCGCCGGCTTTATCCGCACGAACTGGCCCAGCCCGGCGGCGAGCAGCGTCTCGACCATCGCCTCCACGCTGCCGGTGATCTTCACCGACGGCGGGCGCAGCCGCCAGCCGACCTCGCCGCCGTCCAGCTTCACCGTCTTCACCGCGCCGTCCCGCGTCAGCAGCGCGCGGTTGCCCTCGGCCCATGCCTGCAAGCCGCGCGTCATGCGGTCCACCGCCGCGTCATGCGGCAGCACGTCGGCCGCCGCCGCCTTCTTGAGCGCCGCCACCTGCTCGTCCAGCGCCGCCTCGATCAGCGCCCGCGCCCGCACCGCCTCGCCGAGGCGGTGCAGGAACAGCCCCGCCTCCACCGCATCCCGCGGCGCCTCCACCTGCGCCGACGCCCGCTTCAACTTCGCCATGCCGCCTCACCTTTGTTGTCAGCCATTCAGCCTCCGCCCGCCGCGCACATGCGGGGCAGGCATCCACCGGCGGCGGCGCGGTGCCCGGGCGCAGCACGTAGGCCAGCCCGTTGCACGTCGAGCACGCCGCCGGCCGGATCACGTCGGTCGCCCCGCGACCACCTGCGCGCCGGGTTGCTCGGCCGCGACGGCCGCCGCGGTGGCGCGCACCAGGCCTGCCACGCTCCGGATGCCCGCCACGGCGATGCTGCCGGACAGGCCGAGGCGCTCCTCGATCTCCAGCGCCAGCCAAATCCGGTCCAGCTCATCGAGCCCCAGGCGCGACAGCAGCTGCTCCTCGCGCACGTGTTCCGGCGCCATCGAGGCCAGCTCGCCCACCGCCACCGCCACCGCACTGCTGACCCGCGCCAGGTCGTGCAGCGGCAACGGCCTTGCCGGCGGCCGGCTCTCCGCCGCCGCCAGCTTCGCCTTCAAGGCGGGGATGCCGTCGGCCTTCATGCCGCCTCTCCCAGGCCGGCGCCCTGCGGCCCCACGCCCAGCTGCTGGGCTGCCGCCAGCACGTGGCGGTCGCACAGAGCCTCGCCCTCGCCGTCGGCGCGCAAATGCGCCTGGCGCAGCACCTTGGTCATCGTGCGCAGCGCCCCGCCGCTGCGCGCCACCGCGTGGCACAGCTCGCGCGCCGGCTTGTCCGCCAGCTCCCAGGCGTCCAGCAGCGCGTCCACGTCGCCGCGGGTCGCCCGCGGCCGGCTGAGCCGCATCCCCACCCGGCTGTAGAGCTGGGCGAACTGCTTGCGCTGCGCCCCGCCTTCCAGCTTGCCGTAGATCGCCGGGTTGCCCATCAGCACCACGCCGACCCGGCTCAGGTCGTGGATGGTGCGCAGCTGGTCGAGCGACTGGCTGCTCAGGTGCTGCGCCTCGTCCACCAGGATCAGCCCGCCGGAGCGCGTCAGCTTGCGCACGATCGCCTTGCTCAGCAGCCAGCCGGAGTTGCGGTTGGCCGTGGCCCCCACCGCCTCGCCCAAATCCTCCAGCAGCGCCCGCGGCACGGTGCAGCACGGCTCGGCCGTCAGCATCCAGACGTTGGCGTGCTGGCTGGCGTAGTGCTGCCCCGTGGTGGTCTTGCCGACGCCCGGGTCGCCCACGATCACCGACAAATCAGGCGAGAACTGCGCGTGCTCCATGACCGTCACGAAGGCGCGCGAGGCGGGGGTGGCCACGAAATCCGGCGCCTGCCGCAGCCCCGCCTGGGTCCGCACCCGGGCCTGCCGGCTGGCCAGCCAGCGCGCCATCTTGAACGCCACCGCCGCGTTGCTGCCGCTGTAGGACGCCTTCAGCCAGGCGTGGACGGTGCTCTGCCCCACGTCGGCCTCGCGCCCGACCGCGGCGGCGCTGAGCCGCTCCGCCTCCATCGCCGCCGCCACCCGGGCGCGCGTGTCGGCCACCCGCTCCTCGCCGAAATCCTCTTCCCGCAGCTCGTCAGCCATCTCGCTCTCCCTTGTTGATGCCACGCCGTCCAGGCGCTCAGTCGTCGCCGGCCGCGTCCGTCCACTCCTCGACAAGCCGCAGCGGCGCCGCCGCCCGCCGCGCCCGGTTGGCCGCCTCCAGCCATTCGAGGTCCTCTTCCGGCGCGTCCTGCGGCTGCTGCTTGAGCGCCGCCCCGCCCTTCACCACGAAGGGCCGCACCACTTTGGTTTCCGGCAGCGGCGCAGGCTCCGGCGCGCCCGGCAGCATCGCCGCCAGCTGCTGGATGCTCATGGTCCGCTCGGCCGCCAGCAGCTGCTTTTGCGCCCGCATCCAGGCCTTGCGCTGGCGGCCGTGCTCGCGCGCCGCGTCCACGTCATCGAACCCGGCCGCCGCCACGCACTGCGCCGCGCCCAGGTAGCCGCCGTCGGCGCGATACACGTGCAGCGGCTCCTGCAAGGCCTGCGGGTCGAACCGCACCGTCACGCGCTGGCCGCGGTGGTCGCTCAGGAACTCGCCCCAGTAGCGGTTGCCCTCCAGCACGATCGCGCCGTCGCGCCGATCCGCCTTCACCGCCTCGGCCGCCAGCAGCCACAGCCGCCGCTGCTCCGCCGTCGCCTTGGTGATCGCAGCCTTCGCGTAGCTGTCCGAGAACGCCTGCGCGAAGCTCAGCCGCCCGCCGCACACCTTGCTCTGCCGCCCGACCCGCAAATTGTGCTCGGCGATGCCCTCGCCGACCGTGGCCAGGAACACGTCGAGCGGCACGGCCGTGCTGCCGTAGTTCTCCGGCTTGGCCATCGGGTTGTTGCCGACGTAGGCGCCGGCGAAGCGCGGGTGCTTGGCGAGGCTTTGCGCCATGTCGCGGAACGCCCGCTCAATCGGCTTGGACTGCCCGGAATACGGCGTCGTCCAGTGCACCTTGACGCCCAGCAGGCCGAGCAGCCCCACCGGGTCCTCGTCCTTCGGCTTGAAGCGGTAGCGGGTCCGCGTGCCGCCGGTGATCCACTTGCTGGCGAAGTCCCGCCCGTTGTCGAGCCAGCAGGCGCGGAAGATGCCGAACTGCTCGACCACGTCGCCGATCGCCAGCCGCACCGCTTCCTTGTTGGCGGTCTTGTCCACCCGCCAGGACAGCAGCATCCCGGAGAACAGGTCCTGGATCGCCACCATCTGCGGCCGGCCGATCCAGCCGTCCGGCCAGCGCACGAACACGTCCCACTTGTGCCCGTCGGCGTTGACCGCCTCCAGCGCATGGAAATGCTCCCGCGAGCGTTCCTGCGCCGGATACATCCGCTTCAGCGCCTCGGCGCCCTGCCGCGCCAACACCACCGTCTCCGGCTTCAGCTTCTGCAGCCGCCGCGTCATCGTCTCCAGCGAGGGCACCTGCCAGCCCTCCTTGGCGGCCAGCGCCACCAGCCGCCGGTAGCAGTCCGACAGGTTCGGCGCTTCCGGGCGCAGCCAGTCCGCCTTGCAGGCCTCCCAGGCCTCCGGCGAGAACGCCGCCATTGCCGTGCGCCCGCAGTGCTGCGGCGCCAGCAGCGGCAGCCAGTCCACGTCCGGCACCCCGTGCACCGCCTGCCGGTGGCGGTAGATGGCGCTCTTTGACAGCCCGGTTTCCGCGGCGACCTTGAGCACCGCCTGCTCCGGCGAGCCGCCGCCCTCCACCAGCTTGCGCACCGCCAGCAGCGCCTGCGCCCGGCGCTGGGCCACGCCCTTCTTCTTGTCCGTCAAGCGGTCGAAGTCGCGCCACAGCATCTTGCGCGCCAGGTCCGGCTCGTCGTCCGACGGCGGCCTGGGCGGCACCTGGTCCAGCAGCAGCCGCAGCTGCGCCGCCTCCGGCAGCACCGAGTAGTGGTATTCAAACCCGCCGCCCCGGCCAATGCGCTTGCGCCACCGCACGCCCTCGTCGGCCGGGGCGCGCCATTTCTGGCGATTGGCCATGTCGATGACGCCGACCTTTGTTGTCGGAAAGTCCGCCAGCTCAGCAACCGCCAGCTCCGCCGCGGTGAACCACTCGCGGACCATCAGCGGTTCGCCAGCCGGATGCGGCGCAACGTCTCCGCGAAGTGCCAGTCGCTCATCGGCTGCGCCTTGGCCGCGCTGCGGAACTGGCCAGTCATCAGCCAGTCAAGCTCGACGCTGCACGCCGCGGCGATGGCCGCCAAGGTCAATAATTTGGCCGGCTTGCCGTTGATGTAGTTGTACAGCACCCGTTCCGACACGCCGGACTTGTGCGAAACCACCAGCACTCCGCCGGCTTGGCGCACGGCACTTGCGACCCGCGCGGCAATGTTGTCTTCGCCCATGACTGGTTTCCGCATTAAAAGAAGATCGATGTGAAAGACTGCTGCAGCCTGCGCAGCCGGCTGGCCCGCCGCAGCCGCGCCCGCCCGCGCGGCCCGGGCGGCTCGCACAGCGTCAGCAGCAGGTCGTTTTCCGCGTAGAGCGTCGCTACCAGGCGGGTGAGCCGTTTTACCGCGGCAGTTCTGGCGTTCAGTTCCGCGTAGGCGTCGCCAAGCTCGCTTTCGAGATCGAAAATCCGCTTTTCCAGGTGGTAGGTGCAGAAATCTTCGTTTTCTGGTGCGCTATCGTTCACGATTGTTGGTTCTTCCGCTCAAACAGGCGTAAATCTGCGGAGCTTACCCAAAAATTACGTTTCATTGACGCTCTGGGCGTGCTTAGCTCCGGAACGTCGTTTATGGTGTGACCACCCGCCCGCCAGCGGCTCGCCGTTCGGGCCATAGCGGGAGGGCCAAATGTCTTGAGGGTGCAGACGCAGATGGTCCGCGATGATCCGCTCCAGGTTCGGCCAAGGCCTCTTCAGCGCGCAAGCAACAGCGGCCTGGCTAAACCCGTGCATGAGGCCGAAGTGCTTCAGCGAAACGCCCGTTTTCCGGATGGCCGCCGCGACATCCTCCCGATGCCAATCTCTCAGGTCACCCGTCATCGTCTCAGCCTTCCAAAGCCCGCCCAAACCGGCGGCTTGATGTCTAATTCATATACTATAATCACCGATTGGGCAAATCTGCAAGCGATGTTTTCTCAAACGGACAACTTTACGGTTCGCCGAAACGGTATTTTACCCGAATGGGCTATAACCGCATGATAAACAAAGCAGATTTGTCAGAATGGGCAAAAGCGCCTGATCTTACGGAAAGCGGGGGCAACCGTAAGCCTGACGAAGCGACATTCAGGCTTCAGTCTGCGGTCGAGAAAGCTGGCGGATCGGCTGAAGTCGCTCAACGCGCCGGCATGCCGCATCGATCGATCTATCATTACCTGAATGGGCGAGAAATGCGCCGGTCGGTTCTGGTAGCTCTTGCCCAAGCGTGCGGCGTGTCAGTCGAATGGCTAGCTACTGGCAAGGAGTTCCACCTGCCCGGCGAGCCGGCGCGGATCAGCATCACGGATGGACAGAGCGGCCAGGCGGAAGTTGCGATGCACCGCTTTGCAGAAACACCGCCACCGCAAGGGCTATTCGAGACAATCGACGTGCTCAAGATGAGTGCTGCGATGGACTACGTCGAGAACGCGCTGCGCTCGCAAGGCCATCCCATTGCGACAGCGGAACGCGTGCGCGCCGTCCTGATCGCCTATGACTTGCTACAGCGCCACCCAGACGGTGAAACCGCCGTCAAATCGACTGAGGATGCGAAATCCCCGGCATCTGGCAAATAACTATGCCTGTAAGGTGAGAGGCGCCGCTCGGTTAAGCGGGCCGTAACCCAAAGCAGGCACGACCATGATGTATTCGATGCGGAGAAGCGGCGGCGTGAGGAACAGCACCAAAATCGACGTGATGGAGACCATCCTGAACCGCCCGATCCCTGCCGGTTGCAGCCTGGAGACATCCACCACTGTCACCACGAACGGCGGCACCATCGTGATCAACATCTACAGCCCCCTGGATGCCGCCAAACGGCCGCCGGACCCCGAGATCATCACCGTTCCCACGGAAATGAGCCATGACTGACCGCAGGGCAGCCTACCTCCTGGCCGCCCTGGCCAGCGCCCCCGCCGCCGCCCAGCCCGCTCCCATCCTCGACAATGTGCTGCCCGAAGACCGCGCCATGACGCGCCGCGCCTACGCCGCCTTCACCGAGCAATGCCCGGGCCTGGGCAAGCTCACCCCATGGATCAAGAGCATCACTCTGAGCGACGAGGCCTTCGTGCTCAACCAGGATGCAGAAGCAAGAGGATGGACAATAGCCGTCGGCGTCGAATACAAGCTGCGCAATGAGGTCATCTATTCTGGCACCGGCTTGAGCAACGATTACCTATACATGCTAGGCGCTGGAAAGGAGCCAGGGATCGCTTCAATGGGTGCTGGAGCGAGCTTCTGCCAAGGAAAAGACGGCTCTGATTTCGTCCCAGTGCCTGCAATGAAGTTCCTGACCAGCTGGCCGTCACTAGCAAACGAACAGCCTCCCAAGCGCCGGCTAAGCCACCGCTAAGAGCCCCTTAGCACCCCGCCATGGTGCCTAGCGAACTTCCCATTTCAAGCGACTGCCTAGCCCGCCCAGCGCACAATTCCCAACTCTAAACAGTGCCCGGCCTATGGCAGGTGTTGCAGGTTTTCCGACCATCAAATCAATGACCTGTCCCGCGAAATCCCGCACCATCCCCGATGATCCCGTTTTCCCAATACAAGTGATCCTTCACAGCCACCACTACGAAAACCACGACGAGCTGCGCACCCACCTTCAACTCTTCCTGAATGCCTACAACCACGCCCGCCGCCTCAAGGCGTTGCGCGGCCTCACCCCCTGCGAGTTCACCTGTCGAGCCTGGACCCAAGAACCAAAACGGTTCAGCCTCAACCCGTCACACCACACCCCGAGACTAAACATCGAGCGCCGGCGCTGGGTGGTCGAGCGCACGCACGCCTGGATGGCCAGGCTGCGACGCCTGACCATACGCCATGAACAACACAAGCACATCCACATGGCCTCTACCGTGCTCGGATGCTCCCTCGTGTGCCTCAACCAAATCGCCCGGTTTCAGTAGGCGCACTAAACCGCAATGCCTGGGCTTTCCCACGCTGGGCCTCAAGCAGGCCCATGGTTCGAAAGCTCTGCCAAACCTCACACTGTTCGTAGATGGACTCTGAGGTTAAAACTCTTGTAATTTATACACTGGATTGACCCCGCCCGAGACCTCGCGCAATACATCCCTCATGGTCTTGCTAATCGATAATTATGACAGTTTTACTTTTAACCTGTTTCACCTCATGGGTGAGATCGGTGTCGCCTGTGAGGTCCGGCGCAACGACGCACTGACAGTTGAGAAAGCTTTGGCAATGGCTCCGGAGGCCATCGTGCTTTCGCCAGGGCCATGCGCGCCGGACCAAGCGGGAATATGTCTTGATCTGATCACCGCAGCAGCTGGGCGAGTAGCAATATTGGGGGTGTGCCTCGGCCACCAGGCAATCGGGCAAGCGTTCGGTGGTACAGTGGTGCGCGCGCCGGTGCCGATGCATGGCAAGGTGGGGCAGGTTGAGCACGTCGGGTCGAATATTTTTGCCGGTGTGCCAAACCCGTTTCAAGCGGCACGTTACCATAGTCTAATCGTCGAGCAGGCTACACTGCCATCCGCGCTGGAAGTCAGTGCCTGGACGACAGATGGGTTGATAATGGGGTTGCGGCATCGGGCGTTGCCAGTGTTTGGCGTGCAGTTTCACCCAGAAAGCATCGCATCTAAGCATGGGACTGAGATATTGGCGAACTTCATAGCAATCGCCTGCGGGACCAATATGCCGCGCCGCCTAGCTTGACTTAATATGCTGCCAGCACAGGCTCTTAAGCCAGTAATTGCCCGACTGGCCCGTGGCGAGACAATGTCCGAAGCGGAGGCAGAAGCGACGTTTGGCGTCATCATGTCCGGTGACGCAACATCTGCGCAGATCGCCGGGTTGCTCATGCTGATGCGTGGTCGGGGTGAGACGGTAGCCGAATTGATCGGTGCCGTGCGGGCAATACGCGCGCGGATGTATGTGGTCGAAGCTTCGCCGGGCGCGATGGATGTTTGTGGCACCGGTGGGGACAATATCGGCACGCTGAATGTGTCTACGGCCACCAGCTTCGTGCTGGCGGGGCTTGGTGTGAGGGTTGCCAAGCACGGCAACCGCGCTCTGTCTTCCCGCACCGGGGCTGCAGACGTGCTGACAGCGCTGGGTGTAAACGTGGATGTGCCGCTTCACCGTTTATCGGGTATACTGGAAGCTGCCGGATGTGTCTTTCTGTTTGCGCCGCATCACCACGATGCGCTGCGTCATGCGGCAGGTGTGCGAGTGGAACTAGGCACGCGCACCATTTTTAATCTAACAGGGCCACTAGCCAACCCGGCCCGGGTTACTCGGCAGCTTACCGGCGTATTTGATCCAGCCTGGGCGCGGCCGATGGCAGAGGCGTTAGCCGCGTTAGGAACTACTCACGCTTGGCTGGTGCACGGCATGGGCCTGGATGAGCTAACCGTGGCAGGTCCAAATCATGTAGTGATTTTAAAAGATGGCCGTATCAGCGAACGAACAGTGACGCCAGAAGAGGCGGGGCTACCCCGTATGCCGATCGAGGCGATCTGCGGCGGCGAAGCGGCAGAAAACGCCGAGGCATTGCTGGCATTGCTGGGAGGCCTGCGAAACGCTTATCGTGACACGGTGGTGTTGAATGCTGCGGCAGGACTGGTGGTGGTAGGTCGTGCTGTAACGTTGATGGACGGAGCGGCACAGGCTTCGGCGGCAATTGATAGCGGTGCGGCATCTGCAGCACTGGACCGGTTGCGGCGCGCGACGGCTTAAGAGGATCGGCGATGCATCAGACTATGACAGATGTACTAGCGCGCATTTGCGCCGACACCAGGATAGATGTACAGCTAAAGCGACAAGATATGTCGGTTGGTATGCTGCGCCGCAAAATTGCGGAGATGCACCAGCCGGTGCGGGGCTTCGGCACCGCCCTGAAGGCAGCGATAGCGGACGGGCGCTGCGGCTTGATCGCCGAGATCAAGAAGGCTTCGCCCTCTGGTGGCCTGATTCGGCCCGATTTTGACCCGGCGGCCATTGCATGTGCCTATGAAGCAGCTGGGGTCACCTGCTTGTCCGTACTGACGGAAGCTCGGCATTTCCAGGGTGAGATATTCCATCTGCGTGCTGCCCGTTCCGCTACGGCGCTGCCCGTCTTGCGCAAGGACTTCATGCTTGACCCCTGGCAGGTTTACGAGAGCCGCTGGATAGGTGCGGATTGCATATTGCTCATCATGGCAGTGCTAAGCAATGAAATGGCAATTGAACTGGAAGGGACTGCACGCGAACTCGACATGGATGTGCTGGTCGAGGTTCATGACGCCACTGAGTTGGAGCGCGCACTTGGGCTGCAGACGCCATTAATAGGAGTGAACAACCGTAATCTTAGGACGTTGCAGACCGACTTGGAAACAACCATCGAACTAGCATCCTACATTCCTCCCAACCGCCTGTTCATCACAGAAAGCGGCATTCGCAACCGTGACGACGTCAAAAGGCTTGGCAGGGTGGGGGCGCAATGTTTGCTAGTGGGAGAGAGCTTATTGCGCCAGGCTGATTTGAGTGCTGCCGTACATAAGTTGCTCGGTACTTGCGCCCCATGAGCCTAACCCACTTCGACGCGACTGGGCGCGCTATCATGGTGGATGTGTCCGCGAAACCCGAGACGGCTCGGATCGCCACCGCTTGTGCCCGGGTAGTGATGCAGACTGCCACTTTGACAGTGATAATAGCGGGGACTGCTCAGAAGGGCGACGTGCTGGGGATTGCTCGCCTAGCCGGCATCATGGCTGCCAAGCGTACCGCTGATCTGATTCCGCTGTGCCATCCTCTACCTATTTTCGCCATTTCAATGGAATTGGAGCCCAGTCACGACGCGGTGGAGATCACTGCCACCGTGCGTACAACGGGACGTACGGGTGTGGAAATGGAGGCGTTGACGGCTGCCAGCGTTGCTGCATTGACAGTGTACGATATGTGCAAAGCAATCGATCGGGCCATGCGAATCGATGGTCTACGTGTGGTCCATAAGGACGGTGGCGAGTCTGGCGAGTTTAATCAGGCATGAGCATCCTGTGTTGAGTGTTGCAGAAGCACGCGCCAGAATTCTAGCATTACTACAGCCTGTATCGGCAGAGATGATGGCGTTGGCACAATGCTGGGGCAGAGTACTCGCAACACCCATAGTGGCTAGGTTAACGCAGCCGCCTGTAGATGTATCAGCCATGGACGGTTACGCGCTGCGATCTGCCGATGGCGCACGAGGGTCCGTATTGCGCATCATCGGGTCCACTCCGGCAGGGCGTCCTTTTGATGGGAGTGTTGGCCCGGGTGAGGCAGTGCGCCTTTTTACTGGCAGTGTAATGCCGGCCGGCGCAGACACAGTGTTGTTGCAAGAGAACGCGGTTCGCACAGGTGACTGGGTAAGATTGGAAAAGACGTGTGCCGCTAAGCGGCACGTCCGGCCCGCCGGGCAAGACTTCCGTGTTGGCGATGTAATGCTACAACCGGGGCGTAGGCTGGGTGCGCGGGACATCGGATTGGCGGCGGCGGCTAATTATCCATGGCTCAATGTGCATCGCCGCCCGGTAGTGGCTATTCTTGCAACGGGTGATGAAATATCTATGCCGGGCGAGCCAATTGGGCCTGGCGGCATCATCAGTTCCAATTCTCATGCCATTGCCGCCTTAGTGCGCGCTGGCGGGGGAGTTCCGGTAATCCTGCCATTGGCGCGGGATGACAAGGTTGCCATTGCCGCGGCGGTCGATGCACTAGGCGGGGCGGACATCTTGGTGACCACGGGCGGCGCAAGTGTAGGCGAGTACGATTTAGTACAGGCAGCGCTGGCGGATAGGGGCTTTGATCTAGATTTCTGGAAGGTCGCCATGCGGCCGGGTAAGCCATTAATCGCGGGTCGAGTTGCGCACACGCCGGTGTTGGGCTTACCGGGCAATCCTGTATCTGCCCTGATTTGCGCCGTCCTTTTCCTACTACCCTGCTTAGATGTGCTTGGAGGCCTGAGTGCTACAGCGCCGCGAACGGAACGAGCAGTACTTGGCGCAATCTTGGGCCAGAACGACGCGCGAGCGGATTATCTACGGGCAACTCTTGCAATTGAGCCGGGTGGACTGCCGTTGGTGACGCCGTTTTCCCGCCAAGATTCTGGAATGCTGAGTCTGCTAGCTCAAGCGGACGCACTTGTGTTGCGTGCACCGTATGCTTCTGCACTGCCAATTGGGGCAGAGGTAGAGATCATCCGATTGGACACGCTTGGGTTGTAGAAATTGTTTGACGCCGCGAGGAAAACTGATCTAGAACACAGTTGCTGTTTTGTTCCTTTGGGGTCTATAATGTTAACACGTAAGCAACATGAGTTACTGGTTTTTATCGATCATCATATACAGACATCCGGGTTCTCACCTTCGTTCGAAGAGATGAAGGACGCCCTTAGCTTACGCTCTAAATCTGGCATTCATCGTTTGGTTTCCGCTTTAGAAGAGCGCGGTTTTCTCCGCAGACATCATCACCGTGCGCGTGCGCTGGAAGTCATGCACCTGCCGGAGATAAACGCCCAGCCAACTCGTGCTGATGCATCGATATTTGCTCCTAACGTGATCCGGGGTGACTTCACTAGCAATCGCCTCGTAGGGGTGCGTGCAGCAACCGATGCGGCGGCGGTGCAGTTGCCGTTATATGGGCGGATTGCTGCCGGTCAGCCAATTGAGGCGTTGCGGGACGGCGGCAGCCATATTGAGGTCCCGATGGCAATGTTAGGTATTGGCGACCACTACGCGCTTGAGGTAGCCGGCGATTCGATGGTGGATGCTGGCATACTGGACACAGATACAGTTATCATCTGCAAGGGCGATACAGCTGAGAACGGCCAAATTGTCGTGGCAATGGTGGACGAGTCGGAAGTGACTCTGAAACGACTACGGCGGCGAGGCGGAATGATCGTGCTAGAGCCGGCCAATCCGAAATATGTCGAGCGAATTTTTCCGGCAGACCGTGTGAAGGTGCAGGGGCGGCTAGTGGGACTATTACGACAATATTAGTATCCACTATCCGTAGAGGGCGAGTCATGATTCAAGTTTTGGATGAAGACCGTCCCTTGCGCGACTGTGATCACACTCTCCGCCGCCGAGCGATCGGTGCTTGAGGCGCTGAGCCGTTCGACGAAGAGCGAGGCTCGAATGCGGTTGCGTGCCGGGATCGTGCTGTTGGCGGCTGGCGGGACGGGCACGCGCGAGATCGGCCGCGTCATGGGATGCACGACCGGCACCGCGTCGAAGTGGCGCGTGCGCTACGCGCGCGATCGCTTGGCTGGCCTGGATGAGACGGGCGAACGGGGCGCGGCTCCGAAATACGGCCCGGCGCACCAGAAGCGCATCCTGACCATGCTCGATGCGCCGCCCCCGACAGGCTACGCGAACTGGACAGCGCCGCTGCTGGCGCGCACGCTGGGCGACGTTCACGAGCAGTATGTCTGGCGTTTCCTGCGCCCAGAAGATCGACCTTTCGGGCCGCAAGTCGTGGTGCGAGAGTTCCGACCCCGAGTTCGTCGCTAAGGCGGCCGAGATTGTCGGCCTGTATAGGCCCCGCCCGAGAACGCGATCGTGCTCTCGGTCGATGAGAAGCCATCCATCCAGGCGCTGGAGCGCGTGCAGGGATATCTCAAGCTACCGGGCGGCCGCGCGGTGATCGGCCAGTCGCACGACTACAAGCGGCACGGGACGACGACGCTGTTCGCCGCCCTCGACATGGCCACCGGCCAGGTGGTCGGCCGACACTACAAAAGACGTCGCCGCGTCGAGTTCCTCGATTTCATGAACAGCGTCGTGTCCGAATACCCGGGCCGCGAGACCCACGTCATCCTCGACAATCTCTCGACCCACAAACCCAAGCGCGACCTGTGGCTGGCGCGACATCCCGATGTCCACTTCCACTACACGCCGACCCATACGTCGTGGCTCAACCAGATCGAGATTTGGTTCTCCATCCTCAGCGGGAAATCGCTCAATGGCGCATCCTTCCAGACCGTCGATCAACTCAAGGCCCACATCAACGCCTTCATCGCTGACTACAACGAGCAAGCCCGACCCTTCGCGTGGACCAAAGCAAAGTACACCAGAAACGCCTCAAGCCGTGTTTCGCCAATCAGTGATTCTGGATACTAAGATGCCTAGGGCGACGTGAAATGGAGGGTGAATCGCTCGAGCCATTCGACGACTTTGGGGTGCTTGTGGGTTGCATAGTTGTCGACAACCGCCTCGATCATCTTGCCGTCTGAAACTTCGCGCTCGACGGTGTTGAGGAAGTGGATGAACTCCTGATGGGTGTGGCGCTGCATGCACCGGCCGATGACGTTTCCTTCGAAGCCGGCATGCGGCGCTGCTGCTCGACCAGGCCGGCTGGCACCTCTCGGACCGGCTCGCCGTGCCGCCCAACATCACCATCGTTCCGCTGCCCGCCAAATGCCCGGAGCTGAACCCGCAGGAGAACGTCTGGGAGTTCATGCGCGACAACTGGCTCTCGAACAGGGTGTTCACCTGCTACAACAACATCGCCGACCATTGCGCCAACGCTTGCAACAAGCTCAAGGCCCAGCCTCGGCGCATCATGACCCTGTAGCTGCGTGAATGGGCGCACGGGTTCTGATCACAAAGAGTTGGTATGAGCCAGAAGTCGGCGGGCTCCGTTGCGCAGAACGGCCGTCAGCAGGTCGGCGACCGTATCGGGCTGACGCAGAGAAACAACAGTGCTATCGCTCGCCATGGCGTATCGGCTCCTTCGGGAGTTCAGACAGGCTTCCACCCGCCTCGATACGCCGCCTTTCTCAATCCGCCATCACCCAGATTCGGTCATAGCTCCGGCGCCAGCAGCATGAGGCTGAGCCAGCGCAGGCCGCTCGCCTTGACGAAGTGACCGTGGCTGGACCGCACGGGGTCTCGGTAAATGCCTTTCGCGGCGATCCGCTTGCCGCGCCGGCGCTCGATGTTTAGTCTCGGGGTGTGGTGTGACGGGTTGAGGCTGAACCGTTTTGGTTCTTGGGTCCAGGCTCGACAGGTGAACTCGCAGGGGGTGAGGCCGCGCAACGCCTTGAGGCGGCGGGCGTGGTTGTAGGCATTCAGGAAGAGTTGAAGGTGGGTGCGCAGCTCGTCGTGGTTTTCGTAGTGGTGGCGCTTGACGGTCGCGTCCTTGAGGGTGCGGTTCATGCGCTCGACCTGGCCGTTGGTCCAAGGGTGGTTCACCTTGGTCAACCTGTGTTCGATGCCGTGCTCGTCGCACACGCGGTCGCGGATGTGCTGCATGTCCCAGATATCCTGCTTGCGGGCAGTGAACTGGATGCCCCGGTCAGCTTCGCTGACATCCCTCCGGGGGATCGCTTCGCGATTGTCGGTCAGCACCCTGTGGATCGCGTAGGGCACGGCCTCGACCAGGTCGCGCAGGAACTGGGCCGCTTCCCTCTTGCCTGCACTCTCCACGAGGCGGGCGAAGGCGAACTGCTGGTGCGGTCGATGCCTACGAACAGCCGCAGCTTGCCCTGTGCCGTGCTGACCTCGGCGATGTCGATGTGAAAGTAGCCGATCGGGTAGGCTTTGAAGCGCTTCTTGTCTGGCTTGTCGCCCTCGGTTCGGGGCGGAGCAGCCCAAGGTTCCAACGGCGCAGCCGATGCAATGGCTGCGGAGGGAGCCGGGAGATACCATGGCGTTGCAGGCAGCGGTGCAGGCTGGATCGCGTCAGCGCCGGAATGGTGG
>CAXTPP010000078.1:0-16159 GCA_964246185.1 uncultured Acetobacteraceae bacterium
CCAGCCCCGAGCCGCACCTACTCACGTTTGAGTCAGAGCAAACGACGGTTGGTATGATATAGCGCAACGCCGAATGTGGGCGTTTTTTGTTGTAGATCTCGTCGATAAGGCGCGGAAGGTCGGCGGTGACGTCCTCGAATGTCTCGCAAGCGGCCAAGTATGCGGCCTTGACCTTGAGCGTCTTCATGAAGCTCTCTGCCTTGGCGTTGTCATGCGGGTTGCCGCGGCGGCTCATCGAGCCGACCAGGCCATGGGTTTCGAGCAGCGCGCGATAGATTTCGGACGCGTGTTGCGAACCGCGATCCGAGTGGTGAATGCAGCCCCGGGGCGGGTTGCGGCCTCGGATCGCCGCCTTCAAGGCAGCAACTGCGATACGGGCGTCCATCGACCGGCTGATCGCGTAGCCGACGACCTTGCGCGACCAGGCGTCTTGCGCGACCAGGCGTCGAGGATAGCCGCCAAGTAGACGAAGCCGCCTGGAATCGCGACGTAGGTCAGATACTGTCGGCGAATTCAGGCGGTTTGCGCCAGCGCTGCGAAGCGGGTGACGCGCGTTTTGGCGCGGGGCTTTTGCTCCAGCCAGTTCACGATGCGGGACACGTTCATGGCGGCGGCCGTGCAGGCGTGCTATAGTCCGGTCCTGGCCAATCCGGTGTAACGGCTCCGGCGCATGCCGAACGCGCGCACGCCCTGCGACAGCGTGCCCTCGATGCCGGCGCGCACGCGGTAGCGCTCCTTCCACGCGTGGTCGTACATCCGCTTCCGCGCCGCGTTCAGCGCCTCGTACTCAGGGCGCGGGTGGAAGTAGATGGACCGGCGCGCTTCCCTTGCCGGCGTGCACAGCGGCCGGGCAGCGCAGGCGCTGCAGTCAGTGCGGCTGAACACGGCGCAAATGCGCGGGGCGCCGACGTCGTCGAAACCAGCGCGCCAGGTCACCGACGTGTTGCCCTGCGGGCAGGTGACCTGCTCGCGCTCCCAATCGATGCGGAAGTGGCGCTGCTCGTAGGCTTGTTCCGCCTCGGTCCGCCGCTTCGCCATGCCCCGGACCGGCCCTTCGAGTGAGATGGCGTGGTCGCGCCTGCTGCCCACCAGCAGCGCCGCGTCAACGTAGGCGAAGCCCACGAAGTGCTCGGCAGGCAGCAGACCCTTGTCGGCCAGACGCTCGTGGATGCCGGCCGTGCTCGCCATGTCCGGCTGCATCGCGGGGCAGGTTGTGGCGTGGGTGATGAGGTGCGGCATGTCCTCGTCACAGGTTTCGGTCAGATGCACCTTGTAGCCCGACCACTCCATCTGGCGCTTGGTGCTGTGGTGCATCTCCGGGTCGTAGGGCGACTGGAGCCGCTCTCCCGCCGGCGGCAGCTCCGGGCCGGATCGCCAGCGCGGCGGTCCGGCTCCCTCGCGCGCGTAGTGTGTCCGCCAAACGTTGCGCAGCGTTTGCACCATCGGCACCTCGCACGCCCCAGCCGGCACATCCAAAGCGTCCAAAGCGTCCAGCAAAACGAACCCGTCCGCGCCGACCTCAAGCGCGAGCGCCTCGCGCTCCACTTGCTTCTTCGGCAAGCGGTAGTCTTCGACCCGGCGTGCATACCGCTCGAACCAGGCCGGCTGGGCGACCCCGCGTAGCCAATCCGGCACGACAGCCGCCAAGTCGTCCAGCGCGGCGCGCAGCGTTTCGGCCACCAGCTCAAGCAGGTGCAGGTCGTGCACGGCAGCCAGCACGTGCCTGCTGTCGGTGCGCTGCTTGCCCCGCGCCTTGACCAGCCCGCGCGCCTTGAAACGCTCAAGCATCCCGTCCAGCAATAGGGGCTCCGCCCCTCCCGCGACGAGGCGGGCACGGAACTCCGTCAGCACGCTGAAGTGGAAGCTCGGGTCGGTCAGCTCCAGCCCCAAGGCATGCTTCCAGTCAATGCGGGCGCGCACGGCGTCGGCTGCCTGCCGGTCGCTGAGGTGCTCCAGGAACTGCAACACCGTGACCAGCGCCAGACGCCATGGCGCAAGACCCGGCTGACCCCGGGCGGGGCAGAATCTGCGGAAGCTCTCGCCCTCGTAGAGGGCACTGAATTCGTCGCGCAGCCGCGTGACCACCGTGCTCTTGGGAAAGGCCGCGCGGGCCACCCGCACGGTCTCGCCAGGAACCTCGCCGATCGGCTCGGGATGCAGGCTCATGGATCACCTCCACGCCAACCCTAACCCGCCGCCTGAATTCGCCGACAGTATCTCACCTACATCTGGACAGCAGAAGGATGGCTCTACGTGGCAGCCGTGATCGATCTATTTTCCCGCCGTGTTGTGGGCTGGTCGATGAATGCAGCGATGACAGCGCAGTTGGTGGCGGACGCACTCATGATGGCGATCTGGCGGCGTGGTAAGCCCCTTGCCTTGCTGCATCATTCCGATCAGGGCAGCCAATACACAAGTAAACAGTTTCAGAAATTGATGGCTGACAATGGTGTCATGTGCAGCATGAGCTGTTCAGGCAATGTCTGGGACAATGCTGCCATGGAAAGCTTCTTCTCCACGCTGAAAACCGAGCACACGGCTTGCAGGGTTTATCGCACACGCAATCAGGCCCGTGCCGATGTCTTCGATTACATAGAACGCTTCTACAACCCGCAACGGCGCCACTCGACCATCGGCTACATCAGCCCTATAGAGTTCGAGCGGATCGCCGCCGCGAGCTAAACGTGGTGTCCACCAAACCGGCAGCAGCTCAAACTGCACAACGCCAACATCAAGGCCACCAAACGCCAAGCCAAAGCCGTTTCGCTGGACCAAAACTGCCGACGACATCCTGGCCGGCATCAAGCGATTCTGCTTGCTGAACCAAGTCACCAATACTGGTGTGCAAACTTCTGAACCAGGACACTAGATCGGACCCGACTTGTGGACTCCAGGCCAGACCGGGTTCCATGGGGCGTGGCGCAGCGGCTTGAGCCACGGGCGGCTCAGCTTCCAGGCGCTGCGCGCTGCCGGCAGCGCGCCAGGCTCGTCGCTCAGGTCGGGCGGCGACAGCAGCAGGACGTCGCTGGAGTTGCCGTAATGGCCAAGCATGGCATCCAGCGCCACCGCCCCGGTGCTGCGCTGGATGACCTGCAGGCGGGTTTCGCCCATCATGCGCGCCGCCCGCTCGGCCGACCACGAACCCATGCCGATGACGATGTGGTCGCCGCTGAGCGCCAGGCCGCGCGGGAAGCCATGTCCGGTCATCTCGCCGCCCTTCAGCAGCATCCGCCGGCTGTTGCCGCCACGGAGCAGGAGCGCGTTGTTGTTGCTGTCCAGGACGTGCAGCGTGCCGTCGTGGAACGCCGCATCGTGCGCAGCCTGGCCGAGGTCCTTGTGGACCGCCGCCAGCCGGGTGAAGACGGGTCCGTCCTGGCCCAGGGCATAGTCCAGTTCGAGCGCGAAGCTGCCACGGTGCCAGTTGTGCGCCAGCACGAAGGCGCGGCCGTCGCGGAAGGTCAGCGAGTTGAAGTGGTAGGCATCGCCGCCGCTGCCGTGGTCCGGAGCGCGAAGCCGTCGCGGGATGAAGGGTTCCAGCGCGATCTCTGCGGTTTGCCGCCATGTCCGCCGGTCGAAGATGGCGATGCGGGAGCCGTGGTTGAGCAACACGCAAAGCCATCGGCCCATGGCGCGTATCTGGTGCAGATCCTTGAAGGACGCATCCGCCGCCTGCAACGCCATCGGATCACTGCGGCCGGGGTCGAAGCTATAGATGGCGTTGGCCGCCACCCCCGGCGGCGCCGGTTGCGCGTCCAGGCTGCGGGTCACGACGAGCACCCGGCCGTCGCAGCCCGTCATGCCGGAGTATATGCCGCGGCCCTCGTCGGCGACCCGGCACTTGACCGTGCGCCGCCCCAGGTCGATCTCGACTTCGAGCAGCGCGCTGAACGTCGAGACCAAGGCCCGCAACGTCTCAGCCAATCGGGCGAGGCCAGGAAACGAGTTGAGGTTTCAATGCCGATGGACCCAAATGCTGATCCGCTGGAGAGCAAGGCTGGGCTCTGCCCAGACCCACCAAAGGACTTAGACCTTTGGAAACCGTTTTATTAAACAAAAAGATCCCAAAGGTTATGCCTTTGGCGGAGTCCAGAGGCAGAGCCTCTGGCCTTGCTTGACGGCCACACTCAAGGGCCGTTGGTGTAAAATGCTGCACGTGACCCTCTGGCTGACGCCCGAACAATCGAAGCCTATCCATCCGTCGCGCAAGTGACATAGTGCAACATGGGATGGGTCGCAATCGGCAGGCTCACCGGCCGTGCAGCCGCAACGCGACCTGCTCCGCCCAGGATTCGGCGCTGCCCTCGGGCGTCACCCGCAAATCGTAGGCGAGCGGGGGGACGAACAGGCGGTTGGTGTCCTCGAACCGTCCGGCCGCGATCCGGTCCACCCAGACGATGCAGGCCGGACCGTCCGCCTGGAACGCGTCACGCGATTCGCCGGTCGGGCAGATGAAGTCGGCCACGGCGCAGACCCCGGCGTCCACCACCCGGTCGCACAGCCAGCCCATGCGCCGCGCGTGCTCCACCCGGTCCGGCATGGAGAAGCCGAGGTCGCGGCTGATCTCGCGGCGCACGGCGTCGGCGTTGAAGTGCACGGCGGCGACCCGGCGCAGCAACGCCCGGGCCAAGGTTGTCTTGCCCGCGCCGGGCAGGCCCATGATGAGTATCTTACGCGCCATGCCTGCCGTCGCCTCGCCAGGGAGTTGGGAAACGCCTGCCGCAGGCCGGGTCAGACGCCGTGGTATTCCCGGAACCAGCTGACGAAGCGGGGTATGCCCGTCTCCAGCGGCGTGCTGGGGGCATACCCGGTCAGGGCGGCAAGGCGGTCGATGGAGGCCCAGGTTTCCACCACGTCGGCTGCCGGGCGGGGCACCGCCTGGATGACGGCGCGACGCCCAAGCTCCGCCTCCAGCAGCTCCACCAGCCGGTTGACGCTCTCGCTGCGGTTGTTGCCGATGTTGAGGATGCGCGGCGGCCCCGGCGGCGGCGGATGGCCGAGCGCGCCCAGCACGCCGTCCACGATGTCGTCGATGTAGGTGAAGTCCCGCCGCAGCACCCCGCCCTCGTACAGCGTGATCGGCTGCCCGGCGACGATGGCCTGGGCGAACCCGTAATAGGCCATGTCCGGCCGGCCCCAGGGGCCGTAGGCGGTGAAGAAGCGCAGGCCGGTCTGCGGCAGCGCGTACAGGTGGGCGTAGGCGTGGCTCATCAGCTCGTCGGCTCGCTTGGTGGCGGCGTACAGCGACGTCGGGCGGTCCACCTCGCCGTCCTCGTGCAGGGGGAAGTCATGCCCCAGGCCGTACACGCTGGAGGAGCTGGCATAGACCAGGTGGCGCAGCTCTGGCAGCCGGCGCGCCAGCTCCAGCACGGCCAGGTGGCCCATGACGTTGGAGTGGACGTAGGCGTACGGGTTGACCATGGAGTACCGCACGCCCGCTTGCGCCGCGAGGTGGACGACGTGAGTGACGCCCAAGATGCTCGCCTCCGCCACGGCCATGGCTTCCCGGTCGGCCAGGTCCGTGCGGTGCAGGGTGAAGCCGGGGCGGGCCAGCCGGGCCAGCCGGGCCTCCTTCAGGGCCGTGTCGTAGTAGTCGTTCACCACGTCGATGCCGATGACCGACGCGCCTTCGTCCAGCAGGCGGCTGGCCACGTGGTAGCCGATGAAACCCGCGACGCCCGTTACGAGAACGATCATGCTGCCCTGCCCGCCTGCGGCGCCCGCTTGCAACGGCGTCCGGCGGATTGCAAGGCCTGCGGTTGTCAACCCCGCCCGCTCACCACCACGAACCGCACCGTCAGCAGCACCGCGGCCGTCGTCAGCCCGGCGATCAGCCCCGTCCACATCCCCACCGCCTGCCATCCCGCCGTGAACGCCAGCAGCAGCGCCGCCGTCATCCCGACCGCCCAGTAGGCCATGGCGGTGATCGCCACCGGCACCAGCACGTCCTTCACCCCGCGCAGCGCGCCGGACGCCACCACCTGCACGCCGTCCGATAGCTGGAACACCCCGGCCAGCCGCAGCAGGGGCACCGCCGCAGCGGCCACGGCGGCGTCTGCGGTGAACAGGCGCACGACGGCGCCCGGGGCCGTCACGAACAAGGCGCAGGTCACGCACTCGAACGCCACCGCGAGGCCGAGGCCGGCCAACCCGGCGCGGCGCACGGCGGCACGGTCGCGCCGGCCCGCCGCCTGGCCCACCCGCACCGTGACCGCGGTGGACAGCCCGAGCGGCACCATGAACGACAGCGCCGCCGCGGCCAGCGCGACCTGGTGCCCGGCGGACGGCACGGCGCCGAAATGCGCGATGGCCAGCGCGCTGACGCTGAACAGGCTGGCCTCCAGCAGGATGGACGCCGCGATCGGCAGCCCCCGCCGCAGCAGGCCGCCGATCGCGCGCCAGTCGGGTCGGCCCAGGCCGCTCCCCAGGGGTGGATAACGGCCGGACCAGCGCAGCCAGGCCGCCATGCCGGCCAGCTGCCCCCACAGCATGGCCGAGGTGGCCAGGCCGAACCCGGCGGCGCCCAGCGCGGGCAGCCCCAGGCGGCCATAGGCGAGCGCCCATCCCAGCGGGACGACCGCTGCCAACCCGCACAGCTCCACCGTCAGCCCGGCCCGCGGCATGGCCAGGCCGTCGCTCAGGCCGCGGCAGGCGAGGAACAGGGTGAAGGCGGGCGCGCCCAACGCTATCGCGCGCAGAAAGCTGGCCGCGCCCGCTGCCAAGGCCGGGTCCAGCGACGAGGAGCGCAGCAGCGCCGGGCCGCCAAGTCCAGCGGCGGCGGCCAGCAGGATGCCGCTCGCCGCCCCCAGCAGCAACGCCTGGCGGAACAGCGCGCCGGCTTCGGCCCGGCGGCCGGCCCCGTCCAGCTGTGCCACCAGGGGCGGCAAGGCGTTGGCGAGGCCGATCGCGGCCACGAAGCCGAACACCCACACGGCCTCGCCCACGGACACGGCGCTCAGCACGGTGGCGTCCAGGTGGCCGGCGAGCACGACCTGCGCCGTGTTCTGGCTCATGGCGGCAAGGTTCGCGCCGATCGACGGCAGCGCCAGGACCGCAGTGGCCCGCGCTTCCGCCGTCCAGCCCGCCGGCGGGGCGGAGTTGTAGGCATCCATGCCCAGGCGCAGCCCGTCCATTGCCGTCCCATGCGCGTCGTGAGGTCGCGGGAGATAAGCCGCCATGCGGCCTGGGACAACCGGGCCGCTATGCGATTTGGGACAACCTCGCGGCCAGCCAGCGCCGCCGCATCGGCCGCAGCGCCACCAACGCCAGCAGCGCCGTCAGCAGGTCGGCGGCGATGGCGAGGCCAAACACCGGCCCCCAACTGCCGGTGCGGGCGTGCAGCAGCGAGGCCATGGGGCCGCCGAGGATGGAGCCGACGCCCTGCGCCATGTAGAGGCAGCCGTAGTTGGTGGTGGCGAAGCGGACGCCGAACGTGTCGGTCAGGGTGGAGGGGAACAGCGAGAAGATCTCGCCCCAGCCGAAGAACACCACGCCGGACAGCAGCACGAAGGCCACCGGGTCGCGCAGCGTCAGCATCCAGGCGGCCATCGCGACGCCTTCCAGCCCGAAGGCCAGGACCATGGTGGTCTCGCGCCCGATGCGGTCAGACAGCCAGCCGAAGAACGGCCGGGTCAGCCCGTTGGTGCAGCGGTCCAGCGTCAGCGCCAGGGGCAGGGCGGCCAGCCCGAACACCATCGCGCCGCTCACCCCGTAGTCGCCGGCCAGGGTGGCGATCTGGGAGACGACCATGAGGCCGGAGGTGGACATCAGCGCCATCATGACGAACATCAGCCAGAACAGCGGGGTGCGCAGCATGGCGGCGGTGGCGGTGTCCCGCACGGCGGCGGGCGTTGCATATCGCACGGCGGCGGGCGGCGGGGTGCGCAGCCCGAGCGCGGCCAGCGCCCCGACCGCGCCGAAGCCCAGCCCGAACACCAGCAGCGTGTGGCGGAACCCGCTGGCGGCGATGCTGGACGCGATGGGAAACGTCGTCACGATGGCGCCCATGCCGTAGCCCGCCGCCACCACCCCGGCGGCGAACCCGCGGCGGTCCGGGAACCAGCGCACCATCAGCCCGACCACGCCGACATAGACGATGCCGGTGCCCAGCCCGCCCAGCACGCCGTAGGCCAGGTACAGCCCGGCGAGCGTGGCGACGCCCGAGGCCGCGACCCAGCTCAGCCCGGTCAGCAGCACCCCGGCGGAGATCAGCAGCCGCGGCCCGAACCGGTCGATGAGGTATCCCTGCGCCGGCGAGAAGAAGGTCTGCAGCACGACGAGCAGGGTGAAGGTGACCTGGATGGCGGCCGGCGCCGCGCCCAGCTCGACGCCCCAGGGCTTGGTGAACAGCGTCCAGACGTATTGCGGCGATGAGATCGCCATCATGCAGACCAGGCCGAGCAGCAGCTGCACCCAGCGGGTGCGCGCCGCCATGGCCGCCTGCCCACCGCGGCTCATGGTTGCGTCCATCCGTCAGTCTCCCGTTGGGCGAGCCGGCCCTGTTGCGCTTGCAGCGAGGGATGCAAGACAAGGGCCAGGGATTAGCCCCGGCGGTCCGGATGCGGGAGATTGTTGTCCACGAACCGCGGCAGGCCGTCGCGCAGGGCGAACCAGCATAGTTGGTCGCTGGCGAACATGTGCAGCCGGGGGCGAAGCGGCGGCGGGGCCGGGTCATCCAGCGTCGCGGTGTGAAAGCCGATCATGTCCGGCTGGCTCGGCATTTCGTAGAACAGCTGCGACCCGCAGATGGGGCAAAACGACCGGCAGCAGGACTCGGACGAGCGGTAGCGTCTCAGGCCCCCGCTGAGCAGGCGGAACGATTCGCGCCGGACGAGTGCCCAGGCGAGGACGGGAGCGCCGCTGGCCCGGCGGCACATGGAGCAGTGGCAATAGCCAGCGTCGAATGCGTCCGCCGGGTCAACCTGGTATCGCACGGCGCCGCAGAGGCAGCCGCCCGCGATCCAGGAAGCGTCACGTCCGATGGAAACGGAACGGCCCATTGATCCTGAGACTTTCGCGCGATGAGTTGCGCCAACGCGCCGCACCTGGATCGATCGCGTGCTCGCAGCGGGCCTTGTAGGCTTAGGCGTAGGTTGCGCCTGCCGCAATCTCCGCAAGTTCCGAGCCGGTGAATTCAGCGCCACGCGCTTGCTCGTAATCGCGCACGAAAGCGGCGACTTCCTCGGCCGTTGGGGTTTCTGGCACGTCCAGCTCCCACGTGAGCGGGAAATGCGCGGCAGCGGACCCTAGAATGAACGTCTCATAGTCGAGAAACACCGCATCCCAGTCATAGACGACCGCAACCTCGCTTGGTCCCATCCGCATGTTCTTGGCACTCCAGTCATGGTGGCCCACCACGATGCGACTTCTGGCCGAGCGCATGGCCGGAAGCGTCATGCGCGCCACCTCGTCGATCCACTCTGCGCCTGGCGCGGTCGACGCGAAGTCGAACAGGGCGCTGTGGGGTTCAGGCCAGAGCGCTTCCTCGGCTGGCAATGTGCGCCGTGGCAGGCCGTCCAGGCAGCACGCTTCGGCCTCAGCCACCAGGCGAACGAGGCCAGAAGCCATCGCGCGGCGGACGCCTGGAACCCTCGCGTCCGTCGGCGCACCCGTTCGGTCATAGCTCATGGCAACGCCCCAGCCCGGCCCAAGCGCCGAGAGCTTCGTCAGCCATGCCAGCCGTGGCTGAGGTTTCTCCATGCTGGGCGTCAAAGCTTCCGGCTGCTCAGGGCCACAGCCACGAGCATCGCGGCCAGGATCAGGAAGGCTGCCGGCAAGCTCGTCAAATGGGCGACGAAGCCGATGCCGGCAGGCCCTGCCAGGATGCCGGCATAGCCGAGCGTGGCGATGGCGGGAACTGCGACGTGCTCGGGCATGACGCTTTGCCTTGCGACAGCGCTGAACAGGACCGGGACGATGTTCGCGCAGCCGACGCCGACCAGGGTATAGCCCAGCAACGCCGCCGGCCAGGACGGCGCGGCGACCGCGACGACGAAGCCGAACGCGGCGCACAGGCCGCCGGCCAGCACCACCCGCCTGCCGCCCAGCCGGTCCACGATGCGGTCCCCGGCGAGCCGGCCCACCGTCATCGTCGCTGCGAACGCGGCGTAGCCAAGCCCGGCGTAGGACGCGGCCATGTGCCTGATGGAGGTCAGGAACACCGCGCTCCAGTCGAGCACTGCGCCCTCGGCCAGGAACAGCACGAAGCACAGCACGCCGATGAACAGCACGATCCCGTGCGGCAACGCGAAGGCCGGCCCCTCGTTCCTGGCGCCGTAGGGCAGCAGGCACGGGGCCGAGACCGCGAGCGCCGCGAGGATGCCGGCCGACACGCACAGGGTCGCCGCCAGAGGCGATGCGCCGGCGCTTAGCAACGCCGCCATCCCGCCGGCGCCGGCGATGCCGCCGAGGCTGAACAGGCCATGGAAGCCAGACATCATCGAGCGCCCGCTGCCCCGTTCCACGATGATGGCGTGGATGTTCATCGCGATGTCGATGGCGCCGATGCCCGCGCCGAACGCCATCAGCGCCGCGGCGAGCGAGGCAAACGCCGAGAAGCTGGCAAGGCAGGGCAGCGCCGCGGCGACGACGAGGGCGGCGGCGACCATGACCCGGCGGCAGCCGAACCTGGCGGCGAACGCGCCGGAAAGCGGCATCGTGACGATCGAGCCAATGCCCAGGCACAGCAGCAGCAGCCCGAGCGTGCCGTCGCTGAGGTTCGCCCGGGCCTTGGCGAACGGCACCAAAGCCGCCCACGCGGAGCTTCCGACGCCCGTGATGAAGAAGACGATGCGCGTGACGTGCTGCTCGGCAACGCCCGGAACGGGACGCGGCGTGGTTGCGGAAACCGCCGTCACGTCAGCCGCCCGGCGTTCTGTCGAGCGTCATCCACTGGCCGTCCGCCTCCCCCGGGCGGAACCCGAACCGTGCGTAGAGGCCCTGCGTGTCCACCGCCGTCAGCGTCCAGCTGCAAACGGTGGCGAGCCGGGGATGCGCCAGGATCGTCTCGACCAGCGCCTCGCCAAGGCCGATCCCGCGCGCGGCCGGCCGGATGAACACGTCGCCAAGATGCGCGCGCAGGGCGTAGTCGGTGAGCAGGCGGGCGAAGCCGGCCTGCCCGCCATCCGGGGCATAGACGCCGAAGCACAGGCAGTTGGCCCAGCTGCGCTCCGTCAGCGCGCGCGGCCGGCCGGCGGCCCAATCGGTGCTGGCCAATGATTCATGGACGAACTCCATATTGAGGCGCGCGCGGTCGTCGCTGATGACGTGCCCGTTCGGCAGATCGACAGCGTGGACGCTCAGCACGGCATTGCTTGGAAAAGAGTGTTGCTGCTGCATTCGAATGCTCCGGCCCGCTCGCCACTTTTAACGCGGGAGAAGCTTTTAGTCGCTGCAGCATCAACGGCCCTTGCGGGTGACCGTCAAGCAAGCCAGGCCAGAGGCTCTGCCTCTGGACTCCGCCAAAGGCAGAGCCTTTGAAATCCTTTTGCTTAATCATACGGTTTCCAAAGGCCTCCGGCCTTTGGCGGGTCTGTGCAGAGCCCAGCCTTGCTCTCCAGCAGATCAGTGCCTCATGCCATCAAAGCAGAACGGCCCGGGACACGCTGCCCGGGCCGTTCACCAGCCTAGCCGCTGTGTAAAGCGTCAGGCGAACTGGTTCATCGTGTTGTGCGCGCCGCCCGCCTTGAGGGCCGCCTCGCCGGCGAAGTACTCCTTGTGGTCGTCGCCGATGTCCGACCCGGCCATGTTCTGGTGCCGCACGCACGCAACACCCTGGCGAATCTCCTGGCGCTGCACGCCCATCACGTAGCCCAGCATTCCCTGCTCGCCGAAATACGCGCGCGCCAGGTTGTCCGCGTCCAGCGCCGCCGTGTGATAGGTCGGCAACGTGATCAGGTGGTGGAAGATGCCGGAACGCTTGGCTGAATCGGCCTGGAAGGTGCGGATGCGCGCATCCGCTTCGTCCGCCAGCTTGGTGCCATCGTAGTCCACGTCCATTAGCTTGGCGCGGTCGTAGGCGGCCACGTCGGCGCCGTTCTGCTTCCAGTCGTCATAGACCTGCTGGCGGAAGCTCAGCGTCCAGTTGAAGGACGGCGAGTTGTTGTAGGCGAGCTTGGCGTTCGGCACCACGGCGCGGACGCGGTCCATCATGCTGGCGATCTGCTCGACGTGCGGCTTCTCGGTCTCGATCCACAGCAGGTCCGCGCCGTTCTGCAACGACGTGATGCTGTCCAGCACGCAGCGGTCCACCCCGGTGCCGGCACGGAACTGGTAGAGATTGCTCGGCAGCCGCTTCGGGCGCAGCAGCTTGCCGTTGCGGTTGATGATCACGTCGCCGTTGTGCGCCGCGTCTGCCGTCACATCATCGCAGTCCAAGAACGCGTTGTACTGGTCGCCCAGGTCGCCCGGCGCATGGCTGACGGCGATCTGCTTGGTGAGCCCGGCGCCCAGCGAGTCGGTGCGGGTGACGATGATGCCGTCCTCCACCCCCAGCTCCAGGAAGGCGTAGCGGATGGCGCGGATTTTCGCGATGAAGTCCTCATGCGGCACGGTGACCTTGCCGTCCTGGTGGCCGCACTGCTTCTCGTCGGACACCTGGTTCTCGACCTGCAGCGCGCACGCGCCCGCCTCGATCATCTTCTTGGCCAGCAGATAGGTCGCCTCCGCGTTGCCGAACCCGGCGTCGATGTCGGCGATGATGGGAACCACGTGGCTTTCGTGCCCCTCGACCAGAGCCGTCAGCTCGGCCGCCTTGGCGTGGTCGCCGGCGTCCCGGGCCGCGTCGATGGCGCGGAACAGGTTGCCCAGCTCACGCGCGTCCGCCTGCCGTAGGAACGTGTAGATTTCCGAGATCAGCGCCGGCACCGAGGTCTTCTCGTGCATCGACTGGTCGGGCAGCGGCCCGAACTCCGACCGCAGCGCCGCCACCATCCAGCCCGACAGGTAGATGTAGCGGCGCTTGGTGGTGCCGAAGTGCTTCTTGACGGCGATCATGTGTTGCTGGGCGATGAACCCGTGCCAGGCGCCGAGCGACTGGGTGTAGAGCGCCGGGTCAGCGTCGTAGGCGGCCATGTCGGCCCGCATGATGGCGGCGGTGTAGCGCGCCACGTCCAGCCCCGTCTGGAACCGGTTCTGCAAGCGCATGCGGGCCACCGATTCCGGGTTGATGGCGTCCCACGCGCCCTTCTTGCCCTCGACGAGCTTGGCGACCTGAGCGGCATGGTCCTGGTAGGCCGAATGCTGGCCCAGGCTGATGGCGGAGCCTCCAGCCAAGCCGTCAGGAGCGTAATTCGGGTCGATCATGATGAGGATTCCTTGGGAGGACTAGGATTCTAAGACTGCCGAAGTTAAAATGCTGCAACTGCGAAGTCACCGGGTGACGCGAGCGAAACAGCGTAAAGCTGTAAAGCATTGACTTAAAATGATCCTTTGATGTTGAGGATTTACGAATATTCCGGTAGTGGCACCAACGGTCTTTGAGGGTGCCGTCAAGCAAGGCCAGGGGCTCCGCCTCTGACCTCCGCCAAATGCAGAGCCTTTGGAATCCATTTATATAAAAGGTTTCCAAAGGCCTTCGGCCTTTGGCGGGTCTGGGCAGCGCCCAGCCTTGCTTTCCCGACGCCAACTCAGCGCGGCAACTTGCTGAAACTCCCGCGGCATTGCTCCAGCCATGCCCGCACCACGCCCGGCGAACCGAACGCCGCCGGCACGAACAGCCCCGCGCCACCGAGCCGCCGCGCGGCCGCCATCCCGTCCTCGTCGGTCACGTCGTCGCCGATGAACACCGGCAGCCGGCCGGCGAACCCGGGCAGCGCCATCACCGCCTCCACCGCCCGGCCCTTGTCCGCGCCCAATGGCCGGACCTCCCACGCCATGTTGGACGCCAGCAGCTGGAAGCTGTCCGCGTGGGGCAGCAGCAGGCCTGTCACCGCCGCGTGCAGCACCTGCTCGGCTTCCGGCACGGCACGGTAGTGCAGCACGACGCCGCGCGCCTTGCGCTCCACCAGCACGCCCGGGTGCGCCAGGGCCAGCGCCTCCGCCGCGACCAGCACCGCCGGCGGCAGGCCCGGCAGGTTGGGCCGCTCCAGCGCCGCACCCGGCGACCGCCGCAGCGCGCCGCCGTGCTCGCCCGAGATCACCGGGACCACGCCGGGCAGCAGCGCCTCGATTTGCTGCACCGGGCGGCCGGTGATCACGGCCAGCGCGCCGTCCAGCTCGCCGCGCAGCCGCGCCAGCGTGTCCGCCAGGCCCGGCGGCACCGTCACGCTGTCCGGGGTGGCGGCGAAGTCCAGCAGCGTGCCGTCCAAGTCCAGCAGCAGCGCCGCGCGGTCGAACGGCGGCAGCGCGTCCATCAGTGGCAACCCAGCAGCCGCACGTCGTAGATCGGGTGCTCGAACAGCGACACCGCAGGCTCGTTGCTGAACACCCAGCCGTGGAAGCCGGGCACGCCGGGGTGGCTGTCGCGGATGTCCAGGAACGCCGCCGAATCCTGCGCCATATCCGGCGGGCGCACGGCGCAGGCCCGCAGCGCGATGGACAGCGAGGCGTTCTCCGCCTCCTGCCCGGCCTTCAGCGTGAGCGGCGTGGACTTGGCGCTCACCTTGTCCAGCACCCGCAGCTCGGCGGTGTCCCGCGCCACCCAATTGTCCGGCAGCGGCACCGGGGGCTGGCCCTGTGCGCGGGCCTGCGCCGCCAGCAGCGCCACACCCAGGATCATGCCTCGCCTCACGCCCGTTTCGGGCTGCGCAGCCCGGCGGCCATGCCGGCCATGATCTGCCGCATCGCCGTCTCGTCCACGCCCATCAGCACCGCGTCCTCGAAGGCGTCCTGCATCATCTGCGCCAGCTCGGCATGGTTCTCCTCCAGCGTGCGCAGCTTCTCGCGGCAACTCACCGGGGCGCCGTCCGCGCCAAGCCATGTTGTCATTGCCGTGCGGTCATTGGGCAGGCGGCTTCAGCCTGTCCATCTGCTTCTGCGCTACCTCGGACAGGTTGCCGACGTTGAAGATGAACTTGCCCAGCAGGTCCTCGAGGTTCACCGCCGACTGCGTGACGGCGATGGTGCCGCCATCGGGCAGCATCTTGGTGTCCCCGCCGGTCGCCAGCGAGATGAAGTTGCCGCCCAGCAGCCCCCCGGTGGCGATGGTGGCGCTGCTGTCGGACGACAGCTTGATGTCGGACTGCACGGTGAAGGTCGCCGTCGCCTGGTAGCTGCGCGGGTCGATCGCCAGCCCTGTCACGCTGCCGACCTTCAGCCCGGCCACCCGCACGTCGGACCCGGTGGCGATGCCGCCCACGTTGTCGAACGAGGCGTGCAGCGTGTAGCCGCCCACCTTGCCCCGCCCGGTGCTCGCCACGGCGTAGAACAGGAACCCGGCGGCCATGGCGAGCACCGCCGCCCCGGCCGCGACCTCGGAGAACGAACGCCGGGCCATCCTAGCTGCCCGGGGTCCAGGATTCGTAGTCGCCGGTGGCGGGCGCGCGCTGGCCGCCGCGGTAGTCGCTGCCGGGCGGACGGTAGCCGGCGGGGGTGCCGGTCAGGTTCGGCTCGTGCGGCTTCTGCCAGGCGCGGCGCACCGTCGTGGGGATCGGCATGTCCGTGGTGTAGTGCAGCCAGGCGTGCCACTCCGGCGGGATGCTGCTGGCTTCCGGCTCGCCGCGGTACATCACCCAGCGCTTGCGTTCGCGCCCGCCGGACGCGCCCGCCTTCTTGGCCTCGTAATAGACGTTGCCGGCGGCGTCCCGCCCGACCAGGCGGCCGGTGAGGGCAGTGACGAGGCGCATCATGAGGGTCATGGCGCGGTTATAGCAGCGTCCCCCGCCGGGTCCACCGCTGCGACTGGGCATGGGCGCTGTCCACAACATTTTGTGGTGATGCGCGCCCGCGCACGCAAAATCCGGCTTCCCGTCCGGCGCACCGCGCGCTATCGTCGCATCCATGAAAACCGACCGGACCTGGCAGGGCGTGCGGCTGCGGCAGACGGAGGCGGCGCCCGACCCGGACAGCCCGCCCCGCCTGGTGCGCCTGCCCGCCGCGTGGGACGACGCGGCGGCTGCAGCCCTGTGCGAGCTGGCGCCCGGCCATGCCCGCGTCTCGCTGCCATCGCTGGCGCAGGGCTGGATCCTGCCGCTGTCCGCCCGCGCCAAGGAGGCCGGCGTCGCGG
>CAXTPP010000079.1:0-15976 GCA_964246185.1 uncultured Acetobacteraceae bacterium
GAGCACGACTTGCTCCGCTCCGATTGCCGGATCGCCGACGTGCCGGTTCGCAACGGGCCAATGCGGCTGCTGCGTTATGACCTGTCCGCATCCGGCTTTCCGTCGAACCAGCGTGTGCTCGTCGACTATAAGAATGAGTCTGGCGCGGACGGTATTGCGTTCGATGCCGTTGGCCGGTTGTACTCAGCCGTGCGCTCCGCCGTGCGGCCCGGTGTGCGGGTGTACGACACTGACGGTGACGAGGTCGCGGAAATCGCCGTTCCGGAAACACCGACCAATGTCGCGTTCGTGCCTTTGCCGGATGGGCCGTGGTTGTACATAGCAGCCGAAACAAGCCTTTACCGCGTGGCAGTGACGACGCCGGGGCGGCCCTATCGCTGGATGGATGGCGTTGCTCGGGGTTGAGGCCTTGGTGTAGATATGTGCACTCCCTACTGTCCGAAGCATCCCTAACCTCCCGGGCACGATGAAGGCCGCCGACAGCGTGCTCACTAGGTGAGAAACCGATCCTTCGCCCTGCACGTCTAACCGCGCGTAATGCCATCGTCCGCATGTAATCCGCATCGGCGGCGGGCAGAAGATCTGGGACTCTTGTACGCGCCGACAAAGCGGTAAGTTCGGCGTTGAAGTCTTCCAGTTCTTCGTAGAGGGGCGTATGGCCAGAAACCGGGTAGAGCGACAGCCGTGCGTTCGGGTTGAGGCTGAGCATGCGCTCGGAAATCGCCCGTCGGATCAGCTTGTCCTGCGTCCCAAACGTCACCAGCAATCGGCCCTGGGCAACCCAAGCCTCATTAAGGCCGTCAGCCGGCGACTTGACAATCCCCTGGCGTAGCGCCCGCCGCGGCATGCCGTTGAACACGAACATGCGCGCCAGCGCCTCCCCGTCCGGGATCTGTGCGAAGCATCCGCGCAGGAAGTCCCGGATTGCCGCAGCACGAGTTGCCAGGTCGTCCGACATCAACAGCCGCGCGAACGTCACCACCCGCTCACTGATGAACTCCGGAAGCAACTTGGTCACGGCGTTGACTAGGTTCACGCCCGCGAAGCCGACAAGCTAACTCGCCTAATCCGCGCTGTCCGCATCGCAGGCGAGACCGGTGCGTTCCAGTCGAACGACGGCTGGCCGAATGAGTAAGGTGTGGACTGATCGCAGCTAATCCGTGATGGCGACGGCGATGCAGAACGCCCGTGAGGATATTGCGGGAGGTCTTGTCGTAGCAGGTGCCGAGCCAGTCTCTCAGGCGGCAGAAGGCGCGCTTGATCAGGTCGCGCGCGCGACAGGCGATTGCGCTGAACGGCGGCGGTCTAAGGCGGCGCGACATCGGCGAGATTACCGCTTGGGAACCCTATGTGGCCAGGAAGGCTCGCAAGTCGTTCGCATCAGAGACCTCGTCCGCGATCAGTCGGGCATCGGGGTCACGCGCGCCACCAGCCCCTCGGCCGCCGTGGATGTCGTGCACATGACGGGCCGTGAACATCAGCGCATACAGACGTCCTCGTTCGCTATCCGTCCGGTGACGGCCGTCTAATGCAGCCGTTGATCTGCGCCTGACTTACTGATTTTAAAGGGAAGGCGTGACCCCGATGAAACAACCAGGATGCTGGCTGGCCAGCAGCGCCTGAGATTGACAGCGGGAAGCTAACCCGGTCATCAAAGTCTCGTGATGGTATGGGTATTAATAGAAAACCTATCAACCTCATCTTTTTATGTGCATGTCAGGATGATGTGGCTCCGCGCCTGTGAACGGACGATCGCATTCGGAGTTTGGTGAATTCAGACCAAACAAGACCAGGGGCGGAATCGAACCACCGCCATCCCTTGCCCCCGCCTTGTCAACATCGATCGTCATCGGGAGGGGCAGGGAGCTCAGAATGACCTCGCCACCCAGCCTCATTCACAACCGTCATCGCGTTGGCTGGCTGGCTAGGATGCTTCGTGGCGGGTTCCCGCCAATAGGCACCGGAGCCATGCCACGACTTCCACCCGATTGCTTCCGATCAGCTTCCATCATCTGGAACTGGGCCCCTCGGAAGCGAGCTGATCCCTAGAGAAGAAGTATAAGCTCTTGTAGTCTTTGAGAAAATCTGGAGCGGGCGAAGGGATTCGAACCCTCGACCCCAACCTTGGCAACTCACTGATTTTTGCTCGCCATTAGTATCCAAAAATGCGACCCGTCGCGACGCTGCGCGCCAGACCACTACAAATTATATCCTGATTACGCATGAACCTCCGCCATTTTCAGATATTTGTAGGGCATGGGCGGGGTTCGGGTTGCGGCCCAAGTGAGTCTTGGGATCATGGCGGCGAGGTCGTATCGCTTGTTGAAGCGATATTCGAACTCCGCGAGGTATCGGGGCACATGCTTGCTGCTGATGGAGCGATAGGTGCCGGTGAGGGCGGACTTGATGTTGCCCAAGGCGGTGTTGACCCATTTGAACGTCACCGTCTGCGCCGCGGCCGGGCCAGAGCCGGTGACGACGACTTCGTGCGTGCATCCGGCCCTCGTGACCGCGCCAAAGCAGCCGAGCCCGTCGGTGACCACGCTGCACCCCGGATCGAGGGCCGCACGGACGAATGCCTCGATGGAACGGTTATAGAAACCCTCTACCCGGCGCAGCTTGATACGGCTGGGCTTGCCCTGCGGCGTGGTTTCCGCTGCTGCGACAAACGGCGTTTTGCCCGGAGCACCCCGCCCGCGCTTGCCGCTCGTGCGCTCGCCGCCGACATAGGCATCATCGATTTCAACACGCCCCGTCAGGTGCTTTGCGGCGTCGCGCTCCAGCACTACCTGCTTGAGCTTGTGCTTGACCTTCCACGCCGTGGTCTGGGTGACACCCAGGCGGCGGCCGAGTTCGATGCTGGAGATGCCCTGTTTGGTCTGGGTCATGTGGTAGATCGCGCGGAACCAGGTTTTCAGCGACAGCTTGGTCGACGCGAAGATCGTGCCGGCGATCGGCGAGGTTTGCAGGCGGCACGTGCTGCACTGGAACAACCCGCGATTCTTGAGCCAGCTGTGCTTGGCGCCCCCGCAACCCGGACATTCGAAGCCCTTCGGCCACCGCAAGCCGATAACCGCCACCTGGCATTGCTCCTCCGTGCCATAGTGCCGGTCGAATTCCGGCTCGCTCAGGCCTTTCTGAAACCGCACTTTGTTGCGCGCCACCGGAAACACTCCTCAACTCAACCTGCTAGCCGAGTCGAGCACTTGCACCGTTGGCGGAGCAAGGTGCGTAATCAGGAAATATATTGCCCGGTGCGGCAGCATCGCCGAGTCAAGGGTGTTCAATTTCGATGCGAGGCTCAGGTCTGCCAGCCCACGCGAAACGGAAGGTCTCGCCCTTGCGCACGTTGTTGACCAGAGCAGGCCTAAAACAGGCGAGACAGGTTCCGGACGTGTCACGCACGCTCGGGTAGACGACGCCAAGCGAGCCCGCCGCGAGCAAAGCTTCTGCTAACCCTTGAGAGGCGACGTAGCTGTCGCGGGCGAGGCTTGAGGTGAAGTCTGGTGCATCACGCAGGTCGTGGAGGTCGGCACTGAAGTCGGCCAGGTAGTCGTCATAGGTGACGCTGTCATCAAATCGCCCAATTTCCGCGTAGTCCGCGGACCGATGAAAGGCGACCTCGGCCTGTGCGGTCTCGATCGCGAACGCGGCATACCACGCGCCGCGATCGGGACCATTGAAGCGGCTGCCGAGCGGATGAGCGTGGCAAAAGGCGGCGTTCACGATCCGCGCGTAGGGGACGGCAAATACCAGCTCGTGCAGCCCAATCCCTGGAAGCAAGCCGGTCTCGGCCACCAGCCGATCGTTTGTGGCACCGTCGAGTTCGGTGATGTCATGGAAGTGCGCATCGTCGTCGGCAATCTTCGACAGCACACTGTCGCCGCCGGCGCTGTATTTTGAAGGGATCAAGCGGTGCGAGTCGAACTGGCGAACCAGCCTTGTCGGCGGAAGCGTTGCGATCAGAGTCCACCCCGGCGTGCGTCGAGCAGACGCCGCACGGTCTGGAGGGCCGCCACGCCGCCGGCCATCATGTAAACCAGCGGCGTCCGGCCACTGAAAATCGGGTTCTGATTGGGTAGCCGCACCCATTCGTCAGCAAGCTTTTCGCCGTAGAGGACGTTCAACGCCTTGAATATGCCGATCAGGTACGAAACCCGCGTCAGCATGTCCGTGTCGAGCGTTCGCTCCGGGTCTTTGCGCCAGCTGTAATAGGGACCGTTCGAGAGGCCGCCCAGCAAAACCCGTGCGTCCTCGTCCCGTATGCTCCAGCGCCCCACGATGTTGAAAAAAGCTTTGAGCGCCGACGGGCTGAGCCGTTCACGCTGTGCCTTATCGGTCAGGTCGGTGATGGGGGCCGGACGATAGCGGGTGGCCGGGTAGGCGGGCTGGGCAACACTCATGAGACGAGTCCTCCAGCGGAGGATATACTCTCCCGATCAGGAGATTGCAAGCACCAAGCCTAGGCATGTGAGGAGGTGCCTGCGCTCCCCTGCTACTTCCCCGAGAAGGACGTGCCGCTTCTTGCCCTTGATCTTCTTCCCGGCGTCGTAGCCATGCGGGTCCGAGCGCCCCCTTTTTCAGCGCTATTGACGCTTTGGCTGTCGATGATGCCCACGGTCGGGCTGACGTCGCGCCCAGTCTGCTCGCGGCATCGCACATAGAGCGCATGGTGCAGCCGGTTGAGCGTGCGGTCGTGCTGCCAGCGCAGGAAGTAGTCGTTCACCGTGCTGCGTGGGCCAAGTCCTTGGGCAGCGCGGCCCACTGGCAGCCCGTTCCCAGGATGTACATGAGGCCGTTCACCACCTCACGCACGTTGACCGTGCGCTTGTTGCCGCCTCGCTTGGCAGGCGGAATGAGCGGCTCAACCAAGGCCCACTCGTCATCCGTGAGATCAGTCGGGTAGCGCAGCTTGCTGCGGTCGTAGCGGGCGCGGTTCTCAGAAGTCCACATCGCAACACCTGGTCAGGTCAAACCCGATCTGACCACAAACCCACGCCAAGGCTCAAGATGTTCCCGGATGGACACTTAGAGACATTCGTCCCCACAACGTATCATTTCAAATGAGACAAAAAGGCGCTTGAATTACGATGCAATATAAAGTGGGTTAAGGATAACTCGCCCGATCGAGGCGAGCAAAGTCAACGGGAGGGATGCAGTGCGCGCCATAACACGTTTGCGGCGGCCACCGAGTTACCGGATGGCATTGGCGGCAGGGGCGGCTCTGGTCGCGTCGATATGGGGCGCGCCGGGCCACGCGGCGGACGAGGTCACCCAGGACCGGCTGGTGAATGCCGATCAGGAGCAGGGCAACTGGCTGCTGCATCACAAGGATTTCGCCGCGCATCGCTTTTCCGACCTGACCGATATCAACAAGGACTCCGTTAAGAACCTGCACGTCGCGTGGACCGTGCAACTCGGCGGAGTCGAAGGCGGCGGCATCTGGTCCCATGGCGGCCTCGAGGGCACGCCGATCGCGGAAAACGGCTTCCTCTACGTCACCGACGGCTGGGGTTCAGTTTACAAGATCGATACGCATGGCGGCAAAGGCGTCTTGGTCTGGAAGATGGACCCGAAGACCGACCATGACTGGGCGGGCGCCGTCGCCTGCTGCGGCGTCGACAATCGCGGCGTCGCGCTGTGGGACGGCATGGTCATCTCCCACACGCTCGATGGCCGGGTGGTTGCGACCGACAAGCTGACCGGACAGGTCGCGTGGCAGCGCCAGGTGGCCGATCCGGACAAGGGCGAGGCCGTCACCGGCGCTCCGCTCGTCGTGAAGGACATGGCCATCACCGGCGTTGCCGGCGGTGAGTTCGGCATCCGCGGCTGGATCGCGGCCACCGACCTTAAGACGCAAAAGGAGTTGTGGCGCACCTACACCATTCCTGCCGCCGGCGAACCCGGCATCCAGACATGGGGCGGCGCCCACAACGCGGCCGCGTCTGGCGGCGGGCCGACCTGGGTGACCGGCAGCTACGACCCGGCGACCAACACGCTGTACTGGGGCACCGGCAACCCGGGGCCGGACTGGAATTCGCAGTATCGGCCGGGGGACAATTTCTACAGCGACAGTTCCCTGGCGCTGGACGCCGATACCGGCAAGATCAAGTGGCATTTCCAGCATACCCCGAACGACCCATACGACTATGACAGCGTTTCCGAGAACGTCCTGGTCGACGTGGCGAAGGGCGGCACGACGCAGTCGCTGGCGCTCGAGGCGGACCGCAATGGCTTCGCCTATGCCGTCGATCGCACTACCGGGCAATTCGTCTGGGGCCTGCCCTTCGTCAAGCAGATTACGTGGTCTGCCGGGCTCGATCCGACGACGGGCAAGCCGCGTGAATACGATGCGTCCAAGCAGGTTCAGGTTTACGCCGTCGCCGCGACACCGACGGTCGACAATTCGCCAGTCGTGATTTGCCCCGGCAACATGGGCGGAAAGAACTGGCCGCCCACCGCGTACAACCCCTTGCTGCATACCTGGTACATCCCCGTAATCGAGAGCTGCAACAAGATCACCGTCAAGGCCGAGACTGGTCAGGTGAAGGCGCGCGACTGGTTCACCGGGGGCGGCCCGAGCACTGCGGCCGAGATCACTGGCAGCGTCACGGCAGTCGATGTCACAACGGGCAAGGAAACCGGCAAATTCGAGACGCCGTATCCGATGCTGGGCGGCATTTTGGCCACGCCGGACCTTGTATTTGCCGGGTCTCCAGATGGCGAGGTATTCGCACTCGACGCCCAGAGCTTGCAGAAGCTCTGGTCATTCAACACGGGGGCCGGCCTAAATGCGCCTCCGATGACCTTCACCTCGGACGGCAAGCAATACGTCGCCATCCTGGCCGGCTTGGGCGGGGCCTGGGACAAGTGGTTCATCGACTCGACTCCTGCGTTGAAGAAAATGCAGCCTGGCTCTGTGCTGTATGTTTTCGCACTTTGAGCCGGTGATTTCGGGCGTGGGATAGTGAATGAGACTTAGAATCGTGATTGGCGCCCTGCTGGGCTGCGTGGGTGCCTTGTGCATCGCCGCCGGGCAGGGCGCCGCCCAGAATGGCCATGCCGAAAGCGGCAAGCAGGTCTATGAGCGGGCGAATTGCGTGGGGTGCCACAAATGGAGCGGCGTCGGCGGCGGCGGCTACGGCGGCGCCGCCCTGTCGCTGCGGGAGACCCAGCTCTCCGTCGACGACGTCGTCGAGATAGTCACCTGCGGCCGCCCCGGCACCGGCATGCCCCACTTCACGCCCGACCCGTATGCGGCCGGCGCGTGCTACGGGCTGAAGGCCGACGACGTGAAGGGCATAATGCCGCCGAACGCGAACGTCATGTTGCACCGCGAAGACATCCAGGACGTCGCCCACTACGTCGTGGACGTGATCAAGGGCAAGGGGGAGCCGACGCTCGCCGATTGTGTCACGTTCTTCGGCGACGCGTCGCGTGTTTGCGACGTCTATCGTCCGAAGGTGGAGGGCGCCCCATCGCGTCACGCGCTGCCGACCCCTTCAACGACGCGGTAAACCACGTCGCCGCACCCGGAGAGTCCTGCATGATCCGTGGATTTATGGCCCTGGGCGCACTCCTGGCCGCCGGTCTCGCAGTTTCCTGCCCTGTCCACGCACAGGGCGACGAGACCGACGTCCGTGAATTCCGCGTCGGCATGAAGTTGTCCGCGCTTCCGGCCCAGGGCTACGGCGGGTTTGCCTGCGCCATGGCACAGACCCTGACCATCGCTGGCTGGAGGGATTACCGGCAATGCCCCGTCGACCGGCAGGGACTGCACGAGATCGGCTTTCGCTATGACGACGACGGCGCGCACGAGACCAAAGTCGCGGGCCAGCCGATGCTGCTGACCTTGCTGATGGACGAGGATGGGTCGGTGCAGGCGATCCGGATGCAGACCGACCCGTCGGCACGGCTGTTTCTCCGCAAGCGCGGCTACATGTTCGGCGAGCAGGTCATGGCCCGCTACGGCGACGCCGGTTGGGCGTGCAAGGAGGCTGGCCCCGACACGGACGAAGCGCCCGTCGGCGGCATCTTCGTGCGCGAGCATTGCGAGAAAACGCTCGGCGACCGCCACCTGGTCGTCGACCGGGAGATGTTCCGCGGTACGGCCGCGCCGCTGACCAGCTTCACCAGCCGCACCGTATTCACCGTCTCACTGGTGAGCGCGCAATGAGGCCTCTGGGAGCCATCGCCGCCTTGGGCCTGTTCTTTGGGCCTTGCGCCGCGCAGGCCGGGGAAGATTCGATCGACGTGTTCGAAGCCTGGGTCCCGGGATCCGGCGCGGGGAAGGACGTTGCGCTCTCCATGACCGTTCGCAACGCGGGACCCGAGGATGCCTTGCTGCGCGCCCGCTGCACCGCGGCAAACTTCGCCGAAGACCACGCGGTGGATCACGGCGAGGGCTTCCCTGCCATGCGCGTCGTGCGGTCCATCCCAATTGCGGCTGATGGCGCGACGCGTATGACCGAGGATACCGGCCACGTCATGCTGCTGCAGACCATCCATCCGCTGGTCGATGGGGAAAGCTTCCCCTGCAGGATCACGTTTCGCGGGGCGGGGCCGCAAGACGTCACCGTTATGGTCGGCCGCCCGAAATAGCCAGCGGGCAAGGCAAGACAGATGCGGGTTGACAACGAATGCTTATGTGTAACTCTGTATTCTGAATTCAGAATGCGAAACACGTGGTCCTCCTGACGCTCCAGCCCAGCCTCGTCGACCAAGCCTACGAAGCGATCCTCGGCGAGATCGCCGACGGCACCCTGGCGCCGAACACCCACCTCGTTCAGGAGGTCCTCGCCGCTCGCTACGGGGTCTCCCGGCAGCCGATTCAGCAAGCCTTGCTGCTGCTGAAGAACGACAGGATCGTGCAGGACGCCGGCCGGCGCGGGCTCATCGTCGCGCCGATCGATCTGCAGGTCATGCGGGACCGCTACCAGGTCCGCGCCGCCCTCGACGGCCTTGCCGCACGGCTGGCCGCCCAGCGCTGCAAGGCCTCGCCCGAGACCGCCGCTCACACCCGGCGCGAGGGAGAAGGCATCGTCGAAGCCGGCCTCAAGGCCGTGGCAGCCGGCGCCATTCAGGCGATGATCGCCCACGACGTTACGTTCCATGCCTTCGTCTACGAGGCCTCGGGGAACCCGATGATCGGACCGGCCGCGGAGGTGCATTGGCGCTTTCTCAGGCGTGTGATGGGCGAAGTGCTGCGCAAGTCGGAGCCGCCGCCCAGCATCTGGCAGCAGCACTACGACATCCTCAAAGCGATCGTCGCCGGCGACGCCGAACGCGCCGAGGCCCGCATCCTCAGCCACATCCACAGCGCCGCCGACCGGCTGGCCGACGATGCCGAACGAACCAACAAGCAAAGCCAGGGAAGATTGAGCGCCAATGAAAAGCGACACACCAATACGGCCAGCCGAAGCTAACGACCTTAACGCAAACCAACAAAGCTGCGCCGCCTGGGTCGCGCAGTTCCTGCAAGCGCGCGGCATCGACCGGGTGTTCGGGCTGCAGGGCGGCCATATCCAGCCGATCTGGGACCATTGCGCCCGCCTCGGCATCCGCATCGTCGATGTCCGGCACGAGGGCGCCGCCGTTCACATGGCGCATGCCCACGCCGAGCTGACCGGCAAGCCCGCCGTCGCCATGGTCACCGCCGGACCCGGCGTCACCAACACGGTCACCGCCATTGCCAACGCCTCGATCGCCCGCATGCCGGTGCTGCTGATCGGCGGCTGCCCGCCGCGGCCCCAAGTCAACATGGGGCCGCTCCAGGACATCCCGCACGCCGAGATCCTGCGCCCCGTCACGCGCTTGTCGCGGACCGCGCGGGTGCCGGAACAGGTGCTGCGCGAGCTGGACGAGGCCCTGGCGCGGGCGACCGGCGACCTCGGTGAGCCTGGCCCGGTCTATATCGAAATCCCCACCGACGTGCTCCGCATCCAAATCCCGCCGGAGCTGGTGCTGGTCGACTGGCTGCAACCCAAGGCGAACCGCGTGATTGCACCCCATCCCGGCGACGTGGTGGCAGCGGTCGATGCGCTCTGGTCGGCGAAACGCCCGCTCGTGATCACCGGGCGCGGCGCGCGCAACGCCAGCGATGCGCTCAAGCGGCTGCTCGAGGCATCGGGCGCGCTCTACCTCGACACCCAGGAGAGCCGCGGGCTCATTCCGCCGGGTCATCCTGCCATGGTCGGCGCGGTACGCGCGGCGGCGATGACCGAGGCCGACACCGTGCTCCTGATCGGCCGCAAGCTCGACTACCAGCTTGGCTATGGCTCGCCGGCGGTGTTCCCCAACGCGACCCGCTTCATCCGCATCGCGGACAACGCCGGGGAGCTGATCGACAACCGGCGCGGCCAGCCCGAGCTGCTAGCCACGCCGTCGCTGGCCCTGGATGCCATGGTCCAGGCGGCGGGCAACCGGCCGTCGAACGTAGACCAGGGCTGGGCGGAGACGCTGCGGCGCAAGCAGCGCGAGCGCATGTCCCCCGCCCGGCCCGCCAGCCCGACGCGGACTGAAGACGGCAAGATACACCCGATGCAGATCTTCGACGCCATCGCCCGCGTCGCAGCGCCCGACCATATCGGCATCGCCGACGGCGGCGACCTGCTCAGTTTCGGCCGGGTCGGCCTCGCCTCGCGGACCTACATGGATTCCGGCGCGTTCGGCTGCCTCGGCGTAGGCGTGCCCTACGCAATCGCCGCTGCACTGGCGTTTCCTGGCAGGCAGGTGATCTCGGTCAACGGCGACGGCGCATTCGGCTTCAACGCTATGGAGGTCGACACCGCGGTCCGCCACGGCGCCCGCGCCGTGTTCATCGTCTCGAACAACGCGGCTTGGAACATCGAGCGCTATGACCAGGAGGTCAATTACGGCGGCCGGGTCGTAGGCACCACCTTGCGCCATTCGGACTATGCGGCGATGGCCCGCGCCTTGGGGGCGCACGGCGAGCGTGTCGAGGACGCAGCCGACCTGCCGGCCGCCTTGGAGCGGGCGCTGGCCAACGCGCCGACGGTCATCGACGTGGTCACCTCGCAATCCGCCGTCTCGTCGGACGCGAAGAAGGGCCTGGGCTTCGTCCCGGACTATCAGGCGCTGGAAGCCTGGAACGATGCGGAGCTGAAGCGGCGCCAACCTGAACGCTGAGCGCACCGCGTAGGGGAGCAAGAAAAATGTCGCAAACGACAAGTGCAGCTTTTGGGTCGGCGCCGTTGCAGCGTACGGAGGAGCAGATCTACCGGAAAGTCACGCTGCGGATCGTGCCCTTCCTCTTCCTATGCTATTTCGCGGCCTACCTCGACCGCGTCAATGTCGGCTTTGCCAAGCTGCAGATGCTGCGCGAGCTGGGCTTCAGCGAAACGGTCTATGGCTTCGGCGCCGGCATCTTCTTCTTGGGATACGTGCTGTTCGAGGTGCCGAGCAACGTCATCCTGCACCGGGTCGGCGCCCGGGTGTGGATCGCTCGCATCATGATCACCTGGGCGCTGATCTCGGGCTTGATGGTGTTCGTCCAGACGCCGCTCAGCTTCTACGTGCTGCGCTTCCTGCTCGGCGTCTCCGAGGCGGGGTTCATCCCGGGCATCCTGCTTTATCTCACCTACTGGTATCCGGCCCACCGTCGCGGGCGGATCGTCGCGATCTTCCTCGCGGCGATCCCGATGTCAAGCATCTTCGGCGGCCCGCTCTCCGGCTGGATCCTGAACTCGGTCAGCGGCGCCTACGGCCTCAGCGGCTGGCAATGGCTGTTCCTGCTGGAGACCATTCCCTCGCTGGTCCTGGGCTTCGTCACGCTGGCCTACCTCGACGACCGCGTCGCCTTGGCCAAATGGCTGGACGCCGGCGACAAGCGCGTCATCGCGGCCAACGTCGCCCGCGAGGAGAAAGGCAAGGAGGGCCGCTCGCAGCTGTCCGACGCCTTCAAGACCAGCCAGGTCTGGCTGCTCGGGTTGATCTATTTCTGTGTCGCCAGCGGCATCTACATCATCAGCTTCTGGCTGCCGACCATCATCAAGCAGACCGGCGTGTCCGACCCGCTGCAGATCGGCCTGTTGACTGCGGTGCCCTATGTGGCCGCCATCATTGCGATGATCGCGACCAACAGCAGTGCCGACCGCATGCGCGAGCGTCGCTGGCACACGGTGGTCCCCTGCCTGGTCACCGCGACCGGCCTAGGGCTGACCGCATCGGCGGGCGGCGAAACCCTGCTCGCGATGACCGGGCTGACGCTGGCGGCCGCAGGTGCGTCGAGTGCGCAGGCGGCATTCTGGAGCCTGCCCGCTACCTTCCTCGGCGGCGCCGCCGCCGCCGCCGGCATCGCGCTGGTCAATGCGCTTGGCAACGTCGCGGGCTTCGCCAGCACCTTCCTGGTCGGCTGGATGACCGACTTGACGCAGAGCACGTCGGCGGGCTTGTACCTTTTCGCGGGATTGCTCACCGTCGGCGGTGCACTGACCCTCCTGATCCCCGCCGGTCTGGTAAACAAATAGCACGCAACCGGTCCGGCAAAGGAACCCAAACATGGATCCGTTCGACCTCGGTACGCTCTATCAGTCACTGGAACGCACGGTCGCGGCTTACGGCGCCCGTGCGGCCTACGCCGTGCCGCCGATGAAAGGACGCGCCTATCATCCCGAGGGCCGAGAGTTCACCTGGGCCGAGACTTGGGCGGCGGTCCAGGATCGCCGCGCGCACTATGCGGCGTCCGGTTATGGGCCTGGACATCGCATCGCGATCCTGTTCGACCAGCATCCGGAGTTCGTCTTCCATCATTTCGCGCTGAACGCGCTGGGATGCAGCACCGTGCCGATCAACCCGGATTATCAAAGCGACGAGATCGCATACCTGCTCGATCACTCGGAGGCCTGCCTGGCCCTGGCGGTCGAGCCGCGCCTCGACGATGTCCGCGCTGCGATGGGCGGTCTGACCGCGCTCGTCCCAGTGCGGCGCTTCGACGACCTGTCGCAACCGCTGCCGTCCCCTCGCGCGCCAGCCGCCGAAACTGTCCTCGACCGCACCACCGAAGCGGCGCTGCTCTACACTTCGGGCACGACCGGGCGGCCCAAGGGCTGCGTCATGTCCAATGAGTATTTCCATACGTTCGGCGCCTGGTACCTGTCGCGCGGCGGCCGGCTGGCGATGGAGGCAGGCAGCGAGCGGCTGTATAACCCCCTGCCGCTACACCACGCGAACTGCCTGTCGATCTCGCTGCCCGCGATGCTGCTCGCCGGCGGATGCCTGATTTTCCCGGACCGTTTCCACGCCGGCACCTTCTGGCAAGATGTCGTTGCGTGCCGGGTGAGCGCGGTCCAGTTCCAGGGAGTGATCCCGAATATCCTGCTAAAGCTGCCGGAATGCCCGGAGGAGCGCGCCCACGCCGTCAAGTTCGCACTCTGCGCCGGCGTCGAGCCGAGCCAGCATGCGGCGTTCGAGCGGCGCTTCGGCTTTCCCTTAGTCGAGATGTGGGCGATGTCGGAGACCGGCCGCATGATGACAGACCATTTGGAACCAAGGCAGGTCCACACCCGTGCGATCGGCCGCTCGGTGCCGGGGCTGGAAGCCCGGGTCGTCGATGACGACGGCAACGAGCAGCCGGCCGGTCAACCCGGGGAACTTGTACTCCGCCACAGCGCCGCAGCGCCGCGCAAGGGTTTCTTCTCAGGATACCTGAAAAACGAGCAAGCGACCGAGGAGGCTTGGCGTCACGGCTGGTTCCATACCGGCGATGCCGTGGTCTGCGACGGCAGCGGCATGATGTTCTTCACGGATCGCAAGAAAAACATCATCCGCCGCTCGGGTGAGAACATTGCCGCCGCGGAGGTCGAGGCCTGCCTCGTCGCCCATGACAAGGTTCGCCAAGTCGCGGTGCTCGCGGTGCAGGACGAACTGCGCGAAGAGGAGGTGATGGCATGCATTGTCCTGAACGAGCCCGAGGCCGCGGGCATTGCCCTCGCACGTGAACTGACCGACTGGTGCCGCGCCCGCCTGTCCTACTTCAAAGCCCCCGGCTGGTACTTGTTCGTGGACCGGCTGGCCACGGGCAGTTCGCAAAAGTTTCTGAAGGTGAAGATGTTCCCGCCGGGAGTGGATCCCCGTGAGCAAGATGGCATTATCGATCTTCGGAGCCTCAAGAAGAAATCCGCACCCGGCTTCTCCCCATCCCCGCGTGAGGGCTGATACCGATCCGCACAAGCACCCCCAATATTGGTGCATCGATCCAGCTCTATAGTTGTAGGCACTCGCAATCATCGGTGCTCGTGCTCGCAAACAGCGGCGTTTCCCGCTCGAATTAACTGACAATGGAGCACGCATTGTGCTCACATTATCTGCCACCGTGCTCGCCAACAAAAGGTTGTGCTCACATCGGCTGCCGATGGGATTTGGCTGGTGCCAAATGGCTGGAGCGTTCTCTATAACCGAGATTTCTGACGACCTTTGGCGTTTGTTGCCCTTAGGTGTTTGGTCCCGGAGAGTCGTGACGCTACCCTGACGCGAGAAGCGGAGGAAGCGCTATGGCAGGCAGTCTTCACGGTTCAGCCCGAACAACGCCGCGAGTTCGAGCCGAGTTCCAAGCGTCGAAGGAGACGAGCAGCGACTTGGCCAAGCGCTATGGCTTGAGCCGAACCACGGTCAACAAGTGGCGTAGCCGAACAACCACCGCCGACGCACCCATGGGACCAACTGCCCCGTGTAGCATCGTACTGACCCCAGCCCAGGAGGCCATGGTCGTCGAGTTCCGCCGCCGCACCCTGCTGCCGCTCGACGCCGTCCTGGGATGCCTGCGCGACAGCATTCCTAACCTTACCCGGTCGAGCTTGCACCGATGCCTGGCAGGACACGGCATCTCCCGTTTGCCCGAAAACCCAGACCAACCATCGAAGCGCAGCAAGTTCGTCCACATCGACATCAGCGAACTGCGCCTAACCCAGGGCAAGCTAAACATGTTCCTCGCCATCGACCGCGTGTCCAAGTTCACCTACGTCGAGTTCCGTGACGATGCAGGCAAGATGAACGGGGCTGACTTCCTGCTCAGCGTCATCAGCGCCTTTCCATATGCCATCCACACGGTGCTGACCGACAACGGCATGGCCTTCGCCGACCTACCAAAGAACCGAGGGCGATATCCGGCCGTGGAAGCTATGTTCGGCGGCCACATCTTCGACCGTGTCTGCAAACAGCATGGCATCCAGCACAAGCTAACCAAGCCATATCACCCATGGACCAACGGGCAGGCCGAGCGAATGAACCGGACCGTCAAAGACGCCACCATCAAAGCATTCCACTACCCAGACCTCGACAGCCTCAAGGCCCACGTCCTCGCTTTCGTGTCGGCCTACAACTTCGCCAAACACCTCAAAGCCATCCGGTGGAAGACACCCTTCGAAGCCGTCTCCCATGCCTGGACGGCAACACCAGACATCTTCAAACTCGACCCCCGTCACCTCATCCCGGGACTAAACAACTAAGCCATAGGTTGTCGCGCGGCTTAGATCGCCGGAAATGCCAGCTGGTGCCGGCGTCTGGCTCCAAAAAGTCTCCCGGATGAACGTTGGAAGTATCCTGGTTCGCTGTGCAAGTGCCCTGGATCTCCGCACGCACAACCTCGGGCTTCTGAGTCTGGCTTGGTTGTTGAAGCCTGGACATCAAGCACCGATTTTAACGTCTCAGCGTTTTGGAGCTAGAACCTCTTAACTCTACCCGAGCGGCCTGTTCGTCCTTCGTTGGGACTCCGCTCGTTTCATCCTCTTAGCTTTACGCTAACGCTGTAGCGTTTTGGTGCCTAAACTTCTTAGCGTCGAAAGCAGGGACATGGCTTGCGTGTCGAGCCGCATCGTAGCGCAGTCAACCCATGCTAGGCTAGCGTTGGAACGTTTTATAGGTGAGGTTTCAAGCACTCTCTTACAAATTATTGTCGACGCTGAAGGCGTTGGTGCACGGAGGTTGCCGAGTAGCCTGATGACGTTGGGCTGTCTACTCC
>CAXTPP010000080.1:0-15936 GCA_964246185.1 uncultured Acetobacteraceae bacterium
GCCCAGCAACGCCGCCGCGAACGCCTCGACTTGGTTGAGGAATGGCGAGCGGTCCGCGCCGGGCACGTCGAGCAGCGCTGCGTGCCCGGTGGCGGCGTCGGTGTGGAGCAATGCGCCGCCGGGTGTCTGGCCCATGGTGTCGGTGGCGACGACCTGGCCAGACGTGCCCAGCACTTCCAGGCGGCGGCGGGGGAAGGTTTCGGGGCAGTTGTAGGCGACGTGCAGCTGCACCAGCACCCTGCGCGCGGTGCGGGCGATCAGCACGGCCCCGTCCTCCACCGCGTAGCCGTGCACGCGGGACTGGCCCATGGCGGCGATGTCCACCAATCGGTCATCCAGCAGGAAGCAGGCAAGGTCGAGCCCGTGCGGGGCAAGGTCCATCAGCGCGCCCCCGCCGGCGCGCACTGGGTCGATGCGCCAGTTGTCGCCCCCCGCTTCGCTCTGGAAATCAGCGCCGACCCAGCAGCAATAGGCGATCCGCACGGCCGTCACGACGCCGAGCGCGCCGCCTTGCACGAGTCCGGCCAAGTGCCGGTGCGCGGGATGGAACCGCTGGTCGAAGGCCGTCGCGTAAGGCACGGCGGCGCGCTCGCAGGCGGCAACCATGGCGCGGGCGTCGGCCAGGGTGGTGGCCATCGGCTTCTCGCACAGCACAGGCACCCCGGCGGCGGCGGCGGCTTCCACCAAGGGGCGATGGGCGTCGTTGGGCGAGGCGACGTATACGGCGTCGATATCGGCGAAGAAGTTGCTTGGCTCGGCGTGCGGCACGGCTGCAGGGAATAGCGCAACCATGCGGGCGAGCGAGGCCGGGGACACGTCATGCAAGGCCGCAAGCGTGCCACTGGCCGATGCGGCGATGGCGGGAGCCACGTAGTCCCGCGCCACCCAGCCGCACCCGGCGATGCCCCAGCGGATCATGGCTTTTCTGAAAAGGAGAAGAAGCCCGGCATCACCACCGCTCCGGCAGATCGAGCATCACCCGGCGGCGGGCGAAGGCGTCGATGGCGGCGGTCTCGCCGGCCAGGGCGGCATCCGGGGCGTCGGTGCGCCCGGGATAGGTCGCAAGCGGACCGTATTCCCGCTCGTAACGCTCGGACGGCCAATGGATCGCGCCGCCGTCGTACAGCGGGTTGCGCCGCAGCCGAGTCCCGGCAGGCGGCATGGTCAGCGGCCCGGCGGCCGGACCTGGGGCGGCGGTGCCCATCGCCAGGGCCATGGCCGGCGCATCGGCCAACTCGGCCAGGCTCGCCTTGCGCGGCGTGCGCGCCTCCACGAGGGCGGCCGTCAGCTCCCGGTCGTCGAACAGGTCCGGCGCGGGGAACATCGCGGCGTAGATGGCGGGTTCCAGCGGCGCGCCGGACGAGAGGTTGTCCACGAGCGCGTTATGCATGTGGCCGACCAGCACCCGGGTCGCCACCCGCAGCATCTCCGCCGCCACACGCGGCTTCTCGGGCAGGAAGTAGAACGCGTCGTGGCAGAACAGCAGGTCCGCCGCCGCGTTCTCGAACGGCCATGGCTTGGCAGCGTCGAAGCATACCAGCGTGGCCGCGGGGGCCACCCAATGCCGGGCCAGCCACAGCTTGGCGAACACCAGATCCCCGCCCACCACTTCGTCCGCGTGGCCGGAGAAGGCGCGCAGGAAGTGCCCGGCGCCGCACGCCAGCTCCAGGACCCGGCGTGGCGCACCCCAGTACGACTGCGCCAGCGCCAGGCCGGACAGGAAAGTCGGGTCCGACCAGCGATGGGCGAAATACGTGCCGACGGGACCGAATGCCAGCAGGTCCATCGCGTCCCGGAAGCTCAGCGTGTCCCGGGCGCGAACAGCCTGCCTGCGGGCGTCCTCGGAAGGGGGCGGGGTGCGCGCCCAAGCATCCTGGTCGCCCAGCAGCAGCAGCAGCGCCGCCTCGGTGTCGCCCGCGTCCAGCCGGGCCAGGGCGGCGTCGGCCAGCGCGCGGCGGTCGGCACGGAGGAAGGCAATGCCGTCCACCACGGGCCACCGCTCGCCAGGCGCGACCAGGGCATGGCCATCCAGGGTCAGCGCGCGGCGCGTGGCCGGGCTGCGCAGCATCATGGCAGGCCAGCCTCCGCCAGCACGGCCTGGTGGAACGCCTGCAACGGGCCGGCATGGACGAGCTCCAAGTCGTCGAGCGCCTGGGCGGTGGTGAACGACGCCACCCGGTCATACTGGCGCATCTGCAGCACCCGATCCATCACGTCGGCGGCGTTGAAGGCGCGGCCCTCGGGGGTGTCCGCGTCGCCGATCGTGCCCAATGCATTTCGCACGGTCTTGGCGACGGGCGGCGCGAGCGTCGCCAGCTCACGGTCGAACAGGCGGCGCATCAGCGGCGCAAGCTCCTTCCCGAGCAGGATTTCCCCGGCGAATCCACTGTCGGGCAGCACGGCGTTGTGCAGGTGGTGCGCCATTCCCGCCACGAACACGATGGCCGGGTCGGCACTGTACACACCGGCGAGCACGACGCCGAGCACGGCCACGACCAGGCAGTGGTCGCCGTGGCTCTCCGGGGGTTCCAGCACCAGGCGGGGCTTGCCGGGGCAGGTCGCGCCGGCGCGGGGCTGACGGATGAGGGCTTCAGCGAAGGCAGGCGCCGGGGAAGCTGGATTGGCACTGCCCAAATGCCTGCGCAACGCGTCTCGGAGCTTCGGCGAAACAGGGCCGGTCACTTCATCGAGGCTGCGGTTAAGAATTGCTGCTGGGTCGGCTACTCCGGCAAGATCCAGAACGGCGCGGCCGATGCCGCCCAGCCGGGTTGCCGCCAGGGCGTCGGCGGTGGTGGAGAGCGCCACGGTCCGGACGTCCTCCCCGGCGGCCAAGCGCCCCCAAGCCTGCCGGAACGCCCGGACCGCCAGGCTGTCTGGCGAGGCGGCGTCCCGGATGCGCTTGAGATCCCCAAGCTCCGCCGCCAGCGGGGTGAGCGAACCCACCCCGCCGCTTCGTTCGCCGCCGTCCATCAGGCGGCAGCCAGCCAGTCGAGCAGGTTGCGCTCCTGCACGGGGAAGGAGTGCTCCTCGCGGCGTCCGGCCGGGGTCATCGGCGCCTTGAAGAACAGGCCGAGCTGCTCCTGGATGCCGCCCTTGCCGCGTTGCTTGGCAAGGTCCAGCACCCGGGCGATCTCGATCACCAGCGGGGCGGCGAGGATGCTGTCGCGGCAGAGGAAGTTGACCTTCATCTGCATCTTCTGGCCCATGAAGCCGACCAGGTCGATGTTGTCCCAGGCTTCCTTGTTGTCACCGCGCGGCTTGTAGTATTGGATGTTCACCAGGTGGTCCTCCACCGGGTAGCCCAGGATGTCCTCCAGCACGTTGCCCTTGGTGTTCAGCTTGGAACGCAGGCTGTCCGGGTTGTCGAGCGCCAGGCCGTCGCGGTTGCCGAGGATGTTGGTGGAGAACCAACCTTCCACATACAGCGAGCGGGCGCGGAACGCCGGGGCGAGCACCGTTTTGATGAAGGTCTGCCCGGTCTTGCCGTCCTTGCCGGCGACAGGCACGCGGCGCTCGTCCGCCAGCCGGGTCAATGCCGGGATGTCGGCGGCCAGGCTCGGGGTGAAGTTGCCGTAAGGCACGCCCTCCACGATGGCGGCATAGGCGTAGAGCATGGCGGGGCTGATTGCCGGGTCGCCTTCGTCCAGGCCGCGCTCGAAAGCGGTGGTGGATTGCAGCACTTCCAGCTTCAGGTCCGGCCAGCGTTCGACGGAGGCGAGGTTGATCATCACCACGTTCCGCACGCCCGACGTCTCGCGGTAGGTGCGGATATCGGCGCGGATTTGCTCGACCGCGTCACGATGGCTGCCAGTCAGCTTGTTGTCGCCGTCCACGTTCTTGCAGAAATCCTTGCTGCCGACCGCGGGCCACGGCTTCATCTGCGACAGCGCGCCGTCGACCATCTCCGTCTGGTCGCGGTCGAGCACGCGGTGCTCCTTCACCGCCTCGGCCAAGTCCTCGCCATGCAGGTCCCATCCGGCGAAGTGGAGGTTGCGGTAAGGGGTCAGCCCGGCCACACCTACGCTCGAGAGCGGCAGGCCGGCAAGGTCGTTCGACCCGGCCCGGAGCATCTCGATGCCGGCAGCGGCGGTGCTGGCGACAGCGCCGCCGAGTCCCACGACGAGCACACCTAAGTGCCGTCCAGTACTGGATGGGTCCTGGCCGGTATCGGGCATAATGGGTTCTCTTCTTGCGTTCGCCGATCCCGCAGGGTGCAGGTCGGCAGGAGGGTGACATGGGCCGGGGGCCGGTGGTTGTTAAGCCGCGCAACGGCGGCGGGATTGCGGCAGCGTGACGCGACAGGCATCACAGAAACGTGAGGCAGTTGCCTTAGTGGCTGAAATAAAAAGAAAGTAAATGATTCCACGGTCTCAAAGCTTGGTTGGCGCGAAACGGTAGGGGCTGTCGCTGGCCGTGTGCGGGTCCAGCGCCAGCCGGTGCTCCAGCGGCGGGAAGGCCCGGCTGCGGCAATGCACGCGGTCGCACAGGCGGCAGGACAGCCCGATGCCGACCGCGGCCGAGGCGAGGTCCAGCCGGTCGGCATAGACCAGCTCCGGCGCGTTCGCCACGTCGCAGCCCATTGCCACGACGTGGACCGGCGGCGGCTCGCCCCACTCGCTGGCAACACCCGTCACGCTGCGGGCGAAGCACAGGAAGGTCGCGCCGTCCGGCAGCTGCGCCACCTGGACCTGCAGCAGGCCCGGCGTCGCGTGGGCGCCGTGCACCACCCAGCGCGGGCAGGAGCCGCCGAAGCGCGCGAACGGGAAGCCGGCGCCGGAGAACCGCTTGCTGACGTTGCCCGCCGGATCGATGCGCAGGAAGAAGAACGGGATGCCGCGCTGCCCCGGGCGCTGCAGGGAGGACAGGCGGTGGCATGCCTGCTCGAACGACACGCCGAAGCGCCGGGCCACCGCCTCCACGTCGTGCCGCATCTCCCGCGCGGTGCTGGCGAAGGCGGCGTAGGGCATCAGCACCGCGCCGGCGGCGTAGTTCAGCAGCCCGATCCGGATCAGCTGCGCCGCCTCGGCCGTGCTCGGCGCAGCGCTGTCCAGCACCGCCTCCACCGCGTCCCGCGCTTCCAGCAGCATGATCTGGAACGCCATGTGGAAGCCGCGGCTTTCCCGCGGCAGCTGCTCGGACAAGGTGAGCACACGGTCCGCTGGGTCGTAACGCCGCAGCGCGCCTTCCAGGGGGCCGACGCGGACGACCAGGCCGTGGTGGCGGCGCAGGCGCTCGGCGATGGCGTGGTTGGTCTCCGCCGGGCTAGCTCCCAGGTGTTCCACCAGCGCCTCGGCCGCCGCCTCCAGCTCCGGGAAGTGGTTGCCGCGGTCGTTGAACAGGTCCCGCGCCTCCTCGTTCGGCAGCAGCAGGCACCGGCCGGAGGGCAGGGCGATGCCGCTTGAATCCTCCCGGGCCACCCGCCAGGCGCGATACAGCGACAAGATGGCGCGGGCGGCATTTGGGTTGCCGGCGGCCAGCGCGGCCACTTCCGGCTCAGGCACCGGGTCCGAGGCGAGCAGCGGGTCGGCGAACACCTCGCGCAGGCCGACCTCCAGTTGGCGCTCGGACGTGCCGGACAGGGCGGCCAAGTCCATGTGCAGGATTTCGGCCAGCTTGATGAGCAGGGAGGCGGTGACGTTGCGCTGGTCGTGCTCGATCAGGTTCAGGTAGCTGGCGGAGATGCCCAGCCGACTGGCCAGCACCTGCTGCGTCAGCCCTTGCTCCAGGCGGATGCGCCGGACGGTGCGGCCGATGAGGGCGCGGCTCACTTTACAGGCTTTACGATTTGCACGGCTCGCATGGTGTGTAAATGACAGGATTGCTGTGCTGCGGCAAGTTTCAGGCAGCCATCCGGCTCAACCTGTGTCAATACTTCACTTACTGATTGGCCCAGGAGTTTGACCATGAACACGATCCTGAACAGCCGGCCCGAGTCTGCCCCCAAGGTCAGCGGCTATCCCGCTCCCGGCGGCTGGGCTGGCACGACGACGGCTACCCGTACACAGAAGGACCAGTTCCATGAGTATGGGATGGTGGTGAACCATGTTGGGCACGATGACCATGACGATGGTCTGGTGCACGGGCACGAGTGGGCCGCGGCGAAGTAAGCAAAAAGCAAAATCAGCCGCAGTCGTCGGCCGCGGGGCGCAAGCTCCGCGGCCGATTTCTCGTTGGACTGTCTAATAGGATGAAGGGACAGCCAGCGCGTCAGTTTAAGGTGTCATCCTCGTCATCGTGCAGGGCGACCGCCAAATCCGCCGGATGCATGCGCTTGATCCGTTGCTGAAGATCGCGGTCGTAATGCCGGTCGTTCGGGTCCAGACCACCGGTTCGCTTCGGACGCGCGTATTGCTGAACGAAAAGCTGGAAGGCTGCCATCCGTTTCGCCTTCTTGTCAGCGCTGGTCAGCTTGGGCACTCCGCGTTCCTTACGGCCTGCAAGCACATGAGCCGCTGAACGTTATGCTGTGCACCACGCAGTTGCAATCGAGTGCGGAACGGCTTTCATGGCTTTCAGCGTGGTCGCATTGATCTTGGCGCACCGTTGCGCCAGTGACGCTGGAAGCGCCGGGGCGGATCGCGTAGGCCATGGCCCGGAGCGGCATTTCGGAGACGGACGTGGATTTCACCGACGCCTACCTGGACGAGACCATCGCCACGTTCACCGCCTTCCGCACGGAGCCGCAGCACCGCCCGGCGATGGCCGGCATGGCGGAGGTGATCGTCACGGCGCTGCGAGCCGGGCGCAAGCTGCTGGTGTGCGGCAATGGCGGCAGCGCCGGGGACGCGCAGCACATCGCGGCCGAGTTCGTCTCGCGGCTGATGTACGACCGCGCGCCTCTGGCCGCCATTGCGCTGACCACCGACACCTCCATCCTGACCGCAGTGGCCAACGATTACGGGTTCGAGCACATCTACGAACGCCAGGTGCTCGCCTTGGGCCAGGATGGCGACGTGCTGCTCGGCATCAGCACCGGCGGCAGCTCGCCCAACATCCTGCGTGCCTTCGCGGCGGCGCGGGGCAAGGGCATGGCCTGCCTCGGGTTCACCGGCAACAAGGGCGGCCCGATGCGGGAAGCCTGCCAGTTCCTGGTGGAGGCGCCGTCGGCCAGCACGGTGTTCATCCAGCAAATCCACATCACCGCCGCCCACATCGTGTGCGCGATGGTCGAGACGGCGATGTTCCCGCGCTCCTGAACGCAGTCGCCAGGACAGAAACCGCCGTGGGCGGCCTCTCGTTGAGCGACCTGGAACAACCCGGGAGACGACATGCCCTTCGTTGAAGCAGCCGATGGCACCGAGCTTTTCTACAATGACTGGGGCGTGGGAAAACCGGTCGTGCTCATCCACGGATGGCCGCTCAATTCCGGGATGTGGGAGTACCAGGCGCCCGTGCTGGCCGCCAGCGGCCTGCGCGTCATCGCCTATGACCGGCGCGGCTTCGGCAAGTCCGGCCAGCCCTGGAACGGCTACGACTACGACACGCTGGCTGGCGACCTGCACACCCTGATGGAGACGTTGGACCTGCACGATGCCACGCTGGTCGGCTTCTCCATGGGCGGCGGCGAAGTGGCGCGCTACCTGTCCCGCCATGGGGCGCAGCGCGTGGCCAAAGCGGTGCTGCTCTCGGCCGTCACCCCGTTCCTGCTGAAGACAGCGGATCATCCGGACGGCGCGGACCAAAGCGTCTTCGACAAGATGCTGGACGGCCTGGCCGCCGACCGGCCGAACTTCCTGGCCGCGTTCGGCAAGCAGTTCTTCGGCGCCGGCCTGCTGAACTTCACCGTCACCACGGAAATCCTCGAATGGGCGCTGTGGATGGCGATGGCCGGCTCGCCCAAGGCCACCACGGACTGCGTGCGGGCGTTCTCCGCGACCGACTTCCGCGGCGACATGAAGGCGTTCACCATGCCGACGCTGGTGATCCATGGCACTGCGGACGCCACGGTGCCGATCGCCATTTCCGGGCATGAAGCCGCTCGGATGATCCCTGGCGCGCAACTGCTGGAGTATGATGGCGCTCCGCACGCCACGTTCTTCGTCTCCAAGGACCGGCTGAACGCGGACCTGCTCGCCTTCATCGGCCGCTGACCGAACGGCCCGTCCGCCGCGCTGGAACGACCAGTTCCACCGGCGGACGAAGGCGGGGCAGCGGCAGGTGTCCGGAGAGGTGCCCGGCGCTCGGGCGTTTCATGTGGCTGGCCTCCCCTGAAGCCGCCATGTGCGAATGAGCCGCTGCCCAGTCCCGCATGGACTCCGGCGCCCCGGCCCAGCGCGTGACCCGCGCCTCGTCGCACCATCCTGCCAACTTGCCCATCGCCGCCCGGTGCGCGCCGGCGCTGCGATAAGCTTTGAGGCTGCCCAGGCCGTCCCAAGCGGTGGCGGTCCAGAACGTCAGCCGCCGGTCCGCGAGCAGCCGCATGCCCTGGAACCCCGGCGCCCGCCTCGCCTGCAAGGCGGAGCGGAACGTGTGCCAGACGAAACCGGGCAGGAAGCGCCAGGAGGCGAGCCGCAACCGGGTCAAGCTGATCAGCGCCATGGCGATACCCTTACTCCTGATGCAGCTCGATCAGGCTGCGCCTGATGGCGCGGCCACGCTCGATCTTGTCTTCGATGTAGCCGCCGTCGCCCCACCGCACCGCACGCGCCATCGCCTGGGCGTCCTCGGTGAAGCGCGCCAGCATCTCCAGCAGCGCCTCCCGGTTGTTGAGGAACACGTCCCGCCACATCACTGGATCAGACGCGGCGATGCGGGTGAAGTCGCGGAACCCGGCGGCGGCGAAGCGCATCACCTGCTGCCGGCTCTCGTCCGCCAGGTCGTCCGCGGTGCCGCAGATGGTGAAGGCGATCAAGTGCGGAAGGTGGCTGACGATGGCCACCACGCGGTCATGGTGCGCCGCGTCCATCATCTCGATGTTCGAGCCCATCCCGCGCCACAGGGCCGCCACCTTCTCCACCGCCGCCGGGTCCGTGCCGGGCGGCGGGGTGAGCAGGCACCAGCGGTCCTGGAACAGGGTGGCGAAGCCGGAGTCCGGGCCGGAATACTCGGTGCCGGCCATCGGGTGCGCCGGGACGAGGTGGACGCCCACGGGCAGCGCCGCCGCCAGATCCCGGATCACCGACTGCTTGGTGGACCCGGCGTCCGTCACGATGGCGCCCGGCTTCAGGTGCGGGGCCATGAGGGCAGCGAGGGCGGCGAACGCCCCCACGGGAGCGCACAGCATGACGCAGTCCGCACCCGCCATGGCTGCGGCCAGGTCCGGCTCCACCGCGTCCGCGATGCCCAGCTCCGCCACGCGCGCCAGCACCGCCGTGCTGGCGTCGGTGGCGACCAGCTCCCCCACCAGCCCCGGCCGCGCCCGGCAGGCGCGCGCCACGGAGCTGCCGATCAGCCCCAGTCCCACGACCGCGAGGCGGCTGAAGACCGGTTCAGGCATGGGCCATGCAGGCCGCCATATGCTGCGCCAGGACATCGGCCACCAATTCGCACTCCTCGGCCGTGCCGATGGTGATGCGCAGGCAGTGCGGCAGGCCGTAGCCCCGCATGGCGCGCACCAGGATGCCGCGGGACCGCAGCGCCTGATCCGCCGCCTCCGCCGCGTCCGGCGCACCGAAGTCGGCCAGCACGAAATTGCCCTCGCTCGGCCATACCCGGATGCCCACGCCTTCCAGCGCCTGGCTCAGCCGGGCACGTTGGGCGGCGTTGTGGCTGCGGCCCATTTCGACCCAGTGCGACTCGGCAAGAGCTGCGACCCCCGCCTCCTGCGCCGCCGCGGACACGTTGAACGGGCCGCGCGACCGGTTCAGCACGTCGATGATGGCCGGCGGGCCGTAGCACCAGCCGAGCCGCAGCCCGCCCATGCCGAAGATCTTGCTGAACGTGCGGGTCATCACCGTGTTGTCCCCGGCATCGACCAGCGCCGTCCCCGGATCGAAGTCCGGCCGGTCCACGTACTCGCAGTAGGCCGCGTCGATCAGCAGCAGCACGTCCGGCGGCAGCCCGGCCCGCAGCCGCGCCATCTCGGATTGCGGCAGCATGGCGCCGGTCGGGTTGTTGGGGTTGGCCAGCGCCACCATGCGCGTGGCCGGGCTGACGGCGGCGAGCATGGCGTCCACGTCCGCCGCCATGTGCCGTTCCGGCGCCTTGACCACGCGTGCGCCGGCGGCCGTGCCGGCGACTTCGTAGATGGAGAAGCCATGCGCGCTCATCACGATCTCGCTGCCCGGCCCCTCCTTGCCTGACCCGGCGTAAGCGTTGATCAGCAGCGCCAGCAGCTCGTCCGACCCGGCGCCGCACACGATGCGCGCCGGGTCCAGCCCGAACCGCCTGCCGATCGCCTCCCGCAGCGCCCAGCTGCTGCCGTCGGGGTAGCGGTGCATGTCTGCCGCCGCGCGCTGGGCCGCCAGCACGGCAGCAGGCGGCGGGCCGAACGCCCCCTCGTTGGACGACAGCTTGACGATTCGGTTGACCCCGGGAAGCTTGGCTTCGCCGCCGACATAGGGCGTCACCTGCAAGATCGCGGGGCGGGGACGCGGGGCCGTCATGGGTTGGAAACTTCTTCGACCGGCACGGCGTAGGCGCCCACCACCACCGGTGGGCGCAGGATGGCAAGGCTCGCCAGCCGCGGGTCGGCCACGGTCACGAAACCGGCCACCTCCACGAGCACGCGAGCCGCTGCGGCGCCTGCATCCCGGCGCAGCGTCACGGCTCCCGTTTCCAGCCCCGACGCTGCCAGCGCCTGCCACAGGCGGTCGCGGCTGTGCTCCAGCGGCACTTCCAGCCCCAGCAGCGACCGGTCCGCCCCGCTCGGGTCCGGCGCCGCCGCCGACACGACCAACGCCTGCACCTTGGGCGCTCCCTCCGGACGCGGCGCCCAGAACGGCAGGCGCGCGGTGACGTGGATGCGCGGCTCGTCCTGGTGCAGCAGCGCGGTCCACCACGCGGCGGAGGCTGCCTCACCATCGACCGGCAGCGGCAGCACCGCAGCGGAGGCCAGCCCGCTGCGCACCTCGCCCATGGCCTGGGCCGGGGTGCGGTAGCTCCGCAGCGGGATCAGCGCGCCGAAGTGCTCCCGCGCCGCCGCGGCATAGGTATGGGCCGGGTCCGGGTCGCACACCGCGACCGTGTAGGCGCCCTGCATCGCCGTCATGCCGCCCAGCAGCTCGCGCCAAAGACGCACCAGGCTGGCGCGGGGGAAACGGCCGGAATGGCGGGCCAGCAGGCGGCGGATGATCGCAGCCTCCCGCCCAGGCCGCAGCGCGACTCGGCCCTTGACGCCGAGGCGGCCCACCTGCTCCACCACGGCGGCCCGGCGCAGCAGCAAGTCCTGCAACGCGCCGTCGATCTGGTCCAGCTCGCCGCGGAGCATCGCCAGGTCAGCCGCCTGGCCAACCGGGGGGGCAGCCTCGGACAGGGGCAGGGCATCAGGCATACAGATTGAATAAACCTGGCCAGGGCTCCAGAGCAAACACGGGTGCAAACGCGCCGGTTGCCGCGGAAGGGGCGCATCGCCATACACGGGGCGTGGACCATCCCGAAACCCTGTATGGCATCGCCCACCAGCACGCCCGCTTCACGGAGCCGTTCCCGCTGGAATGCGGCCAGTCTCTGCCCGGGCTGGACGTGGCGTATCGCACCTATGGCACGCTCAACGCCGCCCGCAGCAACGCCGTGCTGGTCTGCCATGCGCTGACCGGGGACCAGTACGTGGCCGAGCGCCACCCGATCACCGGCCGGGGCGGCTGGTGGGAGCTGGTGGTCGGCCCGGGCCGACCGATCGACACCGACCGCTTCTTCGTCATCTGCTCCAACGTGCTCGGCTCCTGCATCGGCACCACTGGGCCTCGCTCGCCGGACCCGGCCACGGGCGAGCCTTGGGGGACCGCCTTCCCGCCGGTCACGGTCGGCGACATGGTGCGGGCGCAGAAGCTGTTGGTGGACCGGCTCGGCATCAGCCGGCTGTTCGCCGTGGCCGGCGGCTCCATGGGCGGGATGCAGGCGCTGCAATGGGCCGCCGCGTACCCGGCCCAGGTGTTCGCCGCCGTGCCGATCGCCACCGCGGCGTTCCACTCGGCGCAGAACATCGCCTTCCACGAGGTGGGCCGCCAGGCGATCTTCGCCGACCCGGACTGGGTGGGCGGGCGCTACTGGGCGAGCGGCCGGGTGCCGGCGCGCGGACTGGCGGTGGCGCGCATGGCAGCCCACATCACCTACCTGTCGGAGGAGGCGCTGACCCGCAAGTTCGGCCGCCGCCTGCAGGCCGGCCCGGACGGGGCGCAGGAGGCGCTGAGCCTGTTCGGCGACATGTTCGAGGTGGAGAGCTACCTGCGCCATCAGGGCAGCGCCTTCGTCAACCGGTTCGACGCTAACTCCTATCTCAGCATCACCCGGGCGATGGACTACTTCGACTTGGCCGCCGACCATGCCGGGGATTTGTCGGCGGCGTTCCGCGGCACCCGCACGCGGTTCTGCGTGGTGTCGTTCAGCTCGGACTGGCTGTTCCCGACGGCGCAGTCCCGCGCCATCGCCCGCGCGCTGAACCGGGCGGCGGCCAACGTGAGCTTCGTGGAGATCGCGTCCGACAAGGGACACGACGCGTTCCTGCTGGACGAGCCGGATTTCCACCGTACCCTGGGCGGCTTCCTGCGCGGCTGCGCCGAGCACGCGGGCCTCGCTTGAAGAAATGACCGTGAGGCCTCCCGTCCAGTTCGTAGCCAAGAACATGAGGCTCGACCTGCGGCTGATGAGTGAGATGATCACCCCCGGCAGCCGCGTGCTGGACATCGGCAGCGGCGACGGCAGCCTGATCGAGCACCTGTTCCGCACCCGCGGCTGCGACGCCCGCGGCATCGAGCTGGACATGGCGGCCGTCACCCACGCGGTGGCGCACGGCCTCCCGGTGATGCACGGCGACGCCGACAGCGACCTCGGGCACTACCCGGACGGCGCGTTCGACTACGTGGTGCTGTCCCGCACGCTGCAAGCGGTGGAGCGCCCGCGCGAGGTGCTGCGCCAGATGCTGCGGATCGGCACGCGCGCCCTGGTGAGCTTTCCCAATTTCGGCCACTGGCTGGTGCGCTGGCAGCTGCTGCTGTCCGGCCGGATGCCGATGACCAAGACTTGGGATCGCCCCTGGCACGAGACGCCGAACATCCATCCGTGCACCGTGCGGGACTTCTTCGAGCTGTGCGCGCAGGAAGGCTACAAGGTGGAGCGTTGGCTGGCGGTGGACGAGGCCGGCCGCCGCTCGCCCTGGCGGCGCTTCCCGCAACTGGCCAACTTGTTCGGCGAACAGGCGCTGTTCCTGCTGCGGCGGGCGGCTTAGGCCGATCCGATCAGAGTGACCGTTAAGCAAGGCCAGAGGCTTTGCCTCCGGACTCCACCAAAGCCGAGCCTTTGGAATCAATTTAGGTGATAAAACGGGTTCCAAGGGCCTCAGGCCTTTGGCGGGTCTGGGCGGAGCCCAGCCTTGCCTTTCGACAGGTCGGTGCTTGAAACTGCTGGCATTGCGTCAGGCATGGCAGCCCGCCCCGCCGCGGGACACCCCATAGGATCAGCCTGTGTAGAGCAGCAGCACCGGCAGCAGAACGAGCGTGCCGGCTAGAATGAACGCCTGCGTGCTGGGCGGCGGCCCTTTCTACAGTGCCCGCGGGGCACCCAGAGCATGGTCCAGCGCCGATATCAGGTCCCGCTCGCTGAACGGCTTGCGCAGCACGGTCGCGTCGGGCGGCATGGCATGGAAGTGGCCACCGGTCATGAAGATGTGCGGCACGGCACGGCTGCGCAGGATCATCCTCATGGCGGAAAGCCCGTTGCCGCTCACCAGCTGGACATCCACCAGCATCAGGTCGGGCGCGTGCAGCGCTGCAGCCGCCGCGGCTTCAACCTCGGTCGTCGCCGTGCCGCAGATGCGGTGGCCCAGATCTTCCAGCATTTCGGTCAACAACATGCCGATCGTAGCGTCGTCCTCGACCAGCAGGATGCGAAGCGGGGTCATCGGCCCATGCCGCATGGCGCAGGACGCTTGGCTGGGCTTGCAGCTGGAGGCATGGGCACCATTCTGCTTCATAGCGATCACGCGGCTGCCCGCAAAAGGGTCGGAAACTACGCAGCCCGGGCCGCCCTGGCCGCCTCGCAGCCGCGTAACGATCGCTTGCCACCATTCATTCGGTTCGTGCTATCCACCGGCGGCCCGCTCCGCCCAAAGCGCCCACATGGAAAAGCTGCATGCCGAAACGCCCGCTCCCCAAAGGCGAGATTGCGACGCCCAAACGTCTTGTCGTCGTTGGCATCGGCGCGTCCGCCGGTGGGCTGGAAGCTTGCACCAAGCTCGTCGCCGCAGTGCCGCCCGGCAGCGGGATGGCGTTCATCCTCGTCCAGCACCTCGACCCGTTACACAGGAGCATGATGGTCGAGCTGCTTGCCAAGCATACGAAGCTGAAGGTGCTGCAGGCCGGGGAGGCGATGCAGGTGGAGCCGGAGCACCTCTACGTCATTCCTCCCGCCATGGATATGGCCGTGCAGGGTGGGGCGCTCCATCTCTCGCCGCGCCGGCTGCATGATGGCTTGCACCTGCCGTTCGACTTCCTGCTGCGTTCGATGGCCGAGGCCTATGGCGCCAGCGCGGCCTGCGTGGTCCTCTCGGGCACTGGCGCGGACGGCAGCGCCGGCCTGCTTGCGATCAAGGAGAAGGGCGGATTCGTCATCGTGCAGGACCCGGCGGAGGCCGACTATGACGGGATGCCGCGCAGCGCGGTGCAGACCGGCGGCGTGGACGCGGTGCTGCCAGCCGCTGAAATCGCAGCGGCGTTAGGCCGGTTCCGCCAAGGCGGCGCCCAGAACGCCACTACCCCGGCGAGCCAGGCCGCCGCCGCCGCCGACGAGCCCGAACCGGATGCGGAAGATGCCGCCGATCCGTCGCTGCAAGGTGTCATCGACCTGCTGCGAACGGAGAAAGCGCAGGATTTCACCGCCTACAAGTCCGGCACGCTGCAACGCCGGGTCGAACGGCGGATGGCGCTCGCCTCGATCAAGCTGACGGACATGGCGCAGTATATCCGCCTGCTGCGGGCGGACCGCCGCGAACTCGACTTGTTGGCTGAAGACCTGCTCATCCATGTCACCAGCTTCTTCCGCGACCCGGCCGTGTTCGAGCACCTGGCCAACGTGGTCATCCCGGCCATCGTGGACCAGCGCAATCCCGACCAGCCGGTCCGCATCTGGGTGCCCGGCTGCAGCACCGGCGAGGAGGCCTACTCCCTCGCCATGCTGTTCCTGGAGCGGATCGCCACCACCGGGCGTGCCATCAAGCTGCAGATCTTCGCATCCGACATCGATGCCGCGGCGATCACGGCCGGCCGCAGCGGCTTCTATCCGGATGCGGTCGCCAGCCAGGTCACGCCGCACCGGCTGGCCCGCTTCTTTTCCCGCGAGGATGGCGGCTGGCGCGTGCTGCCCGACGTCCGCGCCACGATCGTGTTCACGGTCCAGGACGTGCTGACCGACCCGCCGTTCTCCCTCCTCGACCTGGTGTCCTGCCGCAACCTGCTGATCTACCTGCAGCCGGAAGCTCAGGAAAAGCTCCTTTCGCTGCTCCACTTCGCCCTGCGCGAGGACGGATTGCTGGTGCTGGGCAACGCCGAGACGCCGGCCGCCGCTGATGGCGGGTTCGAGGTGGTGGCGAGAACCGAGCGCATCTACCGCCGGGTCGCGCAAGACCGGGCGGACAGGCCCAGGAAGGCCATGAGCGCCGCCCGCCTCGGCTCGGCGGCGAGCGTGCCCGCGGCGCCAGGGCCGTCATCCGGGGCAGCCCGCGCGCCCTCCCGCCCCACCGAAATCGCCGAACTCGGCCGCCGCCTGCTGGCCGACGCCTACCCGCCGGCGGCGGTGCTGGTCAACCCCGACAACAACAGGCTGTTCTCGATGGGGCCGACGGAC
>CAXTPP010000081.1:0-15868 GCA_964246185.1 uncultured Acetobacteraceae bacterium
CATGCTGATGCTCCGCCGTGCCGCTGCTTTGGCTCCGGTCCATAACAGCTTCTAGTGAAGCTGCCCTGTTTTTGTGTGGTGGTTGGGGTTTGGTTTAGGACGGTTCTGCGATGGCGCTCTCTTGTTGCTGCCTCGCAGGCCACGGGTAAGCGCTATCCCGGCGCCGAGTGCAGCCGGACGGGGTTGCACCAGCCCTCGATGAAGCTGAGGCAGGCCATCTTGGCTTCGGCCTGGCAGGCAAAGCGGCGCCGCTTCAGCCGCTCGCCTTCGAGGGCCGCTAGAAAGCTCTCGCACATGGCGTCGTCGCAGGCGCCGCCGACCGAGCGCGTGGACTCCGCGACGCCTCGAACTCCCGGGCCAAGTCCGCGGGATCGCGGCCGGCATGGACCAGCTCAAGCATCTGCCGACAGACTTCAGGCGAGTAAGAAGCGCAGGCACGACGCATTCAGGAGACACCCAGCAAAAACTAGAAAAACTCCACCAAACCGGGTCAACTTCAGTCTCGTCCATCACGGCCTGCTCAGCGGAGCGCGGCGCCTCGCCAATGCGCAGTTTCGCCCCGCACGGCAGGCGCGATGGGCCGAGCATCTGCAGGCAGGCGTCCAGCAATGGGACGATCTCGGCCTGCGTCTCTCCGGGCAGCACGTGCAGGCGGGCGCGCAGCTTGCTCAGTTGCTTGCGGGACAACGCCACGGCACCGTCCAGCCGGAGCCGCTCCGCCTCAACATCAGCGGCGGCAATGCGGTGCCAGGTGATAGTGGTAGGCACCTCGATCGTGCCGAACACCGGCCCTACAGCGATGCCGGAGCCGACTGCCAACCCGCTTAGCCGGCGTTCGAAGCCAGTGCCAAGGCTGATGTCCTGCTCAATCCTGTTCATGGAAGCCGGCCTCGACCAAGGCCCTCAGCGCTGCCAGGGCTTCAGCCGCGTCGGCGCCCGTGGCCCGCAACGCCAAGGCCGTTCCTTTGCCAGCACCCAACATCATCAGCCCCATGATCGACTGTGCCGATACGACTTGGCCGTTCGCCTCGACCTCGATGATCGCGGTGAAACGCTCGGCAACCGTCACGAATTTTGCAGCCGCGCGGGCGTGGAGGCCGCGGCGGTTGCATATGGTCGCTTGCGCGGTCACGGAGGCAGCAACCGGGCCGTCGATCATTCGCGCATGTTAACCGCTGCCCACGCCATTAATTTTGCAGCCGTGCAGCACGTGGGACGCGGCTGCGATGTATTTGCGTCCTGCCGCCTGGGCGCAATCCACGCATTCGCCCAGCGGCTGGCGGGACCGCACCTTGGCCAGCTTGACCAGCATCGGCAGGTTGACCCCGGCGATCACCTCAACGCCGGGCCGGTCCATGAGGGAAATCGCAAGGTTGGAAGGGGTGCCGCCGAACATGTCGGTCAGCAACACCACGCCGTCCCCGTCGTCCACGCTGCATATGCTGGCGTGGATGTCCGCCCGCCGCAGCTCCATGTCGTCCTCCGGGCCGATGCATACGGTCGCAACGTGCTCCTGCGGGCCGACGACGTGTTCGAGCGCCAGGCGGAGTTCTTCCGCAAGCCGGCCGTGGGAGACGAGGACAAGGCCTATCATGGTTTCGTTTCAGGCTCCCTGCGCTTGAAGCGGTACAGCAGGCGAGAGGCTTGCCTTCTGCAACTCCCGGTGCGCTGCCGTGACGTGCCAGCCGCACGCGCTTGCCTGGCACGATGCAGCCATGCGAGCCGCCAGTCTCTCGACGATGAATACGGAACGATGCCGTCCACCCGTGCAGCCAACGGCGATGGTCACGTATTTCTTTCCTTCCTGCACGAAGCGCGGCAGGAGCAAGTGGAGCATGGACTCGATTTGGCTGAAAAAGGCCTCGAAGTCCGGATCGGCAGCGACATAAGCCGCCACGTCCGGCTCGATCCCAGTCTTAGGACGCAAATGGGGATCGTAGTGCGGATTTCGCAAGAACCGTGCATCGAATACCAGGTCTGCTTCCCGTGGCAGGCCGTGCGGGTAGGCAAAGGACATCAGGGATACCGTCAAGCCAAGCCTTTCGGAAGAGAACCGGCTCTCCACCAGCCGACGCAGAGCGGGCAGGGAGGTGTCGGATGTGTCGATCACCAGGTCCGCTGCTTCTCGCAGAGGGGCGGTCAGTGCTACTTCCTCGGCAATGCCGTCCACCACCCGGCCACCAGGGGCCAGCGGATGGCGACGCCGTGTCTCGGTGTAGCGCCGCAGCAGCGCGCCCTCGTCGGCGGAAGCGAACACGAGGTCAAGTTCCAGGCCTTGATTAACCCGCAGCCGCTCCATTGTAGACAGTACGGTGCAGGCATCGAAGCCTCGGCTGCGCGCGTCCAAGCCGATTGCCACGGCACCCTCTCCCCGGCTGATCAGCTCCTCTGTCAAGGTGAGCGGCGGGTTGTCCACCGCCTCATAGCCTAGATCCTCCAGCACGCGCAGGATCGATGAGCGGCCAGCCCCGGCCAGTCCAGTCACCAGCACGACCCGGCGCGGCGTCATGCGAAGGCTCCAGCGACTTGGCGCACACGACCGAGTGCGCAGTCCAGCGCCAGCGACACGCGCTGCGGAGCGGACGGGCTCGCCGGGTCGATCCGCACCACAGGGCGGCCGCACCCTGCATGCACCCCCGGAGCAGGCAGCCGCTCGCCCGCTCCCATCTCGACCGCCAGCACGACAGGCGCGGATGGCAGGTAAGGCAGACAGACCAACCCCAGCCCACGGATCTCCAGCAGCCCAGCCAGGGCGAGCGGTACGGATGCCACCCCATCCACCAACTCCACCCGGTCATCGGCGACGAGGGCGAACCCGCAGTCCAGCAGGCGCAGCAAAAGGTCCGACTTGCCAGACCCTGAGGGGCCTAGCAGCAGCACACCATGCCCCTCCCGGGCAGCGCAGCTCGCATGGAATTGCATCGAGGCAGTGATGTGAACTGCCGCGCGCCATAAAGAAAGCGTCTTGTGCGCTGCGAGATGCCGGTGAATGGGCGTGAATTCACGAAACGGTCGGACTTCGCCGCATGAGTCTGAGCGCTCGCAAAGTGTTACCGTCTGTTGCTAATGTAGTGCAGTAATTACATGAAACCTTAATTTACGGTCCTTGACGACGCTGAAGCGATGGCGGTTCGCCCTGCCGGCCAGCGTTCAGGCGAGGGCACGGCGTTTATGCCAAACGGGGAAGGTGCCAGAACACCGCTATGATCGATCGCACGCCTGAAGAACTGACCGAGGAGGAGGCCACCGCCGAACTGGAGCGCCTCGCCAACGACATCGCCATCCACGACCGGCTGTACAACATGCAGGACGCGCCGGAGATCACGGATGCCGAGTATGATGCGCTTCGCCGTCGCAATGCCGCCGTCGAGGCCCGCTTTCCCAGCCTGATCCGCCCGGACAGCCCGGCGCACCGCGTGGGCGCGCAGGCCGCCAGCGGATTCGCCAAGGTCACCCACCGCGTGCCTATGTTGAGCCTGGACAATGCGTTCAGCCGCGCGGACTTCGACGAGTTCTGCGCACGCATCGTCCGCTTCCTCGGCCTGAAGGACGTATCCAAGGAAACGGGGCTGGCCTTCGTGGCAGAGCCCAAGATCGACGGCTTGTCCATCTCGCTCACCTACGAGTCCGGCCGCCTGGTGCATGGCGCGACCCGCGGGGACGGCGCGGAGGGCGAGGACGTGACGGCGAACCTGTGCACCATGCAAGCCGTGCCGCAGCGCCTGCAAGGGAAGGTGCCCGCCCGCATCGAGATACGCGGCGAGGTGTTCATGACCAAGGCCGACTTCCTGGCGCTCAACACGGCCCAGGTCGCCGCGGGCTTGCGGACCTACGCCAACCCACGCAACTCCGCCGCCGGCAGCCTGCGCCAGCTGGACCCTAAGGTCACCGCCGCCCGCCCGCTCAGCCTGTTCGCCTACGCGTTCGGCGAGGCCAGCGAGCCGCCCGCGCCGACCCACTGGGACTACCTCGCCCAGCTGAAAGCCTGGGGCTTCGGCACCAACCCGTTCAACGAGCGTGTGGACCAGCCCGGCGCTGAGGCGTTTCATGCCGCCATGGCCGCGCGCCGGGCCAGCTTGCCTTATGACATCGACGGCGTGGTATACAAGATCGACGACCTCGCCCTGCAGCGCCGTCTGGGCTTTGTGGGCCGCAGCCCGCGCTGGGCCACCGCCTGGAAGTTTCCCGCCGAGCGCGCCACCACCCTGTTGGAGGACATCCGCATCCAGGTGGGCCGCACCGGCTCGCTCACTCCCGTCGCCATCCTGCAGGGCGTCAACATCGGCGGTGTGCTGGTCACCCGCGCCACGCTGCACAACGAGGACGAGATCGCCCGCAAGGACGTGCGCGCCGGGGACACGGTGGCGCTGCAACGCGCCGGCGACGTGATACCGCAGGTGCTCGGCCCCGTGCCCGGCGCCTCGCGCGGCCCGGCGCCGTTCGTCATGCCGGACCACTGCCCCGTCTGCGGCAGCCTGGCCGTGCGCGCCGCCGGCGAGGTGGTGCGCCGCTGCACCGGGGGGCTCACCTGCCCGGCGCAGACGATCGAGCGCCTGGCCCACTTCGTCAGCCGCCTCGCCTTCGACATCGAGCACCTCGGCGAGCAGACAATCCGCGCCTTCCACACGGACGGATTGATCGACACCCCCGCCGACATCTTCCGCCTGCACACGCACGAGGCGGCGATCGCGGCGCGGGAGGGCTGGGGCGCCACCAGCGCCGCCAACCTGGTCCGCTCCATCGAGTCCCGGCGCAGCATCGGGTTGTCCCGCCTCATCTACGCGCTCGGCATCCGCCGCATCGGCGAGGCCAACGCCAAGCTGCTTGCCCGGCACTACGGCACGCTGCCCGAATGGCGGGCGCAGATGCTGGCTGCCGCCGTTGTGGGCTCGGACGAGCGGCTGGCGCTGGGCAGCATCATGCGGGTGGGCGGCGCCATGGCGGACGAACTGGTGGGGTTCTTCGCCGAGCCTCGCAACGTGGCCGTGCTGGACGACCTGGTTGCCGAATTGACGGTGCAGCCGGAGGCGTCCAAGGCGGAGGGCGCGCTGTCCGGCAAGCTGCTGGTGTTCACCGGCTCGCTCGCCACCATGACCCGGCCGGAAGCCAAGGCGCGGGCGGAGGCGATGGGCGCGCGGGTGACGGACAGCGTCTCGAAGAAGACCGACCTGGTGGTGCTGGGTGCGGACGCCGGGTCCAAGGCGAAGAAGGCAGCCGAGCTGGGCGTGGCCACGGTGGACGAGGCCGGCTGGCGCGAGATCGCCGGGCTGGACGCGGAGCCGCTGGGCTCTGCCCCGACCGCGTTGCCAGCTTGATCGCCAGGCTGTGCCACCCGCAAGATAGCTGTGGAACACCGGAGTCTGCCCATGGATCGCCGAGGCTTCCTTGCCGGCTCCGCCGCGGCGCTGGCCGCGCCCGCCGTCGCCCGGGCTGCAGGGCCGCGCGTGCTGCGCTTCATCCCGCAGGCGGACCTCACGGTGCTGGACCCGGTGTGGACCACCGCCTACGTCACCCGCAACCACGGCTTCGCGGTGTTCGACACGCTGTACGGCGTGGACAGCCAATTCCGCCCCAGCCCGCAGATGGTGGCCGGCGCCGTCCGTAGTGCCAATGACATGGAATGGCGGCTCGGCCTGCGTCCCGGTCTCACCTTCCATGACGGCGCCGCCGTGCTCGCGCGGGACTGCGTGGCCAGCATAAAGCGCTGGGGCGTGCGGGACGCGTTCGGCCAGGCGCTGATGGCCGCCACCGACGACCTCTCGGCACCCAACGACCAAACCATTCTGTTCCGCCTCAAGCGCCCCTTCCCGCTGCTGCCGGACGCGCTGGGCAAGTGCGGCAGCAACATGTGCCCGATCATGCCCGAGCGCCTGGCGCTGACCGACCCGTTCACCCAGGTGACAGAGATGGTCGGCTCCGGCCCGTTCCGCTTCGTGGCCGCCGAGCGCGTCGTCGGCTCCCGCGTGGTGTATGAGCGGTTCGACGGCTACGTCCCCATGCCCACCGGCAAGCCCAGCTGGACCAGCGGCCCAAAGGTCACGGATTTCGACCGCATCGAGTGGCAGGTGATCCCCGACCCGGCGACCGCGGCGGCGGCGTTGCAGGCGGGCGAGGTGGACTGGTGGGAAGCCCCGCTGCCCGACCTGCTGCCGATGCTGCGCCGCACCCAGGGCGTGAGCGTGGTGAACCCTAACCCGACCGGCCAAATCCCGGTGCTGCGGATGAACCAGCTGCACCCGCCGTTCGACAATCCCGCCATCCGCCGTGCCCTGCTCTCCGCGGCGGACCAGATGGATTTCCTGACCGCTGTGGTCGGCGAGGACCCGGCGCTAAAGCACGTCCCCGCCGGGTTCTTCACCCCCGGAACCGCCATGGCGAGCGACGCCGGCATGGACGCGCTGCACGCGAAGCCGGACGTGCCCGCCGCCGCCCAGGCGATCCGCGACGCCGGCTACCGTGGCGAGCCGGTGGTGCTGCTGGCCCCCACCGACCTTCCTATCCTGAAGGCGCTGGCCGACGTGGGGGCGGACCTGATGCAGCGCGTGGGGTTGAAGGTGGACTATCAGGCGATGGACTGGGGCAGCGTGGTGCAGCGCCGCGCCAACAAGGCGCCGCCGGGTGCAGGCGGCTGGAGCGTGTTCCACACCTTCTGGGACGGCACGGACATGCTGACCCCGGCGACCAACGTAATGCTCCGCGGCAACGGCGCCGCAGCCGCCCCGGGCTGGCCGAACAGCCCGGCGATCGAGGCGCTGCGGGACCAATGGCTGGCGGCGGACGAGTCGGAACAGAAACGGTTGGCGGCGGAGATGCAGGCGCAGGCATTCGTGGATGTGCCGTATGTGCCGTTGGGGCAAGATTTCACGACCACGGCCTATCGGGGGGTGACAGGGGTGTTGGACGGGTTTGCGATGTTTTGGGGAGTGCGGAAAACGTGACAAGTGAGATCACGTCATGACTTGGTCCATCTTCCACGGACAAGGCAATGCATCCCCGTTCGTGTCCATGTTCTCCACAGCTGTTGCCAGGCCTCGGTGCTTCGACGATGCGATCCAGGCGCTACCTGCCCAACCGCTCCACCACCTCCCTCACCACCGCCTCGAACATAGCCTCCGTCAATCGGCCCGTGTTCGTGTTGTAGCGGGACACATGGTAGCTGTCCGCCAGCCATCGCCCGTCCGGTAGTTCGTGGAACGCGCCGTGGCGGAACTTCATCCAGCTCACCGGCACGCCCATCGTCCGCAGCGCCGCCGCATGGGCCAGCAGGCCGAGCACCAGCACCACCCGCAACCGCGGCATCGCGGCCAGTTCCGCGGCGAGGAAGCGGTTGCAGGTCCGCACCTCCTCCGGCGTCGGCAGGTTCGCAGGCGGGACGCAACGGACGGCATTGACAATACGGCAGTCATGCAACGTCAACCCGTCCGCCGGGTCAGCCCGGTAGTCACCCTGGGCAAAGCCGAAGCGCAGCAGCGTCTGGTAGAGCAGGATGCCGGCGTGGTCGCCAGTGAACGGGCGGCCGGTGCGGTTGGCACCACGCACGCCGGGCGCCATGCCTACCACCAGGAACCTTGCATCGGGCGAGCCGAAGCTGGGCACGGGGGCGTTGAACCAGTCCGGATGGTCCAGCCGGTTCGCGGTGCGATAGGCCACGAGCCTTGGACACAGGCCGCAATCAAATGGGGGGCAGTTGGGCGGGGGGCAGTCAGGCTGGGGCGTCAAACGCTTTCGGTCGGCTCGTTGTAGGGCTCGGCCGGGGTGTTGCGCACGGGGCGGGTGCGCGGCTCCATCTGGCGACGGGTGAAACCGGGGGCGATCTCAGCCAATTCCAGGAACTGGTCGGCCTGGCGGCGCAGCTCGTCGGCGATCATCGGCGGGTTGCTGCGCACCGTGGACACCACGGACACCCGCACGCCCTGCCGCTGCACCGCTTCCACCAGGCGCCGGAAGTCGCTGTCGCCGCTGAACAGCACCGCATGGTCCAGCTTGGGCGCCAGTTCCAGCATGTCGATTGCCAACTCGACATCCATGTTGCCTTTGACCCGGCGGCGTCCCGTGGCGTCGGTGAACTCGCGCGCCGGCTTGGTCACCAGGGTATAGCCGTTGTAGGCCAGCCAGTCGGTCAATGGCTTGAGCGGCGAATACTCCTCGGTCTCGAGCACCGCCGAGTAGTAGTATGCGCGAAGCACGTTGGTCTTGGCGCGAAAGAAGTCCAGCATATTCCTGTAATCGACATCGAACCCAAGATTACGTGACGCCGAGTAGAGATTGGCCCCATCAATGAATAAAGCGGTTCGTTCAGTGGGTAAAAAGAGCACTTCGCAACATCCTCTAACGCGGCCATCGCGGCGCTGCACGAGCTAGGCCAAGCATCCATCATAATGACACGTTCGCGCGGCATAAAGGCAGGCCTGATGAAATGGTCTTAATCTCCCTTGGGGCAAACCTCCCTACACTCTTTGGTGCGCTGGCCACCTGCCGCAGCGCGGCCATGGCGCTGGATGGCATCGCCGGGCTGCAACTGGCAGCGTTGTCACCCTGGTATGAGACGGAGGCAGTGCCGCCGTCGGGCCAGCCGCCCTACATCAACGGCGTCGCCCGGTTGACCGGCCAGGCCGACCCGGCAGCCTTGCTGCGCGCCCTGCAAGCGATGGAGCTGAAGCACGGGCGTCAGCGGAGCGTCCCCAACGCCGCCCGCACGCTCGATCTCGACATCATCGCCATGGGCAGCCTGGTCCGCACCATGCCTGACCCGGTGCTGCCGCATCCCCGCATGCACCAGCGCGCCTTCGTGCTGCGCCCGTTGCTGGATGTGTCACCAGATTGGCAACATCCTCTGCTGGGATGCTCGGCCCGCACATTGCTGAGTCACCTGCCGCCATACCAAGCCAAGCCGTGTTCGCACTTGCGAGATGGCAGCCCAGGGCTTATCTAGATGGATCGGTCTATATACGGAGTCTTCCTGCATGGCACGCGTCACAGTAGAGGATTGCGTCGAGCGCGTTCCCAACCGGTTCGAATTGGTTTTGTTCGCAGCCCAGCGGGCCCGCAACCTCAGCCGCGGCGAGGAGCTGACGATTGACCGCGACAACGACAAGAATCCTGTCGTTGCTTTGCGTGAGATCGCCGAGGAGACGATCGGCATTCCCAAGTTGGAGCAGGATCTGATCAAGTCGTTGTCCCGCGCACCGGAGCCGGAGCCGGCGGACGAGGAAGTGCTCGACCTCATTCCGACCGACCAGAACATCTTTGGCCTGCAAGACGTGTCGGCCGAAGAGGAAGCTTCCAGCCTGCCCGTGGAAGAGATGTCCCCAGAGGACCTCGAGGCCGCCATCGAGGCTGAGCTGGGCGGGCGTCGCCGCTAGCCGTAACGGGGGGCATGGACAGGCCGAGCCGCAGCCGCGCGCTGTTCGCCCCGGACGGGACGACATCCACACGCTCGACCGCTGCACGCCCGCCGGTGATTGGGCAGCTCGAGCTGACCGAACGGGTCCTCAGCTACGACCCCAAGGCAGATACCGCACTGATTGACGCTGCCTACGCGATGGCTACCCAGGCCCATGATGGCCAGTTCCGTGACAACGGCGACCCCTATATCACTCACCCGGTCGCCGTGGCGGACATCCTGGCTGAATACCGCCTCGATATTGGCAGCATCGTCACCGCGCTGTTGCACGACGTGGTCGAAGACACTGGCATCAAGCTCGGGGAGATCGAGGCGCGCTTCGGCAAGCCAATCGCGGGCTTGGTGGACGGCGTCACCAAGCTCACCAAGCTGGAACTGAAGGCCGAGCGCTCGAAGCAGGCGGAGAATTTCCGCAAGCTGGTCCTGGCGATCAGCCAGGACATCCGGGTGCTGTTGGTCAAGCTGGCGGACCGGCTGCACAACATGCGGACGCTGTGCTTCGTCGCTTCCTCGGACCGGCGGCAGCGCATCGCCCGCGAGACCATGGAGATCTACGCCCCGCTCGCCGAACGCATCGGCATGGACGAGATGAAGATCGAGCTGCAGGACCTTGCCTTCGCGCAATTGGAGAAGGAGGCTTTCGAGACCATCCAGGCGCGGTTGAACTTCCTGCGCGGGCAAGGCGCAGACATCATCGAGGACATGCGCCGCGAGCTGGCCCGGGTCTGCCGGGAGGCCGGCATGGAGGCGGTGGAAGTCACCGGGCGGGAAAAAAGCCCTTTCTCGATTTGGGAGAAGATGCAGCGGCGCAACATCGCCTTCGAGCAGCTATCCGACATCATGGCGTTCCGCATGGTCGTGCCCAGCCGGTCTGACTGCTACATGGCGCTGGGCGCGGTGCACGCCAGCTACCCGGTGATCGCCGGGCGGTTCAAGGACTACATCTCCACCCCGAAATCCAACGGTTACCAAAGCCTGCACACCGGGGTCACGCTGCGGCATCCGCTCAACCAAAAGATCGAGGTGCAAATCCGCACGGCCGACATGCAGCGTGTCGCCGACAATGGCGTGGCGGCGCATTGGGGCTACAAGCAGGGCACTCCCGGGCCGACAGACAGGCGGGATTTCCCATGGGTGCGGGACCTGCTGGAAATCCTGGAGAACTCCACCACCGGCGAGGACTTCCTCGAAAACACCAAGCTCGAACTCTACCAAGACCAGGTGTTCTGCTTCACGCCCAAGGGCCAGCTGATCCAGTTGCCGCGCGGCGCGACCCCGGTCGATTTCGCCTACGCCGTGCACAGCCAGGTCGGCGACACCTGCGTCGGCGCCAAGGTGAACGGACGGCTGCTGCCGCTGCGGACCGAGCTGCAGAACGGCGACCAGGTTGAGGTCATGACGGCGCGCGGCGGCACGCCTTCCCCCGCTTGGGAACGGTTTGCCGTCACCGGCAAGGCACGGGCGCGCATCCGGCGGCATGTGGCGCTGCAGCAGCGCCAGCAATATCTGGACTCCGGCCGTGCGGCGTTGGCCAAGGCGTTCCGGCAGGAGGGCCTGGACGGCTCGGAAAAGGTGCTGGACGCCGCCCTCAAGGGGCTCAAAGCCGCGTCCCTGGCCGATCTCTACGTGAACGTCGGCAACGGCAACACCGGGCCGAAGGACGTGGTGCACGCGGCCTATCCCGAGTTGCGCCAATCGGCTTCGGCCCGGGCGTCGCGGATGATCCCGCAATTGCCGTCCCGCGCTCCCAGCCGGCCCGGCGGCAACCTGGTGGTGAGCGGCCTGTTGCCGGGCATGGCGGTGCAATACGCCGGGTGCTGCCATCCATTGCCGGGGGACCGCATCGTCGGCATCGTGACTACCGGCAAGGGCGTCACGGTCCATGCCCGTGGCTGCCAGACGCTGGAGAGCTTCGCCGCCACCCCCGAGCGGTTCATCGACATCGGCTGGGAGGGGGATGGTCACGGCGGCGGGATGCACACTGGCCGCATCAGCATCATCGCCGCCAACGAAACCGGCACCCTGGCTGCGCTGACCAACGCGATTTCCAAGCAGGACGGGTCGGTGACCAACCTCAAGATCGTCAACCGCCAGCAGGAGTTCTTTGAAATCCTGGTCGATGTGGAGGTGCGCGACCTCCGCCACCTGTCCACTGTGATTGCCGGGCTGCGAGCCGCCGAGGGCGTGACGCAGGTGGAGCGAGCCCGTGCTTGAGGAGGGCTCTAGGCTTGAGGAGGGCGCAGCATGATTCTCGGCTTGGGCTCCGACCTCTGCGACATCCGGCGCATCGCGCAGGTCATGGACCGGTTCGGCGACCGCTTCCTCTGCCGGGTGTTCACGCCGGTGGAGCGGGCGCGGGCGGCGCGACGGACCTCTGCCTTGCACGCCGGCACGTTCGCCAAGCGGTTCGCGGCCAAGGAGGCGTGCGCGAAGGCGCTCGGCACCGGGTTCAGCCACGGCGTGTTTCACTCCGACATGGGCGTGGTGAACCTGCCAAGCGGACGGCCCACCATGGCGCTGACCGGGGGGGCTGCAGCCCGGCTACGGCAGATCACGCCGCCAGGCCGGATGGCAACGCTGCATTTGACGCTGACGGACGAGCATCCTTACGCCTTTGCCCAGGTGACCATCTCCGGCGATCCAGCGTGAGCGGCCGCAACGTCTCGCTGAACTGGGAAGCGCGGTTCCGGGCCGAGCGCACGCCCTGGGAGCGGCCGGCGCTCAATCCGGCCTTCGTGTCCTGGCGCGCCAGCGGTGAATTGTCTCCTTGCCGCGTCTTGCTGCCCGGCGCTGGCCGCAGCGGCGAACCTTTGGCCCTGGCCCGAAGCGGCTTCGATGTGACCGTCGTGGATTTGGCGCCCAGTTCGGTGGCCGTGCAGCGGGTGCGGCTGGAAGCAGCCGGGGTCGCCGGGTCGGTGCATGAAGCGGACCTGCTGGAGTGGCAATCCGCGGCGCCGTTCGATGCGGTGTATGACCAGACTTGCCTCTGCGCCCTGCCACCGCCTGTGCTGCCAGCCTATGCCGCGCGGCTGCTTGGCTGGCTGCGGCCCGGCGGACGCCTGTTCATCCTGTTCATGCAGACCGGCAAACCCGGCGGGCCGCCGTTTGATTGCCCGCTTCCTGCCATGCAGGAGTTGTTCGGCGCTGGATGGCAGTGGCCCGAAAAGTCGGGCGTTGTGGGAACCGACCGGAACGAGCTTCCTGTGGTGCTGACCCGCACCTAGTCTGGCTGCGACCGCTTTCCTTGACAGAGAGCCCACCCATCGGCTTCATCCGCCGGCATTCACCGGACTGCCGCAATTCCATGGCCAAGACGACGACGGGAGTCAGAGCGAAGCCGACTGGCTGGCTCGAGAACATCAAGACGATCGTCTACGCCGGGTTGATCGCCGTCGCCATCCGCACTGTCGCCTTCGAGCCGTTCAACATCCCGTCCGGGTCCATGATCCCGACCTTGCTGGTCGGCGACTACCTGTTCGTCTCCAAGTTCAGCTACGGCTACTCGCGCTACTCCATCCCGTTCTCGCCAAACGTCTTTTCCGGCCGCATCTTCGGCAGCTTGCCGAAGCGCGGCGACGTGGTGGTGTTCAAGAACATGAACGACCACTACGAAGATTACATCAAGCGCATCATCGGCCTGCCAGGCGACCACATCCAGGTGCGTGGCGGCACGCTCTACGTCAACGGCCAACCTGCCGTGCGCCATTCCACAGGCGTGGTGATCGCAACCGACGAGAACCGGTCTTCGATCGGCGAGCAGGAATACACCGAAACGCTGCCCGGCAACTACACGCACCTGATCGCCAAGATGGGCGACGAGGGGCCTGCCAACAACACGCAAGAGTATGTCGTGCCGGATGGCGACCTGTTCGCCATGGGCGACAATCGGGACAACAGCCTGGACAGCCGGTTCTCCGCCAGCAACATCGACTCGTTGCGCGACCCCCGTGGAGTCGGCTTCCTTCCCGTCGATAACCTGGTCGGGCGCGCGGAGTTCATCTTCTTCTCCATCGACGCGTCAGCGCCTTGGTGGCAGGTGTGGGAATGGCCGTTCGAAATCCGCTGGAACCGAATCCTGACCGGGATCCAGTGACGCAAGCGGCTTTTGGCCACAACTGGAGCCGTCCCAACCTGCTGAAGGAGGCGCTGACCCATCGTTCCGCGGTGCCGCGGACGTCCCGCCCGGAAAGCCGGGTGCGGTCCAACGAGCGCCTGGAGTTCGTCGGTGACCGGGTGCTGGGCTTGCTGATGGCTGAGTGGCTGGTCGAGCGCTTCCCGGCCGAGGTCGAAGGCTTGCTGGCCCGGCGTCATGCGGACTTGGTGGCGGAACCGCTGCTTGCCGCCATCGGCAACCAGCTGGGTCTGCCGAACACGCTGATCCTCGCGCCGAACGAGGCTCGGGCCGGCGTCGGCCGGGGTGCCGCCGTGGTGGCCGACGGCCTAGAGGCGGTGCTAGGCGCGATCTATCTCGATGGTGGCCTGGATGCGGCACGGGTTTTCGTGCGCAACGCCTGGTCAGACGCGGTCGAGAAGCAGGGCAGCCCGCCCAAGCACCCGAAATCCGATTTGAAGGAGTGGATGGAAGCGCGCGGGGCCGCCTTGCCGCCTTTCGTGGAGCTGCCGCGTGCCGGCCCGGCCCACGCTTTCGTCTTTACGGTCACCGTGTCGGCGCTGGGTTGCACCGGCAGGGGAGAGGCCAGCACCAAGCAGACGGCGGAACGCGAGGCCGCGGCCGACTTGCTGCGGCAGTTGCAGGCATGACCAAGCCACATGGAGGCGCGTCGTGACGACGCGGTGCGGGTTTGCCGCCATCGTGGGGGCGCCGAACGCGGGCAAGTCCACCCTGCTGAACCGTATGACGGGCGCCAAGCTGTCCATCGTCAGCCCGAAGGCGCAGACGACGCGCTTCCGCGTGCTCGGCATCCTGATGCGTGGCGAGACGCAGATGCTGCTGGTGGACACGCCGGGCATCTTCGCGCCCCGCCGCAAGCTGGACCGCGCGATGGTCAACGCTGCCTGGACCGGGGCCGAAGAGGCCGACGTGACCCTGCTGCTGGTGGACGCCAAAGCCGGCGCACGCGACTCCGTGCGGGACATCGCGACCCGGCTGGCGCAACGCGGCGGGCGGACTTGGCTGGTGCTGAACAAGGTCGATCTCGTTTCCCCGCCGGCGCTGCTGCCGCTGATCGCAGCTCTCAACAGCCTGGCCGCGTTCGAGGAGACGTTCATGGTCAGTGCCGCCAACGGGGAGGGCTTGGACGTGCTGCTGGATCGCCTCGCCGCCGCCATGCCCACTGGCCCGTACCTGTATCCCCCCGACGACCTGACCGACCTGCCAGACCGGCTGCTAGCCGCCGAACTCGTGCGGGAGCAGATTTTCCTGCAGATACAGGAGGAAGTACCTTATGCCACCACCGTCGAGACGGAGAGCTACACCGCACGGCCTGATGGCTCGGTGCGGATCGACGCCACGATCTATGTCACGCGGCCAGGCCACAAGGCTATCTTGATCGGCGGCGGCGGCTCCCGCATCCGAGAGATCGGCGCCCGTGCGCGGCAGCAGTTGGCCGGCCTGCTGGAGCGCCCGGTCCACCTTTTCCTCAACGTGAAAGAGCGTGCGGGCTGGGATGAGGAGGGTGCGCGGCTACGGGCGATCGGCTTGGAAGATCCAGGCTAGGCGCCGATGGAGTGGCAGGCGCCCGCCATCGTGCTCGCGGCCCGCGTTTACGGCGAAGGGGACGCCTTGGCTGCCGTGCTCACGGCTGAGCACGGCGCGCATCGTGGCTTGGCCCGGGGTGGGGCGTCCCGCAAAGGCTCTGCGGTGTGGCAGCCTGGCAATCTGCTGGACGTGCGATGGCTGGCCCGGTTGGAAGATCAGCTAGGCGCGTTCACCGCCGAACTGATCCATCCAGCGGCGGCTCTGGCGATGGACGATCCCTTAGCCTTGGCTGTGCTGTCCAGCGCTTGCGCCGTGGCGGAAGGCGCGCTGACTGAACGCGAGCCACATCCACAGGTCTTTGCCGGCCTGTTGAAGTTGACGACGAGGCTTTCGGCTGGCCCGGCGGTGCTGACCGACCTCATCGAGTGGGAAATCGCCTTGCTGCGGGAGCTGGGCTACGGCCTCGACTTGGGAGCTTGCGCCCTGACAGGAAGCACGGAGGATTTGGCCTGGGTATCCCCCCGTACCGGGCGCGCCGTAAGCATGCATGCAGCGGAACCCTGGAAAGGCCGGCTGCTTGCATTGCCCGCAATGCTGCGCGGGGGCGAAGCTGACCCGGCAGGCTGGGCTTCCGGCTTGGCCTTGACGGGACACTTCCTGGCACGCGACGCGTTCGGCATCCAACACAAGCAGTTGCCTGCTGCGCGGCTTCGCCTGACGGACCGAGTGGCGGCCCTCGCCTGACACTGGCCCTCTAGAAGCTGTTATGGACCGGAGCCAAAGCAGCGGCACGGCGGAGCATCAGC
>CAXTPP010000082.1:0-15721 GCA_964246185.1 uncultured Acetobacteraceae bacterium
TCCGGCCTTTGGCGGGTCTGGGCGGAGTGGCCTCAAGGTTCCGATTGCCTCCTTCGGGCAATTGGAATGGCCACGGAGGGGGAGCCCAGCCTTGCCTTCCAACAGGTCATTTTCCGAAGCCGCTTGCATGAGTCCGGGTTTGGCCGGTTTCGTCGGCGGCACCGTCCGCATCGGCGTGACCGGGCTGGCGCGGGCCGGCAAGACCGCTTTCCTCACGTCGCTGGCCGTCAACCTGCTGGCCTTCGGCGCCGGCGCACCAACACTTCCTGCACTGGCGGCCAGGCTTGGCGGCCGCCGGTTGGGCGTGCGGCTTTCCCCCGCCGGCGCGGGTATGTTGCCGCGTTTCGACGAGGCGGCCCACTTGCATGCGCTGGCGGCCGACCCGCCTGCCTGGCCCGCCCGCACCGGCTCCGTCTCCCTGCTGGCATTGGACCTGACGGTGCCGCGCATGGGCCTGGCTGGGATGCTCCCGCCGCGGGCAGTCCGGCTGGAGCTGCTGGATTACCCGGGTGAGTGGCTGCTGGACCTGCCGTTGCTTGCCATGTCGTTCCCGGCCTGGTCCGAAACCGTGCTGCGGCGGATCGAAGGCCGCGGGACCGCACGACCGTTCCTGCAGTTCATCGCCGGCCTGCCCGCGGGCGCCGCGCGGGACGAGGCGCTCGCGGCCACCGGGCACCGCCTGTACCGCGCGGCGCTGCACCGGCTGCGCGACGACGAGGGCCTTGCCTATCTGCAGCCTGGCCGCTTCCTCATGCCTGCTCCCGGAGCGGAGCCGCCTTGGACGGCGTTCTTCCCGATGCGCGGGCAAGGCGGCCTCGCGCACCTGCTGGGCGAACGCTACGACGCCTACTGCAACGCCGTGCGCGAGGACCTGGTCTCCCCCCTGTTCGGCCATCTTGACCGCATGGTGGTGCTGGCCGATCTGCTGTCCGCCCTGCATCTGGGGCGCGACAGTTTCACGGATGCCGCGTCGGCTCTCGCAGCCGCCGCCGGGGCGCTGCGATGGCGGTTCTCCTGGACCGATGCGGTGAAGGCGTTGCTGGCGTTGCGCCGTCCGCCCCCGGTGATCCGCCGCGTCGCCTACGCCGCCACCAAGGCGGACCACGTCGCCAGCCGCCAGCGCGGCAACCTGCGCGCGTTGATGGCCGCGCTCACCCCTGCCGGCGGCGACGTCACGGCGCGCCACTTCGCCGTCGCCTCGATCAAGTGCACGGAGGATGCGGCCCTGCAGCTCGAAGGCCGCAGCGTGTCGGCGGTGCGCGGCCGGATCGCCGGGCAGGGAGTCGGGCTGTCCTACCCTGGCGAGGTGCCGGACGCTGCGCCGGACGACGCGTTCTGGGCCGGCGACTTCTTCGACCTGCCGGACTTCGAACCCATGCGCCTGCTCGGGGCCGGCCGCGCCGGCGTGCCGCAGATCGGGCTGGATGCGCTGCTCGCCTTCCTGCTGGACGACGTGCTGTGAGGCGCTCCGATACCCGGGTGGTGATCGAGGATGCCGCAGCGCCACGCCTGGAGCCTGAACCGCTGGTTGCCGAGGCGTTGACGGACCCGGCGCCCCGGGCAGGCGGCGCTGGGCTGGCGCTTGTCGGGGTTGCCGTGCTCGCGGTGGGGCTGGCCGCCCTGCAAACAGCCAATTTCGTGATGGCGCAATTCGACCGGTCCGCCTGGCTTGGCTGGCTGACGCTGGCGGTGGCCGCTGCCGGGTTCGGCCTGCTGTTCGCCGCCGTGGCCCGGGAGCTGCGCGGGCTGTTTGGCTTGTCCAGGGTGGACCGCCTGCGCACGGCCCTGGGCAGCGGGCAGGCCGGCCGCATCCACGCCGCCGCTCGGACATGGGCAGCCACGCTGCCTGACGCGGAGGTGCTGGTGCCGGCCATCGACGCCGCGAACGACCCGAACGCGATTCTGGCGCTGCTGCGCGCTGGCCCGGTGGCGGCCATGCACGCCCGCGCCGACGCGCTCGGCCGCACGGCGGCGTTCCAGATGGCGGCCGGCATCGCGGCTACGCCGGCGCCGTCCCTCGCAGTGCTGCTGGTCGCGTGGCGCGGTGTCCGCCTGGTGCGGCAGGTCGCGGCGCTGCACGGGATGCGGCCTGGCCTGTTGGGGACCTTGGGCCTATTGCGGCGCAGCGTGCTGGCGGCTGGCCTCGTGGCCGGATCGGAGGTCGCGGTCAATGCCGCCGCGCACGCCTTGCTGTCCAACCCGCTGCTGACCCATGCGCTAGGCGAAATGGCCGGTGCAGGGGTGGCGGCGCGGCGGATGATCCTGCTCGCCCGTTCCACTGCGGCCGCATGCAGTCCCGTGCCGCCGGAGTGCTGACCAACCCACCTGCTCCGGGCTTGGCCTGCCTGCCACGGGCCGCGTCACCCGCGCTCGTCGTCCGCGCCGCTGCCTGAGCCGCTGATGCCGCTGCGGGAAGGGGCGTCGCTGTGCGGCTGCACGGTCCGTGTCATGGCAGCCACTTCGCGGTCCGCCTTGGCGTTGGCCGCCGGGTCCTTCTCGGCCGTGGCGTTCTCCTCGGACCGCGTCGGCTTGGGCATGTTGCCGGTCACGGCGTCGTCGGCGTCCTGGGTCATGTGCAGTTCTCCTGCGAGGCAAGCGCGGCAACCTCGCCCACGGTTCCCATGCTCAGGTTCCCTCGGGCGAGGCAGCCTATTAAGCTGGCCGCATGATCTCGACCAGCCACTCCGCCGGCAGCCCTCACGCCCGTCCCGGCGCCTGCATCCGGCCGCAGATCCAGGATTTGGCGACGGAGAACATCGCGGCGCTTGCGGAGCGGGCACGACGCCTGGACGGCGTCATCCCGCTCTGGTTCGGCGAGGGCGACATGGTCACGCCCCGGTTCATCCGGGATGCGGCCAAGCACGCCCTGGACGCAGGCCGCACCTTCTACGTGCCCACCATGCGCGGCAACCCGGCGCTGACGGCGGCGCTGTCCGCCTATCAGACGCAACTGCACGGACGGCCTTTCGGGCCGGAACGCAGCACCGTCACGCCTGGCGGGATGCAGGCCGTGGCGCTGGCGCTCGGCCTGGTCCTGGAGGGCGGCAGCAACGCCGTCTACCTGACGCCGCAATGGCCGAACATCCCGAACGCGATCCACGTGGCAGGGGCGGAGGCGCGGCCCTGCCCGCTGGTCCTGCGCGACGGCCAGTGGACGCTGGACATCGGCCATGTGGCGGCGCTGTGCGACGCGCGGACGCGGGCGATCCTGTTCTCCTCCCCGGCCAACCCCACCGGCTGGACCGCCACGCCCGACGATTTGCAGGGGCTGCTCGCCCTGGGCCGGGAGCGGGGCCTCTGGATCATCGCCGACGAGGTTTACAGCCGGCTGTATTTCGAGGGTGCCGCCGCGCCTTCGATGCTGGCCCTGGCCGAGCCGGACGACCTGGTGCTGGGCATCAACAGCTTCAGCAAGGCCTGGGCGATGACCGGTTTCCGCCTGGGCTGGCTGACCCACCCGGCAGACATCGCGGACAAACTGGGCGCCATGACGCAATACCTGAACAGCGGCACGGCCGACTTCATCCAGGATGCCGGCGCTGCGGCGCTCACCCGCGGCGAACCGCTTGTGGCGGAGATTTGCCACCGTTGCCGCGCTGGGGTCGCACTGGCGCACGCCCGGCTGGGCGAGGTGTCCCGGGTTCGGCTCACGACGCCGCCGCGCGGCGGGATGTATGCCTTCTTCCAGGTCGAAGGCTGGCCGGACGGCCGCGCCGCATGTCTGCACCTGCTGGAGCGGGCACGGGTCGGGCTGGCGCCGGGCGAGCTGTTCGGCGACGCCGGGGCCGGCTGGCTGCGCATGTGCGTCTGCCGCGACGCGGCCGAGCTTGGCATCGCGATTGACCGCATCGCCGAGGCGCTGGCCTGAGCCGTGCCGCCCATCACTCCGGACGGACGCTACTTCGTGGTGCGTGGCCGGCTTTGGCGCTGCTCGGACCCAGCGCTTACGGAGGACGCACGGGCCGCGCTGACCCGCGAGCTGATGGCCGCGCGGCGCGGCAAGGGCCAAGCCATGCGGGCGGGCAACGCCCCGGCGCAGGAGGCGGCGCGGCAGCGGGTGGACGCGGCGAAGCACGCCCTGGGCGAGCGCGGGCCGCCCTGGTGGCTGGACGGCGCGCCTGACCTGACCCGGCGCATGGCCCGCACGACGTGCTACGCCGAGTGGTTCGCAGCCTTGCCGGATGCGCAGCCGCCAAACCCTGCAACGGCATGGAGTCCACCATGAGCACCCATCTTGCGAAGCTGCTGGCCGCCACGCTGGCGACCGCGTCCCTGACCCCCCTGGCCATTGCCGAAACGACGCCAGCCATACGGGAGACGGATGGCGACTTTCTGACGACGCCGAGCAATCCCTCGCGCGAGCCGCTTCCCGTGCTGCCTGGCGCGATGCCGGGTGATGGGCTGACGATGACGCCGGGTTCGCGCAACGCGTTCTCGCTCGTGCTGGGCAGCGCACAACGCGGCGCCAACATGACGACCTCGCAGTCCATCCGGGACCGCTTTTTCCTGAACTACGTGTACGGCGACCTGAAATCCGCGATCGGCAGCCCGATGGACACCGGCCAGGCCAACAACAACACCTTCGCGGCCGTCGCGCGGCATTATCCCGTCGGCGCGCCGGATGACCTGCACGTGATGCAGCCGGACGGGATGCACTTGCGGGCCATCTGCTCGCATAACCACATGGACTGCAGCCCAGGCCATGTCTGGGGGGCGATGGTGCGCCTGCCCTTCGAGTGGCGGCCCGGCACGACGCTGAAGGTGCGCTACCGCAGTCCGAAGGGAGACCATTCCTGGGCGCCGATTTGGCTGGCAGCCGGGCAGCAGCTGCCGCCGGGCCCTGGCGAGGACCCGTTCAAAGGCTTCGGCGGCCCGAACGCATTGACACGGCTCACGCCGACCGGCTTCGAGATCGACTGGAACGACAACTTCTCCCGCCGCGCCAACGGCGTGCCGACCGGCTACCAAATAGATTTCGGCACGCCCGACATCTACGGCGCGAAGTGGCAGACCAAGCCGCACCCGGTCTACTGGGCGAATGGCGGCGGCTGGCAGTTCTACGGCCGCGGCTACTCGCCCCCCTTCGAGCGTACGCCGTTCGACTGGTCCGATGGCTTCCACGACCTCGTCGGCAACTGGCGCGGCGACGGCAGCAACCTGATCGACTTGATCGTGGATGGGAAGCTGGTCGCCACGAGCTACATGGAATATCCGCAGCAGACCTATGCCGACCCTGCCGACGGCCGTCAGAAGACGGTCGCCATGCATCTGCTTATCGGCAACCAAGCCATTCCCGGCTTTTCCCCCGGCGCATCGCGCGCCAAGGACAATGACGGGATCGCGGACGGCTGGACGATCGTCGTGCAGGAAATTTCGGGCTGGAACGGCAACATCCTCGATCCGGACCGACTCCGTGCCTCGCCGGAGAACGGTGTTCCATAGCTGACCCGAGACCGCCCGGACCTGGGCGCCGTTCTACCTGCGTGGCCTGCTCGGACCTGGTGAACGCAAGAGCTTGCGGCCCATGGCGGCGAGGCTCGGCCTGCCCGGGCACGACCAGTTGCAGCACTTCGTCACCAGCACGGTCTGATGACCTGTATCGCCTTCGCCTACCCGCACGAGAGAAGAAGAGTTACCGCGAGATGCCGTTGCCAGCATAAGGGGCGTTGGTGATCGGCCCGTGATAGGGGGTGCACGCGGCGAACTGCAGGCTGGCCAGCACGAGAATGAGAAGTTTCGCCAGGGTTACGTCTCCTGCGTTTCGGGCAGCCAAGTCGGCGGCTGGTAGGCCGGGCGGCATGTTGCAGATCATGGACCCGCCTGGAAGCGCCATTAGTCGTATCGGTATTGTAACGCCTGGGCAGCCTTCCGGTTGTTCCGCTCAATGATTCAGTCGAATGCCCGGCCGCCCGGCGGCTTCACCAGGAAGCCGGAAACGGCGATATGCCGATGATGTGCGAGTGCCCGCCCAGCATCAGGGCGAAAGCCAGCAGGCCGGCCGCCGGCCGCCACCAGCCCAGTTCTCGGGCGGAGAAGCTGTTGCGGCCTTGCAGGATGGCGGCGAACGGGACGATCGAGGTGCGCCGGGCAAACCCGTCCCAGGCCTGCGCGCCCAGCACCCGGCGGCGCTTGGCATCGATGGACAGGGTGCCGGCCACGGCCACCACCGCGAGCGCCGCGAAGAACAGGAAGGAGGCGAGGTCCCCGTTGCCGATGAGGTGGACGGCGGCCCAGATCGCGACGCCCATCAGGAAGGGATGCCGGGTGACCCGCACGATGCCGCGCGGCGCTTGGCTGACCAGGCCTTCCTGCGCCACCGATGTCGGGTTGGGCGTGGCCAACCCGATGACCACGAGCAGGAACGCCGGCAGCATGAGCACGATCTGGAACGGCTTCCACCACTCCAGCTGGCCCCAGCTCTCGACGTACGGCGCGGTGTTGTAGGAGGCCACGAGCCAAGCGATGGCCGCCACCGACGCCAGGGAAAACGCCACCATGTAGCCGCGCAGGCCGATGGCGGCGACCGCGCGGTCCCGCAGGGTGGAGCCGGAGACGCCGATGTGGATGCCGATGAAGGCGAGGGCCGAGAGGATGAGGGAGATCATGGCAGGGAGCCTAGATGGCTTTGGCCAGGATGCGAAAGGGTGGCGAGGTGGTTGCCGATCAGGCTGGGCGGCGTGCAGCATCATGCCACGGGTGAAAGCTTGTCCTGTGTTCTAGTGGCGAAGTCGCCGGCATCGTGGCGTTCATGCAATTGGCTGGAGGGTTCGCCGATGACCCGGTTCACCATGCGCCCGCGCTGCACGGCTGGGCGTGCGGCGATCAGCTCGGCCCAGCGCTGCACATGCTTGTAGTCCTGCACCTGAAGGAAAAGGTTTGCCGTCCCGTAAAGCTCCCCTCTGGCCAGGCTGCCATACCAGGTCCAAACGGCCATGTCGGCGATCGAGTAGTCGCGTCCTGACAGGTACTCGTTATCCGCCAGGCGCCGGTCCAGAACGTCGAGTTGGCGCTTCGCCTCCATGGCGAACCGGTCGATAGCATACTCGATCTTTGCCGGCGCATAAACGTAGAAGTGGCCGAAACCGCCGCCGAGGAAGGGCGCGCTGCCCATCTGCCAGAACAGCCAAGACAGGCACTCAGCACGCATGGCGGCCTCCGTCGGCAGGAAGGCGGCGAACTTCTCCGCCAGATACATCAGGATCGCACCCGATTCGAAGACTCGGACCGGCGCTGGCCCGCTGCGGTCCATCAACGCCGGGATCTTGGAGTTTGGGTTCACCGCGACGAAGCCGCTGCCGAATTGGTCGCCTTTGTCGATGCGGATCAGCCAGGCATCATACTCGGCCCCTGCATGGCCAAGCTCCAGCAATTCTTCCAGCATGACCGTGACTTTCATGCCGTTCGGCGTTCCCAGGGAATAGAGCTGCAACGGATGACGGCCGACCGGCAGATCCTTGTCGTGCGTGGCGCCCGCGATTGGGCGGTTGATAGACGCAAAAACGCCGCCGTTTCCGCGCTTCCACGTCCAGACGTCCGGCGGCACATACTCAGGAGCATCAGCCATAATCCAGTTCCCATCTTGAGGTGCCTGCGGATTTGAAATCCGGCTTGCCCGCTGCCGGGGGCAAGCAGCCCGGATATCGGCGGGTTGCCTTCTAAACGCCGTCGGCAGCCCTCAAAGCAAACGGGCCCTCCCACGCATGGAAAGGCCCGCAAACCAACTCGGCCCTGAGGCGCTCAGTCCCCGATGATCGAGCGCACCTCGGGGCCTTTCTGCCCCTGCCCGACCACGACGCGGACCGACTGGCCCTCCGTCAGCGGCGGGTGGCCGGCGCGTTCCAGGGCGGTCGCGTGGACGAACACGTCCTTGCTGCCATCCTGCGGCGAGATGAAGCCGAACCCCTTGTTTGGGTCGTACCACTTGACGGTGCCGGTCATCTCGACGCCTGGGCCGCTGTCCTGCGGCCGGGGCGGGCGCGGGCCGCGGGGAGCGTCGCCGTAGCCGCCGGAGCGGGGCGCTGCCTTGCCCTGCGTCGCGGTGCTCTCATCGACCGAAACCACCTGCTCGACCTGGCGGCCCTTCTGGCCCTGGCCGACGCGAACCTGCAAGGTGGCGCCGGGGCTGACCTGCTGGAAGCCGGAGGCCTGCAGCGCGTTGGCGTGCAGGAATACGTCCCCGGTGCCGTCCGCCAGCTCGACGAAGCCGAACCCCTTCTCGGAGTTGTACCACTTCACCGACGCCTGAAGCTGCGGCGTGGAGGATGGCGTCGAGAACGAGGGAAAGGTGGGCGGCGACGGCGTGTTGCCGAAGAAGTTGTCGTCGTCGAATCCGCGACGACGCGGTTGCCGCTGGCGGCTGTCCTTGGGGGGTCTCAACTACTCTATCCTCTGCACTGCTCTTGCGTGTCCGTCAGACTGATGTCGCAGATCCCGCATCCAAGCAGGAACGCTCGCCAATCTCACTGCGAATTGTTGACGATCGCCGGGCTTTATTCAAGTCCGCCATCAGATTAAATCTTGCCGGACACCATGACTTGTCCCAGAATCTACAGCTTGTCCCTCGATTCGCCGGACAGCCGCGGCGCGCGACGAGGCCGGACAGTCACTTCTTCACGTCGTTCGCCGCCACCGGTTCGATCACCGTGTTGATCGTCTCGCGCACCGCCGTCACCCGCACGTTGGGCGCCAGTTCGATCTCGACTTCGTTGCTGCCTTCCTTCACCCGCTGCACCACGCCGACCAGGCCGCCGCCGGTCACCACCTTGTCGCCGCGGCGCAAGGCGGCCAGGCGGGTTTTCAGCTTCTTCTGCGCGGTCTGCTGCGGGCGGATCAGCAGGAAGTAGAACACGCCGAAGATCAGCACGATCGGCAGGAACTGCGAGTACTGAGCGAGCGCCCCGCCGAGCGCACCACCTGAGGCTTGGGCATAGGCTGGGCTGATGAACATCGAATGGTCCGGGTTGCCGTGGATGGCGGCGGACCATAGTTTGCGCCGCCCCCCCGTCAAGCCGACCAGTCAAGCCAACCCGTCAAGCCGAGGCGACCGACCGTGGACACCAGCCTAGCCCCCCTGCTCCAGCGCATCGCCGACGCGCTGGACCGCCTGGCCCCGCCTGTCCCCGCGGCCGTGGCGCTGGCCGATGCGGATGCATTTATCTGGCACCCGGCCGGCGCGCGCCTGCAGCCGGTGGCGCGGGTGGCTCGGGTCAAGCTGGAGCTGCTGCAGGGCGTGGAGCCGCAGCGGGAGCGGCTGCTGGCCAACACGCTGCGCTTCGCCGCCGGGCTGCCGGCCAACAACGCCATGCTGTGGGGCGCGCGCGGCATGGGCAAGTCCTCCCTGGTGAAGGCCGCGCACGCCGAGGCGCTGGCCCGGCGCTCCGGCAGCGTCGCACTGATCGAGATCGCGCGCGAGGACATCGTGAGCCTGCCGGAGCTGCTGAACGTCCTCCGCCCGTCCGCAAGGCGCTGCCTGGTGTTCTGCGACGACCTGTCGTTCGAGCGGGAGGACGCCGATTACAAGGCGCTGAAATCGGTGCTGGACGGCGGCATTGAGGGACGCCCGGCCAACGTGCTGTTCTATGCCACCTCCAACCGCCGCCACCTGATGCCGCGCGACATGATCGACAACGAGCGCGGCAGCGCCATCAACCCGGGCGAGGCGGTCGAGGAGAAGGTGTCGCTGTCCGACCGGTTCGGCCTATGGATCGGCTTCCACCAGTGCGACCAGCCGACCTACCTCGCCATGGTCGAGGGCTACGCGCGGGACATGGGCCTGGCGATCGGAACGGAGGCGCTGCGGGCCGAGGCGGTGGCGTGGTCCGCCGGGCGCGGCGGGCGGTCCGGCCGGGTCGCATGGCAGTTCATCCAGGACCTGGCCGGCCGGCTGGGCGTGGCGGGGGAGGAACCGGCATGAGCGGCGCGGCCGAGCCGACCCGCTTGAAGCACGGCTTCTGGCATGTCCGGCTTTGGGAATTCGTCTTCCTGATGCTCGTCGGCCCTATGCTGTTCCAGGAGGTGATGCTGGTTGGCTGGGGGGCGCGCCAACCGCCATGACGGCTATGGCCGTGCGTAGGTGGCTTCGCCTCGGGCGCACTCCTGTTCTGGCAGATCGGCACTCAGACGGGAACCGATGCCCGCATCATAGGCGTTTTCATCGGACTGCTGGGCGCAGAGATGCTGGCCTTCCTCGAAGCGCGCCCCTGGCGCTGGGCGCACCCTGCGCGCCAGAAGAAGGGGTAAGCCCGCCAGCTACTTCGGCTTGAACGCCGCCCCGAGCGCGTTGGCCATGTCGGTCGGGATCAGCACCGTGCTGCCACGCTCCTTGTTCATCTCGTACAGCAGGTTCATCTGCCGCAGCTGCAGCGCCACCGGGTCCTTGCCGTAGATCTCGGCGGCCAGCAGCACTTGCTGCGCGATCGCCTGCTCGGCCGAGGCCAGCGTCACCCGGGCCTGCTTCTCGCGCTCCGCCTGCGCCTGGCTGCTCATCGCGTCCTGCAGGCCGGGCGGGATCGACACGTCCTTGATCTCCACCGAGCGGATCGCCACGCCCCAGGTGCCGGTCTTGCCGCCGATGGTGATGCGCAGCTGCTCGTCGGCGGACTTGCGGTCGCTCAGCAGGCGGCTGAGGTCGGTCGAGCCGATCATCTCGCGCAGGCTGGTCTGCGCCACCCGCTCGATCGCCTGGCGGTAGTTGGCGATGTTGATCGCCGCGGCGCGCGGGTCCGTCACCTGCCAGAACACGATCGCATCCACGCCGACGGCCACGGTGTCCTTGGTCAGCGCCTGCTCGGCGGTGATGGTGTTGGTCTCCACCCGCATGTCGATGACGAACGCCACCTGGTCGATCAGCGGGATGACGAAGAACAGCCCCGGCCCTTTCAGCGCGTGGAACCGGCCCAGCCGCAGCACGACGGCGCGGTTCCACTCCTGCATCACCCGCACCGTGCGCAGGACGAGCAGCAGCAGGAATCCCAGGATGACGACGGGCACGATCAGCATGGATTGCTCTTGGAACATGGAACGACGGTAGCACGGTTCCGGCGACACCGCCGCTGCCAGCGCGTCACGCCCGCCCGGCCGCAGCCGCGGCCGTCACGGCGAGCCGGTCGGCCAGGCCGCGCGGCGCAGGGTCCATGAGCCGTGCAGGGGTGCGGCGCAAATCCCGCCGGGCGAGCACGGCCGGCAGCGCGGCGGCCAGACCCTTGCTGCGGCGGCGCGGCGTTCCGAGCAGCGACTGCCCCTCTTTCGCCAACGCCGCCGCCACCGCTTGCAGGCCTGGCGCGCTCGGGTCCGCCACCACCGCCTCCGATGACAGCCCGTGCGCTTCGAGCAGGTCGGCCGGCAGCAGGCACTGGCCGCTGCGCGCGAGGGGCGCCACGCTGCGGAGCAGGCCCGCCGCGGCGTAGCCTGCGCCCAGCGCGCGCAAGGGCGTCGTGTCCGCAGCCCCGAGCAGCCGGCCGGCCGCCACCGCCAGCGCGCCAGGGCCGGACAGCAGCCAGTCCCGCCATTCCGCCACCGTCGCCAGCTCGGTGACCTCGCGCGCGTCCAGCACGCAAAGCAGCTCCGCCGGGTCGAGCGCGCCGGACTCCAGCAGGTCGCTGAGCGGGGTCGCCACCTCGTGCGTCTTGCGCGCGCCTTCCACCACCTCGCGCCACCATTGCAGGCGGATCAGCGCGATCATCGGCTGCTGCGTCGCCTCGTGCGCGCGGGCGGCCTCGTGGTTGAACGCATACAGGGTGAACAGCGCCTCCCGCTTGTCCGGCGGCGCGAACAGGGCGGTGAGGAAGCGGTCCGGGTCCGAACGGCGAACGATGGCGCCGACTGGCGAGAGCGGGGATGGCTGCGTCATGCAACGAAGATGGGGGCTGGCGCGCTTGACGTGAGTGAACCCGGGCAGGATGGTCCGCCCGCATACCAATCCAGGAGGCCGCCATGGCATTCGAACTTCCCGCCCTGCCCTACGCCCACTCGGCGCTCGCCGCCCAAGGCATGTGCCAGGAGACGATGGAGCTGCACCACGACAAGCACCACCAGGCTTACGTCACGGCGCTGAACGGCTTCGTCGAGAAGGACCCGGCGTTGCAAGGCAAGTCGCTGGAGGACATCGTCAAGCACACCGCGTCCGAGGGTGGCCCGGTGTTCAACAACGCGGGCCAGCACTACAACCACATCCTGTTCTGGCAGGCGATGAGCCCGACCAGCGGCGGCAAGGTGCCCGCCAGGCTCGGCCAGAAGATCACCGAGGACCTCGGCGGCATGGACAGGTTCAAGGAGGCGTTCAAGACCGCCGCCACCACGCAGTTCGGCTCCGGCTGGGCCTGGCTGGTGCTGGGCACGGACGGCAAGCTGAAGGTGACCAAGACGCCGAACGGCTCCAACCCGGTCGCCACCGGCGACGGCAAGGCGCTGCTCGGCATCGACGTATGGGAGCACAGCTACTACCTGGACTTCCGCAACCGCCGCCCGGACTACGTGACCAACTGGCTGGACAAGCTGGCGAACTACGAGTTCGCCGAAAGCCAGATGGCCTGATCCGGAAGGCGGCGATGCGCGCTTTCCCCATCGCCGCCTGCCTATGGCTCGGCGGGTGCAATATGCACCTGGGCGGGCCGCCTTTCGTGTCCGGCCAGTCCCCCGCCGCCGCGGAGTCCTCCGCCAGCGAGCCGCAGCCGGCAGGCAGCCTGCCGCCGGGCGCGCAGGGCATCGGCGGCGGACCGAACGCCACGGAGCCGAACCGGCTGAGCAAGACCTTTCCTGTGCCGTTCTAGCGACCCTGGATGCTGAAAGCCCTCTCCCCTTGCGGGAGAGGGTTGGGTGAGGGGCGAGTACAAGGCGTAGGTCGGGTGGGTGGCGCCCCTTACCCCGGCCCTCTCCCATGAGGGGAGAGGGAGAAGAAATCGTCCCGCACTGCACCATATCAGCGCCATGCCCCCTCCCCTCCTGTTATTGCAAGACATCCGCGCCACCCTGGGCACCCAGGCCCTGCTGGACGGCGCGACCATCGGCGTCGGCGCGGGCGAGCGCATCTGCCTCGTGGGCCGCAACGGCTCCGGCAAGTCCACCCTGCTCAAGATCGCTGCCGGCATAATGCGCCCGGACGGCGGCACGCGGTTCGTGCAGCCCGGCGCCACGGTGCGCTACCTGCCGCAGGAGCCGGACCTCACCGGCTTCGCCACCACGCTCGACTACGTGCAGGACGGCCTCGGCGCCGGCGATGACGAGCACCGCGGCCCCGCCCTGCTGGACCGGCTCGGCCTGACCGGCGCGGAGAACCCTGCGAACCTCTCCGGCGGCGAGGCGCGGCGGGCGGCGCTGGCCCGCGCGCTGGCGCCCTCGCCGGACCTGCTGCTGCTGGACGAGCCGACCAACCACCTGGACCTGCCCGCCATCGAGTGGCTGGAGAAGGAGCTGGCGTCGACCCGCGCCGGCATCGTGCTCATCAGCCATGACCGCCGCATGTTGCAGACCGTGGGCCGCACCGTGGTGTGGCTGGAAGGCGGCGTGACCCGGCGCATGGACCGCGGCTTCGAGCATTTCGAGGCCTGGCGCGAGGAGGTGGCCGAGCAGGAGGCGCGCGACCGGCAGAAGCTCAACCGGCAGATCGTGCGCGAGGAGCACTGGATCACCTACGGCGTCACCGCACGGCGCAAGCGCAACGTGCGCCGGGTCGCGGAGCTGGCGGGGCTGCGGGCGAAGCGGCGGGAGATGGGCGGGCCGGGAACCGGGCTGAAGATGGCGGCGGCCGAGGGCGAGATGAGCGGCAAGCAGGTTATGGTGGCCGAGCACGTCAGCCGCTCGTACGGCGAGCGGCCCATCGTGCAGGATTTGTCGCTGCGGGTGCTGCGGGCGGACCGGCTGGGCATCATCGGCCCGAACGGCGCGGGCAAGACGACGCTGCTGCGGCTGATGACCGGGGTGGACCAGCCGGACGCCGGCAGCGTCGTGCTCGGCGCCAACCTGCAGCCGGTGACGCTCGACCAGCAGCGCGCCACCCTCGACCCGGCACGCACCCTGCAGGACACGCTGACCGGCGGCGACGGCGACCAGGTGACGGTGGCGGGGCAGCCGCGCCACGTGGTCGGCTACATGAAGGATTTCCTTTTCCGCCCGGAGCAGGCGCGCACCCCGGTCGGCATGCTGTCCGGCGGCGAGCGCGGGCGGCTGCTGCTGGCCTGCGCGCTGGCCCGGCCGTCCAACCTGCTGATCCTGGACGAGCCGACCAACGACCTCGACCTGGAGACGCTCGACCTGCTGCAGGAGCTGCTGGCCGACTATCCCGGCACCGTGCTGCTGGTCAGCCACGACCGGGACTTCCTGGACCGTGTCGTCACCTCCACCCTCGCGGCGGACGGCGGCGGGCATTGGACGGAGTACGCCGGCGGTTACAGCGACATGCTGGCCCAGCGCGGCGCGCCGGCCGTGCCGGACACGGTGCGCCCGGCGGGCAAGGTGCAGGGCAAGCCGGGCAAGCCGGCGAAGATGTCGTTCAAGGATAAGCAGATGCTCGACACGCTGCCCGGCGAGGTGGCGATGCTGGAGCGGCAGGTGGCGGCGCTGCAACGCGAGCTGGCGGACCCTGACCTGTACCGCCGCCGGCCAGCCCGGTTCGCGGAGGCGACGGCGGCCCTGGCAGCCGCGCAGGCCAAGCTGGCGGCGGCGGAGGAGCAATGGCTGGAGCTGGAAGGCCGGCGCGAGGCGATGGAAAAAACCCGCTGAAGCTGCGCGCGGTGGCGGTGCCGCAACGCCGCCCGCGCAAATGGCCGGCGCATTTTGCGCTGGCCCGGCGGGGGCTGTAGCGAGGCGGTTCACCGGAACCGGACCTGATCCCACCAGGAGCGTCATGCGCCACGAGAAAGCCGCCGGGTTGCTGTCGTTGGCGCACACCCTGCCCGGCAGTGCTGAAGGGCTGACGCTGGAGGAGATGGCGGCGTCCGTCGGTGCCGACCGGCGGACGGCCGAGCGCATGCGGGACGCGCTGCGCGTGTTGTTCCCGCAGCTGCAGGAGGTGACGGAAGGCGGGCGAAAGCGGTTCCGCATCCCCGGCGGCCTGGACGGCTTCATGCAAGCTCCGAGCGTTGACGAACTGGCCGAGCTGCACGCCGCGGCGGGCGCGCTGGAGGCCTGGGGCGGCGCGCCGCGCGCGGCGCTGCTGCGCAGCTTGGCGGCGAAGACCGAGTCCTCGCTGCGTCCTGCCGTCCGCAGCCGGGTCGCGCCGGATTTGGAGGCGCTGATGCTGGCCGAGGGCCACGCCATGCAGGCCGGCCCGCGCCCGGTGGCGGGTGCGGCGCTGCTGGCGACGGTGCGCGCCGCGCTGAAGGCGAACGCGGCACTGCGCTTCCAATACGGGGCCGGGCGGGAGCGCGTGGCGTCGCCCTGGAGGCTGCTGCATGGGCGGTCCTATTACCTGGTGAGGCCGGAGCAGGGGCGGGAGCGCCCGGTGCTGTGGCGGCTGGACCGGATCGTGGCACCACAGCCCGCCGGGCCGGCCACGCCGCTACCGGACGGCTGGAGCATCGGCAACACGCGGCGCGGTCGTTCGGGGTGTTCCAGGAGAAGCGGCAGACGGTGGCGCTGCGGTTCTCGGCGGCGGCGCAGGATGCCGGGCAGTTCCTGTTCCACCCGAGCCAGGTGATGGAGAAGCAGGCCGACGGGTCGTTGCTGGTGCGGTTCACGGCGGGCGGGATGGTGGAGTTGGCGCGGCACTTGTTTGGGTGGGGGGTGG